>JAIRLE010000090.1 GCA_031259605.1 Zoogloeaceae bacterium
GTTTTACGATGACACGAGAAAACCGACCTGCCCCATCTCGGCTCACTCCACCTCGCCGCTGCCATGATCACGCTCAACAAAATCATGGTTATTTACGGATAAGTACTTATTAGCCCGAACCAACAATGACGGGATTGAACACTTTTGGCGCGTTGCACAGTTCGGCCTGTATTCTCGTAAAATGCGCCGATGATCACTACCGCTTCTCCCCGTGCCGTAACGCCACACGCCGAAAAGATGGCCGTCGCCCGCCCGGAAGCATTACAGGCTTCCTCCGGCGTTTTCGCACCAGCTTCCCGTTCTCGCCACAGGGCGCGGGCGCTTCTTGACGCGTGGCTGCTTTCCATGAGGCCACGTACCTTGCCGCTGGCCTGTTGTGGCATCGTGACCGGCAACGCGCTGGCGGCGGTCTCGGGCGCGCCGTGGCGCGGCGGGATCTTCTGGGCGGCACTGGCAACGGCCCTGCTCCTGCAATTGCTTGCCAATCTCGCCAACGACTACGGCGACCACGCCCACCGCGCCGACACATCGGCGCGTCTCGGGCCGATACGGGGCATGCAACTCGGTCTCATTTCGGCCGTCGAGATGAAAAAAGCCATCTGGCTCGTGATGCTGTTGTCAATCTTCTCCGGCGCCACGCTGACGGTGCTCGCCTGTCGCGCGCTTGTGGACACCCTGAACTTTTTCGCGTTGGGCGCGGTTTCCATCGCGGCCGCGCTGGGTTATACCCTTGGCCGACATGCCTACGGCTATCGCGGCCTCGGCGATCTGTCGGTATTCATTTTCTTCGGCTGGGTCGCAGTACTCGGCAGTCATTATTTGCAGGCCCATGCGCTCGATCCGCGCGTCTTCGTTCCCGCCACGGCTTGCGGACTGTTGAGCGTGGCCGTCCTGAACGTCAATAACCTGCGCGATCTCGACGAGGATCGTCGTAGCGGCAAGATCACCTTCGCGGCGATGCTGGGGATGCGCCGCGCGCGCCAATACCATTTCGTCCTCCTGACGGCGGGATTTTTCTTTCTCGTCTGGTCGGCTTGCCTATGGGACGGCGAGCGTCCCTGGGTGTGGCTCTTCTTGCTCGCACTCCCATTGTTCGCGCGAAACGCCGCAGCCGCGCTACGTTTTCATGAGCCGTCGCAGTTCCGTGCGCAATTGCCGGTGGTCATCGGGATCAATATGGTCGCGCTCGGCGGTTTCACGGGCGGTCTGACGATAGGAGCGTGAGCGCGCCGACGGCGTTTTCGCGTATGGCGTTCGATTCGCCGGTCGCGTAGAGGTTGGGGACGTCGGGGTTGGCGTGTGCGGGAGGCGATCGCGTGGCAAGAGTCTATCGTCCATCCATGATCTCCGCGATGGCGATCGATTGACCGCCATGACGAACCGGTCGAATGACACGGCGATCACGTTGCCGAATCTTCCACGGCGTTCTGTTCCGATGGGGCCATGCCCTCGGTGCCAACAGTCGCCTGGCAGTCAGGAGTCAAGGCGGCTGCGGCATCATTGCTGTTCTTGCGGGCGGCAGGAGTATCTGCCTGCAAAGCATATGGCCTGGGGCCTTATTCGCTTATTTGTTTTTATTCGTTTGCATCCGTTGTCGTTCCCTCTACGCTTTGCCGCGTCACACTTGATCCTTGAGGAGGGAAGTTCATGAAAAAACGGGAAAGGCGCGGGTTTATCCGGCGCGTGGGTTCCATGTTGACGGGTATCGCCGCCGTTGCGGTGTTGGGCGGCGTCTCGCTGGCGCGGGCGGAAGATACTGCGTGGCCGACGCGGCAGATTACCTTCGTCGTCCCCTGGCCTGCGGGCGGAGAGACGGATATTTATGCCCGCGCGCTGGCGCATGAGGTTTCCGCGCAACTGGGGCAGCCGGTCATCGTGGAAAACAGGCCGGGCGCGACGGGCGCCATCGGCATCCGGCATGTCGTGCGCGGCAAGGCGGATGGCTATACCTTTCTCTTCGCCAATACGACGGCGCTGGTCGGCAATGTCGTCTCCTCGCCGGAGCCGGTGAATTTCGATCCGGTCAAGGATGTTACACCCGTGGGTCTGGTGGTGGAAACGGTCTATGTGCTCTGGGCGCATCCTTCCATCGGCGTCAGGACTTTCGACGAATTGCTGGCGCGGGCGAAGGATGCCGACAAGCCGCAACTGGCTTTTGGCATTACCGGCAATGGCGCGGTTTCCGAGCTTTCCGTCGAACAACTGGCGCGGCATTACCAGCTCGATCTGATCAAGGTGCCCTACAAGGGCAGCGCGCCGCAGGTGGCCGACCTGATCGCCGGACATACCCAGATTGGCACGGCGAACCTGGGCGTCGCCCTGGGCGCGTACAAGGAAGGCCGACTCGTACCGTTGCTGGCTATCGGCAAGGAACGTTTGCCGGAACTGCCGGATGTGCCCTCCAGCCGCGAATTGGGCTTTACGGAGCCGGACTTCACGCTTTGGGACGGCCTGTTCGCTCCCGCCAATACGCCCCCGGACATCGTTGCCGAATTGACCCGCGTCGTGGGCGAGGCGGCCAGACGCCAGAGCTTCAAGGCCATCGCCGACGGCAACGGCCACAGCGCCATTTTCCAGCCGGGCAAGGAAGCGGCCAAGCGACTGAAGGACGATCTGGCGGCGCGCCATCGCTTCAAGGCGCAACTGGAAGCCAAAAAGTAACGCGCCAGGGAAAGAAGAACCATGTCTGGAATCCCCTGCGAATCAAGTGACGGCATTGCCCGCGTCCGTATTCTGGACAATATCGGCGTCTCCCGCGCCAAACGCGCCCCGGTGTCTGCCGACCGTTGAAAAACCTTGCCGTTTGGCGTTTTCTCAAATTTTTCAGGAGTTTCTCATGTCCGCGTTTTTCCGTCTCTTTTCCGCCGTATTATCGGCGATTACGCTTGTCGCGCCCACGGCCCATGCCCAGAACGTCAGCGACTGGCCGTCCAAACCAATAAAGCTGATCGTTCCTTTCCCGCCCGGCGGCGCTTGCGACACCATCGCCCGCATCTATGGCGAAAAACTCGCGGAAGCCCTGAAACAGCCCGTCATCATCGAAAACAAGCCGGGAGCGGGCACCGCCATTGCCGCCGAATTCGTGGCGCGTTCCAACCCGGATGGCTACACCTTGGCCGTCGCGCCCGCCGGACAACTGACCCTGTTGCCCAACCTCAACAGGAAAGTCGCCTATGATCCCTTCCGGGATTTCGCGCCAATCTCGCTTTTGGCTTCCGTTCCCAACATCATTGCCGCCAACCCGTCGCTGCCGGCCAATACCTTGCGGGAACTCATTGCGCTCGCCAAGGGCAAGCCTGGGGAAATTACCTATTCATCCTGCGGCAGCGGCACCCTCTGCCACCTGACCGGCGAACGTTTCAAGACCCAGACCGGCGTCGATCTGCTGCACATTCCCTACAAGGGCAGCGCCCCGGCGATTGCCGCGCTGCTGGGAGGCGAAGTGGATCTGGCCTTCGACACCCAGACGGTGCTCTCGCCCCAGATCAAGGCGGGCAAGGCCAAGGCATTGGCCATCACCAGCGCCGAACGCTCGCCGCTGCTGCCCAATGTCCCCACCGCCGTGGAAGCCGGACTGCCCGGCTTCGTGATCGAGGGCTGGTTCAGCCTGATCGCGCCCGCCGCCACGCCAAAAGCGATTGTCAAGAAACTGAACGATGCCCTGAACGTGATTTCGCAAACCGCCGAAGTACGCGAAAGATTCGCCGCGCAAGGCTTGTCGACATTGCACAGCACAGCGGAAGAACTCGCGCAACTCATCCAGACCGACCACGCCATCTGGGCCAAAGTGGTGCAGACCACCAACGCGAAACTGGATTGAGCACGGGATCGGGGAGCGGATAACGAATTTTGACCCTCCCTGGTTTATTTTTCCATCATCCTTGCCCAAGGAGCGGTAAAATCGCCGCTGGCCTTTTCCGATACCCGATACCCGATCCCCGATCCCGATGTCAAGCGACTTTCTCATCATTGGCGCGGGCATCATTGGCCTTGCCATTGCCCGCGAACTGAAACGCCGCCAGCCTGCCGCTTCGATTGTGGTGCTGGAAAAGGAAGCGGAACCGGGGCGGCATTCCAGCGGGCGCAACAGCGGCGTACTGCACAGCGGCCTGTATTACGCGCCGGATTCCCTGAAAGCCCGGCTTTGCCGCCAGGGCGCGCTGGAGATGGCGGCCTGGCATGTGGAACACGGCATTCCCTTGAATCGCTGCGGCAAAATCCTGACGCCGCTTGCCGTCGAAGACGCGCCGCACATGGAACGCCTGTACGCGCGCGCCCAAGGCAACGGTGTGCGCGTCGAAAAGCTGGACGCGCAAGGGCTGAAGGAACTCGAGCCGGAAACCCGCTCGGCGACGGGCGCGGCGCTGTGGATTCCCGGCGCTGCCGTGGGTACGCCCGCCGATGTCCTGAAAACACTGGCGGACGAAGTCCGGAAAGCGGGCGTGGCGCTCTGGAACAACGCCGAACTGGCGCGTGTCGATGCCGCCGCCCGTCAGGTTACGCTGAAACATGGCGAGCGCATCCATTTTGGCTACGCCATCAACGCCGCCGGACTGCATGCCGACCGCATTGCCCATCAATTCGGAGTGGGACGGCATTACGTGTTGTTGCCGTTCAAGGGTCTGTACTGGAAGCTGAAGGCGGATGCCGGCATTCGCCTCCACCACCTGGTTTATCCGGTCATGGACTTGCGCACATTGACGCTGGGCATCCACACCACCAGCGCGACCGATGGCGTCATCTATCTGGGGCCTACCGCTGTCCCGGCCTTTGGCCGCGAACACTATCAGGGACTTCATGGCGTGCGGCCCATCGAAGCCCTGCGCATGTTGCGCGATCTGGTCAGGATGTTCCTCCACGACAGCGAGGGCTACCGCCAGCAAGCCTGGCAGGAAGGTCGGCGTTACTTCCGCCGCGGCTTCCTGGAAGCCGTCCAGGCGCTCTTGCCCAATGTGCACGCGGAACACCTCGCCCCCGCCGCCAAGGTGGGATTGCATCCGCGCATCTTCGACCGGCGGCGCGGCGCGTTATTGAAAGATTTCATCATCGAACAGGACGCGCATTCCCTGCACATTCTTGGCGCAACCTCCCCCGCCTGGACCAGCGCCTTCCCCCTTGCGCGCCATGTCTGCGAACACATCGAAAATCCGGGCGCAAGCGCGCCGGAAAAACAGGAGACGGACTTTGCTCCCCATGACAGGACGGCACGAACATCAGACGCGCCGCCCTGAAGCGGAACGCCGGATTTGCCGGGAAATCTTCTTCCGGTCATGGCCGCTGCGTCCTGTTTTTTCGTATCCCGAAGGCGAGGGTTTCCCCATAGGCCAGCCAGCCCAGAAGCCCCAAGGCGCAAAGGCGTTGCCCTTCGCCAGGTTCAAGGATTTGCCATTTTGCAAGCAACAGGGCCAGCACGACCGTCAAGATGGCAAGCGCCGCGCCGACACGCGGCACCGGACGAAGGCTTTCGCGCAGGATGAGAAACAGGGGCAACAGCATCAGGATGAAGGCCAACAGCACAAAAGCGATATGCAAGGCCGCGTCCATCCGTAAATTCACCAGCCCGGCGCCGAGAAAAGCAGCGGCCGCGCCATGAAAGAGGCACCTGGTCCAAATGACATGGGTAGACGAAGCAAACCCCATTTTTTCCATTGCGGCCGCGTGAAAAACAATCGCCAGAGCCAAGAGCAAAAAGCCCAGAGCCATCAGCCAGCCCTGCGCGCCCAAGGCAAGCTCGCTCATGAATTGGCTTTTCCAGTCGTAACCTTCCTGTGTTTCCTGTAGATACACGACAATGCCCGCGAAGGACAAAAGACAGGAAAATGCGCCCAACCCTCTCCAAACGCCGATGCCATCAACATCGTTTTTGTCGTTTGACGATACAAAGGCGCTGGAATCGTGTTCTGCCGTCATTTTCATCCATTCCGTTCACGGTCTGTGGATGGCGAGACAGGCAGGGCGTTCGGGGTCAGCCGCCGCAACAAGGCCGCAAGTTCGGCTTCGGCGAAGCGGCCTGATTTTCGCGCCAGCAGCTGGCCTTCCCCGCTGACGACCAGCGTAAACGGCAGGCTCATGTGAGGATTGCCCAGTTCGCGCGTGAGCGCCAACACATTATCGCCGCCCATGGGCAGGGGATAGGAAACCGGATGTTTCTCTGAAAATTCCCGCACGTTATCCGCAGTATCCACGGCGATGCCGACAAATTGCGCGTCTGGAAACATCTCTTGCAGACGGGAAAAGGCGGGCATTTCTTCCTTGCAGGGCGCGCACCAGGTCGCCCAGAGATTGATCACTCGGATGCGTCCCTGCCATGCGGCCAGGTCAATCGTTTTCTGCTTCGCATCGACGAGCTTCAGCCTGAGAAGTTGTCGCAGCGCGGCGTCCCCGGCGGACTGGATGGACGGGGCGGGGGGATCCGGCCAGAGAAGAACGAGTGTCGATAGCGCCAGCAGCAGAATCAGCGCGCCGCCCGGCAGCCATTTGTTCCTTATTTGCCGTTTCATGACTTTTGCATCAGGCGCAGCAAGGCTTCCAGCCGTACCCGTTCGCGCGGACGGCCATCGCGCCGCTTGCAATGGCTGCGTTCGCAGCGCGGCGGGAAAATCATCAGGTTGACTTCCGCTTCCGGGGTCAACAAGCGCAGCGCGGCTTCCACCTTTTCATGGCGAGTGGCGCGGATTTCCGCGTGTTCAAAGGGCATGTCGCGGTTCAGCAGAAAAATCTCCACTTCCTTGGCGCTGTCGGCAAAGAGCATCAGGTCGATGACGGAAGACGCGCCCGCTGTGCCGTCGAGTACCGGTCCGGTCAGATAGGGACGAAAATCGGCAAGAACTTCCATGATCTTGCAGGCTTCTGCGCGTAACCTGTAAAGTTCCGCCGGTTGCGCGTCACTTTGGTAGAGTGCTTGGTAGAGCCGCAGTTCCGCTTCCACTTCGGCGTTGTCGGGCAGCGTTGCGGCTTCCGGCAGAGCAAGCTGGCGGGCAGCTTTCTGTTTTGCCAGTCCCAGATCGGTAATGCCGTCCTCGGCCATGAGCCGTGCCGCCGTGCTGGCAATCAACAGGCGAGAAGCATGGGCGCGGGACGAGCGGGGGCGTTCGTGGCGGGACATGAGGCTTGCGAGTCCGAAGGATCAAGTAGAATTCGACCCTCGATTCTACCCTTGATGCCGGTCTTTCCCGGCGGAAAAATCCATGCACATCCATATTCTCGGCATTTGCGGCACATTCATGGGCGGTCTGGCGCAACTGGCGCGCGCCGCCGGACACCGGGTCAGCGGTTGCGACGCCAACGTCTATCCGCCCATGAGCGAGCAACTGGCGGCGGCGGGCATCGCCCTGCATATCGGCTATGACCCGGCGCAGACGGCGGCGCGACCGGACGTTTTCATCGTCGGCAACGCCATTTCGCGCGGCAATCCCTTGCTGGAAGCCATTCTCGACGCCGGTCTGCCCTATGTTTCCGGCCCGCAATGGCTGGCGGAACAGGTGCTGCGCGACCGTTGGGTGCTGGGCGTGGCGGGGACGCACGGCAAGACGACCACCGCCGCCATGCTTGCCTGGATACTGGAAGACGCGGGCCTGTCGCCGGGATTCCTGATTGGCGGCGTCCCCCTGAATTTCGGCGTCTCCGCCCGCCTTGGCGCATCCCCTCTGTTTGTCATCGAGGCGGATGAATACGATACGGCGTTTTGTGACAAACGCTCCAAATTCGTGCATTACCACCCGAAAACCTTGATTCTGAATAACCTTGAATTCGATCATGCGGACATCTTCGACGATCTTGCGGCCATCGAGCGGCAATTCCAGCATTTGGTGCGCACCTTGCCGTCTTCCGGCCGGATACTCTGCAATCATCGGGAAGCCAGTCTGCAACGGGTGCTGGCGCGCGGCTGCTGGACGCCGGTGACGTATTTCAGCGATGCGGCGGGCTACCGGGTGATGGGTGATGACGCCGAAGGCAGTTTGATCCTTCTTGGCGCGAAGGGCGAGATTGCCCGCACGGTTTGGGGTTTATCCGGCGAACATAACCGCGAGAACGCCTGCGCCGCGCTCCTGGCGGCGGAACACGCGGGCGTTCCGCTGGAGCGCGGCATGGCGGCGCTCGCGCGCTTTTTGAATGTCCGGCGGCGGTTGGAGTTGCGCGGCGAGGCGGCGGGCGTTGCCGTCCATGACGATTTTGCCCACCATCCGACTGCCATCGCCGCTACCCTTGCCGGTCTGCGCCGCAAGGTGGGCGGCGCACGCATCCTTGCCGTGCTGGAACCGCGTTCCAACACCATGAAGCTGGGCGTGATGAAAGACCGGCTGGCGGCCAGTCTCACGGATGCCGATCAGGTGTTCTGCTACGCCGCCGATCTGGGGTGGGATGCCGCCACCGCGCTCTCTTCGCTGGGCGAACGCGCTTTTGTGGCGGCAGATCTTGCCCGACTGATCACAGCGATCACGGCGGCGGCCAGACCCGGCGACCATATCCTGGTCATGAGCAACGGCGGCTTTGGCGGCATTCACGCCAAGCTGTTGCAGGCGCTGGCGCAGCCATGACCGCCTTGCGCCGGTCTTTGGTTCGTCACGATCCGCAGCAATATGCGTCCTTGGGAAAGCTTGAAGGACTTTTGTCTTCTTCATCGTAAAACCAATTCCGGTTTGAAACCCCGCCCGTAAGAAAGGCGCGAAGGTTGGAACCCCGGCCTGAAGGGCTACCGCTAATTTTTTGCTCAGCCACGGTTCCGGCGCGGTGAATGCGCCCTCCGTGCTGTCCCAGGGCGCGTTGGCGTGCTCATGCGCGAAGCGCCCCACGGCCTTGGGCGTCTCCGCCTCCGACGATGGCTTCTTGTGGCGCAAAATACCGTGAATCGTGCTGGCGGCGGCATGGGCTGAAAATACGATAGCGGCATTCATGCGATTGCCCTGTGGCACTTGACCCCATGCCCGAATGCAAAGGATACTTTCTCTCCCGCAAGCCCGGCGGCGGGACAAGCCTGAAATTCGTCAGGCGCATAAAAACATGGAACTCCAATAATGACAGAGAAAACCACAGTCATCTACACCCTCACGGATGAAGCGCCGCTTCTGGCGACAAGCGCTTTCTTGCCCGTCGTGCGCGCTTTTACGGCAGCCGCCGGCATCCACATCCAGACCACCGACATTTCCGTCGCCGCCCGCGTACTGGCGGAATTTCCCGACTATCTGGATGCCGCCCAGCGACGCCCGGACACCTTGTCCGAACTCGGCAAGAAAACACTGCAAGCCGACGCCAACATCATCAAACTCCCCAACATCAGCGCCTCGCTCGCACAGTTGAACGCCTGCATCAAGGAATTGCAGTCCAAAGGTTTTATGATTCCTGATTACCCAGAAGACCCAAGAACGGAAGACGAAAGGGCTATTCGGACACGTTACGCGCGCTGTCTGGGTTCCGCCGTGAATCCGGTATTGCGCGAAGGCAATTCCGACCGGCGCGCGCCGCTGGCGGTCAAGAATTACGCGCGCAAGAATCCGCATTCCATGGGCAAGTGGCGCATGGCCTCGCGCACCCACGTGGCCTGCATGCGCGCGGACGATTTTTATCACGACGAACAATCCATGACCTTGGAAAAGGCGCGCAGGGTGAAGATGGAACTCGTCGCCGACAGCGGACAAACCTTTGCGCTGCGACCCGAAATCGCGCTCCTGGCTGGTGAGATCATCGATTCCATGTACATGCGTAAAAAAGCGCTGTGCGCATTCTATGAAGAACAGATGGAAGACGCGCGAGAAGCCGGGATATTGTTCTCGCTGCACCTCAAGGCGACAATGATGAAAGTTTCCGACCCCATTCTCTTCGGTCATTGCATTCGCACCTATTACCGGGAGGCTTTCGCCAAACACGGCGAGCGTTTCCGGGAACTGGGCATCAACGCCAATCATGGCATGGGCGCCCTGTATGACAAAATCGCCGCGCTGCCGGAGGGCGAGCGCGCGCAAATCCTGCGCGATCTGGAAGCCTGCCACGCAAAACGCCCGCAACTGGCGATGGTGGATTCCGCCAAGGGCATTACCAACTTTCATTCGCCCAATGATGTAATCATCGACGCCTCCGTTCCAGCGCTGATCCGCGCGGGCGGCAAGATGTGGGACGCGGCGGGCAAACAGCAGGATTGCAAGGTGGTGATGCCGGACGCTACCTTTGCCCGCATCTATCAGGAAGTCATCAATTTTTGCAAGACCAACGGCGCGTTCGACCCGCGCAGCATGGGCACCGTACCCAATGTCGGCCTGATGGCGCAACAAGCGGAAGAATACGGCTCGCATGACAAGACCTTTGAAATTCCCGAAGACGGCCTTGCCCGCATCGTCGATCTGGATAGCGGCGAGACGCTCTTTTTCCACAAGGTTGAAGCGGGCGACATCTGGCGCATGTGCCAGGTGAAGGACGCGCCGGTGCGCGACTGGGTAAAACTCGCCGTCAATCGCGCGCGCGCTTCCGGCATGACCGCCGTGTTCTGGCTCGATCCTTACCGTCCGCATGAAGCCGAACTGATCGAGAAAGTAGAACGCTGTCTGCAAGAACACGATACGCGCGGACTGGACATCCGCGTCATGTCGCAGACACGCGCCATGCGCTTCACGCTGGAGCGCGTCGTTCGCGGACTGGACACCATTTCCGTGACCGGCAACATCCTGCGCGACTACCTCACCGACCTGTTTCCGATCATGGAACTGGGCACTTCCGCCAAGATGCTTTCCATTGTCCCCCTGATGGCGGGCGGCGGCCTGTACGAAACCGGTGCGGGCGGGTCTGCTCCCAAGCATGTGCAGCAGCTCATCGAAGAAAACCATCTGCGCTGGGATTCGCTGGGGGAATTTCTGGCGCTGGCCGCCTCGCTGGAAGATCTGGGGCGAAAAACCGGCAATGCGCGCGCCGCCCTGTTGGCAAAGACGCTGGACGCGGCAACCGGCAGACTGCTGGATGAACGTAAATCGCCCTCGCCCAGGACTGGCGAACTCGATAACCGGGGCAGCCAATTCTATCTCACCCGCTTCTGGGCGGAAGCCCTGGCCGCGCAAAAGGAAGACGCCGGTCTCGCCGCCCATTTCGCGCCGCTGGCGCAAACGCTCGCCGCAAACGAAGCGAAAATCGTCACGGAAATGAACGCCGCGCAAGGACGCCCTGCGGACATCGGCGGCTATTATCTGGCGGATGGCGACAAACTGGAGGCGGTCATGCGTCCCAGCGCCACCTTCAACGCGGCGCTCGAACCCCTGCTTTCCAACCTTCCCTGAAACGCCAAAGGAGACGCATCATGACCGCAATAAATGACGTTACACTGGATATCGCCTTTCGCAAGGCGCGCAGCTTCAACCGTTTTTTTGCCGACAAACCTGTCAGTGACGCCCAAATCCACGCGCTTTACGATCTCCTGAAATGGGGACCGACCGCCGTCAATGGACAACCGGGACGCTATCTGTTCATCCGCAGTCCCGAAGCCAAGGCGCGGCTCGTGCCAACCGCGATGGCGGGCAACCAGGCAAGAATCCAGGCCGCGCCGCTAACGGTAATCGTCGCCAGCGATCCGCTTTTTTACGAACATCTGCCCACCCAGGCGCCCGCGCTGGCTTCCATGCGCGACTTTTACGCGGGCGACGAAAAACTGGCGCGGGATACCGCGTGCTACAGCAGCGCCCTGCAAGCGGGTTACTTGATCCTCGCCGCCCGGCTCCTGGGTCTGGACGCCGGTCCCATGTCCGGCTTCGACGCCGCCGCCGTCAACGCGCAATTCTTCGCCGACAACGGCTGGCGGGCGCATCTGCTGGTCAACATCGGCTACGGCGACCCGGAAGGCAACTACCCGCGCAACCCGCGCCTGGAATTCGACGCCGTAGCGAAAATCCTTTAGCCGCAAGATTGACTTGCCATTGCCCAGATCACGGAAGGTGTCCGTGATCTGGCGCATGAAACGCCCCGTCGGCGAAGCCACTGCTCTCCCCCTCTCCCGCCAAACTTGCCTCTTCATCACATCCGCAGGGCTGGAGCCTGAAAAACGCTTCATATTCATCGCGTGATTCATCCCGGAAGACAGGAAGTTTGCGGCTGCGCCGCATGAAACGCCTCCCTTTCCCGCCCCTGCCGGGGCATTCTCTCCCGCGGGCGAGGGGAAAAACGGGAAGCGCCGCCCGCCGTTGCCTTTCCCCCGCCCCGGACTTGCATGGGACGCAGACCCCAGTTCCCTTCCCTCCCCCGCTTCGCGGGAGAGGGTGGCCGAAGGCCGGGAGAGGGTGTCGCCCACTCACCGCTCCCTGCCCCAATTACGCATGATTCGATGCTCTGGTCCTGAGTGCCTGTTCATGATTCCTGTAGGGGCGCCTCCGTGACCGTGCCTGGGAAATGTTGCGGTAGGGGCAACCCTTGTGGTTGCCCTCCCCCGCAGCAAGGGCGGGCGTCCACAAGGGCTGCTCCTGCCGTCATCTGCGAATGAGGGGAGAGAAGGGAAAATCTTTCGGTCGTGAGAGAACGGTGCCTGGAAGATCGGGCATCCGCTTTTCATTGCGCCCCATCTGTCGTTCGCACGCAATCTCCGTCAAGAACGGATTCGCTTTTCCATCACATCATACCCGCGCCATCATCATATTGTCATGAACACTGGTTAACAATTGTGCACCACAAAGTTCCGTTTCTTCTTCCTTTTGGCGAAGCGGCGCTTTGCTTTTCCGATCCAATGCATAACAAGGAGATTTCCATGCAGAAAAAACTGATGGTTCTGGCGATTGCGACCGCCGTTTCCGGCGCGGCGCTGGCACAGGGCAACGTGCAGATTTACGGCGTGGTCGATGTGGGTTTTTCACATCGCGGCGATAATGTCAATGATGATATCGGCAGTAAAAATGCCATTGACGACGGCATTTCCTCCGGCAGTCGCCTGGGCTTCAAGGGTACGGAAGATCTGGGCAACGGCGTGAAAGCCCTGTTCGTGCTGGAAAACGGCTTCGCGGCGGACACCGGCAACATGAGGCAGAGCAGCCGCCTGTTCGGACGCCAGGTTTACCTGGGACTGACCGGCAATTTCGGCACGTTCATCGCCGGTCGCCTGTACACGCCGCACTACTCTTTCCTCTCCGCCATCGATCCCTTCAAGGCAGGCACGGTCGGACGTTACCGCAACGCATTCGAGGCGGGGCTGACAACGGTCGGAGAGAACCTCTTCGACCCCACGCGCGTGGATAACGCCGTCGCCTATGTGACTCCAAGCTGGGGCGGGTTCAACATGACGGCGGCCTTCTCCGCCAACGCGCTCGCTGTGGAAAATGTGGAAAACGCGGGCGACAACCGCGTATGGGCCTTCCTGCCCCGTTACACCAACGGCCCCATTGACGTCGGCGTGTCCTGGCACAAGATCAAGACCAAAGACACACCCGTCGGCGGCACTGAAGTCAACATCACCAACTGGGCCGTCGGCGGCACTTACGATTTCGGCCCCGCCAAACTGCACGCGTTCTATGACCAGAACAAATTCAAGAACATCAACCCGGCCGGGGACGACCACAAGCTGAAAAGCTGGCTTCTGGGCGCGACCTTTCCCTTTGGCAAGAACGCCATTCAGGCTTCCTACACCCAGTCCAAGCTGAGCGGGGTGAATGGATTTGAAGGCAAGGCGCGGCAATGGGCGCTGGGCTACACCTATGCGCTTTCCAGGCGCACCAACTTCTACGCGGCGATTGCCGACATCACCAACAAGGACGATCGTGAGGATAATCCGACCTTCCTCCCAGGCAGCGGCATTGCCGCCGTTTCCGGCGACGCTTCCAACGGCGGCGCCGGCTACCAGAACGGCTTCAATATCGGCCTGAAGCACAGCTTCTGACCTCGCGCCCCAACCCCGACGCGCCAGGAACGGAGACCTCGGTCTCCGTTTTTTCGTTATGCGTCTGCGGAATCCCGCATTTTTGCCAACCGTTCCCGAACCATCTGGATATGCATTTTCAGGGTATAGCGCAAGTCGGAGAAGGAACGGGGAACGGACATACGGTTGGCGTCGGCCTCGATGGCGTCAAGGCGCGCCATGAAATCGGCGTGAATTTCCGGGGCAAGCGCCTCAAGGCGGCGGCGCAGCAGGTCGTTTTCCAGAAACTTGAGTTCGCCATAGACGCGGCAGACGCGCGAACGGATGCGCCAACTGTAAATCGCGGGCGCAAAGCGCAGGATGGGCAGCAAGAGCGTCAATAACGGCAGGGCGAGAATCAGGAAACGATCCGCCAGAACCGCCAGCCAGAAAGGCAGGTAACGCTGCAAGAACGGCGGGCCGGAGGCATGGAAACGTTCGGCGGTCGGAGTCAGCGGAAAATCGCTGTCCCTGTACGCGGGGAACTCACCCGCCTCCTGGAAAAACCCACTGCCGCCATGCACTTCGCGCAGGGCGGCCAGCATCAGCGATTGCAGCGCCGGATGCAGGTCTTCTTGCACCACCAGATTGGCGGTGGCCGCCAGCAATTCGGTATCTTGCGGCGGGAAATTGTAGGCGAGATCGACGCCGCCTTCCGGCATCAGCAGGCGAAACAGGTAGGGAAAGTGCCGGTGGTAGGCTTGTGCGCGCTGGAAATCCATCAGGCGAATGCCGAAGGTGCGCAGCAGCACCTGCACGATGGGAGATTCCGGCGCGGCAATGATGAACAGGGCGTCGATCTCGCCTTGCTGCAAGGCTTCGGCGGCGGCGAATTCATCCTGCGCGCGCGTCGCCGGGCGGATTTGCGCGCTCTTTTCCGTAATGTCGTTGGCCAGCAGCAAACGATAGGCCAGCGCGCGCGCGTTGCTGTTTTCCTGAATCACCGTGATGCGCTTTTGCGCCAGATCGGTCAAGCGCTGCGGATACTGCCCGTCCCGGTCGTCGCGCACGAATACCCATAGCGGTTCATAAAAGGCGCTGCCCAGCGTGTATAGCCCTTCCCAGCCGTCCTTGCCGTTCCAGTTGCTTGCCACGCCGCCCTGCACGTAGGCAATGTCGGCCTCGCCCTGGCGCAAGCGCAGCAGGTTTTCGCCCGACCCTTGCGAAAGACGCAATTCCAGCGTAATGCCGTTGCGGGCGAAGATTTCCTTGTAGCGCAGGGCGAAGGCGTGATACCGCCCGTCTTCGCGTCCGGTGCTCATCACCAAGTGACGCGGCGGCGCGGGCTTGACGAAGTAAAAGGCGACGCCAAACCCCAAGAGCACGACCAGCGTCAGCGGCCAGGCGGTCATCAGCGCCTCGCGCCAGGTGATCCAGCGGTCGCGGGCGCGCTGCAAGCGGAGACGCAATTTCAGGGTGCGGGATTCTTTTTTCCACATGGCGACATGTTAATCGAGAAAATCGACCAGTAGCCGATTGAGAAAATTGCGTCCCAAAGACGTGGGCGCGACGCGATCCGTTTGCACATGCAACAGCCCCGCTTTGGCGGCGCTCTGCAATCGCGGCAAAAGCGCGGCAAAGGGGAGTTTTGTGCGCTGCTCGTACGACGAAGGCGTAAAACCTTCGGTCAGGCGCAGGGCGTTCATCAAAAATTCAAAGGGCAGTTCCCTGGCGGGGATGATCCGCGCGGTGTGTACGGCATTTCCCGCGGCGACAGCGCGCAAATACGCGCCGGGATGTCGCCAGCGCGCCTCCCGAACGAGCTGCCATTCGCCTGTCTCCGAACAGCGGCTGATCTTGCTGTGCGCTCCCGCTCCCAGACCCAGGTAGTCGCCGAATCGCCAGTAATTGAGATTATGTCGGCATGCGCATCCGGGACGCGCGAAGGCGGAAGTTTCGTAATGCGCAAATCCCGCCGCCGCCAGTCTCGCGGCGATGGCGTCATTCATGTCGGCGCAGATATCCGCCTCCGGCAGCGGCGGCGGATGAGCGGCAAAGCGGGTGTTGGCCTCCAGCGTCAATTGATAACAGGAAAGATGCTCCGGGGAAAAAACGAGCGCCGTTTCCACGTCGAGGAGCGCCTCGGCAAGGGTTTGGTTCGGCAGACCGTACATCACATCCAGATTTACGCGCCCAAAATGGCGCGCCGCGTCGCTTGCCGCTTGCAAGGCGGCGTCGCGGTCATGAATGCGCCCCAGGGACGCAAGATGCGCGTCACAAAAACTCTGTATGCCCAAGGAAAGGCGATTGATTCCCGCCGCGCGCCAGGCCGCGAGTTTTTCCGCTCCGGCGTCCAGTGTGCCGGGATTGGCCTCCAGCGTGATTTCGATGTCGTCGATCAGCGGCGCGCGGGCGCGAATGCCCGTCAGCAGCGCGCCAATACCATCGGCGGAAAACAGGCTGGGAGTGCCGCCGCCAATGAAGATGCTCGTCAGCGTCCGCCCCGGAATTTGCGGCAAGGCCACGTCCAAATCCGCCAGCAGCGCCGCCAGATAGTCGTCCTCCGGCAACGCGCCTTGCAGGGTGTGCGAATTGAAATCGCAGTAAGGACATTTGCGGACACACCAGGGCAGGTGGATGTACAGGGCGATCATGTCAGGAAGGAAACCATCGAACAGGGGGGCAAACAAAAATGGAGAAAAACCCTTCCAAGGCGCAAGCGCCTGCTTTTCCTTCGTTCGCCTGCGGAAGACGGAGAGGGTGGCGCGCAGCGCCGGGAGAGGGAAAAAACATTGCCGCCACTGGATTCCCTCCGTTTTTACTCGCCAGCCGCCAAACAAGGCGACAGCAATCCGCCTAAAACCCGCGCATTCGCAGTGTTGACTGTCGACAAATCATGCGGCTGGCGAGTAATTGCATCCATCGAGCAGGCAACGGCAGTTTACCCGTTATTTCCGCGTTAGAATGCGCGGTTTTTCCAGTCTAGAGAGGCTCACGTGCTTGTCGCCGCCAACATTACCATGCAGTTTGGGGCCAAACCCCTGTTCGAGAACATCAATGTCAAGTTTGGCGAGGGATTTCGCTATGGGCTGATTGGCGCCAATGGCGCGGGGAAATCCACGTTCATGAAAATCCTCTGCGGGCTGCTGGAGCCTTCGGCGGGCAACGTTTCCAAGGACAACGAGGAGCGCGTGGCCTATCTTCGGCAGGATCAGTTCGCCTTTGAAGACATGCGCGTCCTCGATGTGGTGATGATGGGACACGAGGAAATGTGGGCGGTGATGCAGGAAAAAGACGCCATCTACGCCAATCCGGAAGCAACGGAACAGGATTACATGCACGCCGCGGAACTGGAAGGAAAATACGCTGAATATGACGGTTATACGGCAGAGGCGCGCGCCGGAGAGTTGCTGCTGGGCGCGGGCATTGCCGGGGAGTTGCATGACAGCCCCATGCGCGCGGTGGCGCCGGGATGGAAACTGCGGGTGCTGCTTTGCCAGGCGCTCTTTGCCGACCCCGACATCCTGCTTCTGGATGAACCCACCAACAATCTCGACATCAACACCATTCGCTGGCTCGAGGAAATCCTGAATCAGCGCGAATCCACGATGGTCGTCATTTCGCACGACCGCCATTTTTTGAATCAGGTGTGCACCCACATGGCCGATCTGGACTACGGCAGGCTCACCGTCTATCCCGGCAATTACGATGATTTCATGGAAGCCTCCAGCCAGGCGCGCGCGCGCCAGCAGGCGGCAAACACCCGCGCCAAGGACAAAATCAGCGAATTGCAGGAATTCGTGCGCCGTTTTTCCGCCAACAAGTCCAAGGCCAGGCAGGCCACCAGCCGTTTGAAACTCATTGAAAAACTGAAACCGGAGGACATCAAGCCTTCTTCACGCCAGTATCCGTGGATACGCTTCGAATTCGAGGAGAAGGAAAAGCTGCACCGTCAGGCGGTGGAAGTGGAAGACCTGTTGTTTCAATACGACGACAGCGGCAAGACCTTTTTCAACCGGGCGAGTTTTACCATCAATGCGGGTGAAAAGGTCGCCGTCATTGGTGAAAATGGCGTGGGCAAAAGCACCTTGCTGAAACTCCTGATGGGCGAGCTTCTCCCCACGGCAGGCGGCATCAAATGGGCGGAAAAGGCGCGCCCCGGCTATTACGCGCAGGATCACGCCGCCGAATTCACCGGGGATACGCCGCTTACCGAATGGATAGGCGGACACGCCCGCGCCAGCGCGGCGGACGCGGACGATCTGGAAACCCTGGTGCGCGGCACCCTGGGGCGGCTGCTGTTTTCCGGCGACGAGCAGAAAAAGCCGATCGGCGTCATCTCCGGCGGTGAACAGGGGCGCATGTTATTCGGCAAGCTGATGCTGCAAAAAAATAACGTGCTGGTCATGGACGAACCAACCAACCATCTGGACATGGAGTCCATCGAAGCCCTGAACACGGCGCTGGATTTATATAAGGGCGTACTGGTGTTCGTCTCGCATGATCGGGAATTCGTCTCCAGCCTTGCGAATCGTGTTTTTGAGATTAAAATGGACGGTGCCTTGCTGGACCATGCGGGTACCTATGAAACGTATCTGGAAACACGCGATGCGATATAATGCCGAAGAAACACAGGAATACACATTTTCTGGTTAGCGAACACCGTTTTAGGAGCCATCATGAAAATCAAACTCAGAATCCATATCCTCGCGACCCTTTCCTGGGCTTCCCTGCTCATTGTCGGCACGTTGGGTTACTACAACGCCTCGACATCCGAAACAGCCATCGAGAGATTGAGCGAAGACACCATTCCCAAATTGGAAGCGGTGTTGAAGTTTCGCGTTTATGTCAATAACATTGTGCGCCGCCTCTATGAGGCTGGTTCCAAGAACAATTTTGAATATAACGCGCAGATACAGGAACTTGGCGCGGTGCTGGTCAGCATGAAGGAAGCCGATGTCGAGGCGCAGAAGTGGTTCAAAACATACGATGAATTCAACAAGTACCCGGATGCGCAGAGGGTGTGGGATTCAGTCAGAGATGTCTGGCCTTCCTGGTCGGCGACGATGAGTTCGGATCTCATTCGTACGCTGGAAGATGTCCTCAGGTCTCCTTCACCGGAGAAACTGGAAGCCTTCGCGCGTGAGATCGACCGGTTGGGCATCGAGAACCGGGACAAAACCCGCGTGATGACCGGTAACCTGGAAGAATTGGTCGAGGTGAATGACCGTCTGCGAAAGGAAATCATCGCGGAAGCTGAAGACCACGCAAAACGGTTCATGGCGGCGCAGGCGATCATTTCGCTCCTTGCCATCGCGGGCGTCGTCTTTTTTGGAATCACGACCCTGAAAGCGGTCGTCAAGCCGGTGGAGCAAGTGCGTGACGTGGTGCAGCGCGTGGAAAGGGAAAATGACCTGCGCCTTACTGTGGATTACCGTTCCGGCGATGAAATCGGGGAAATGGTGACGGCTTTCAACGCAATGATGAAACGTTTGCAGGCTTCCTTCCAGGACATCGCCAACCGGGTGCGGGAAGTCAACGAATCGGTCAATAATTTCTCCACCGCCGCGCAGCAGGTTGCCGCCAGTTCCGCCAGCCAGTCGAGTTCGACTTCGGCCATGGCGGCTTCGGTGGAGGAGATGACGGTTTCCATCAACACGGTATCCAACAGTGCCGGCGATGCGCAGAGCATTGCCCAGCACGCGGGCGAGACGGCGAGCGAAGGCGGGCAGATCATTGAGCGCACCGCCGCTGAAATGGGTTCCATCGCGGAAAGCGTGACGCAGGCTTCCAAGGTTATTCAGGCATTGGGCGAGGAATCCGAACAAATTTCCTCGGTGGTGCAGGTGATCAAGGAAGTGGCCGACCAGACGAATCTGCTGGCGCTGAACGCTGCGATTGAGGCAGCCAGGGCCGGGGAGCAGGGCCGCGGTTTTGCGGTGGTGGCCGACGAGGTAAGAAAGCTCGCGGAGCGCACGGCGCAATCGACGGGCGACATTGGCACGATGATCGGCAAGATACAGGTTGCCGCCAAGGAAGCGGTAAATGAGATGGATCGCGTGGTCAAACAGGTGGACGAAGGGCGGGTGCTGGCGCGTCAGGCGGACGAACGCATCCACGCCATTCACAATGAGGCCAGCAAGGTGTCGGACGCGGTGACGGAGATTTCCAACGCCCTGAAGGAGCAAAGCCAAGCGAGCCAGGACATCGCCAAGCACGTGGAGAGCATCGCCCAGATGACGGACGAAAACAACGCCGCTGCCGAGGAAGCCGCTTCCGGCGCGCAGCGCCTGGATCAACTGGCGCAGGAAGTCGCGGCAACCCTGGAACAGTTCAAGGTCTGAATGGAAGTTTGCTTTCGCCGTTACGCGCCGGAGGCGTCCGGTTTCTCCGGATGTCTCCGGCGGATTCATCCCGCAGGATCATCCGGCGTCACTTTCTCTTCTGACCCTTGAACATGACGGAACAAGAATTCAACGCCCTGGCGAAAGAAGGCTACAACCGCATCCCGGTAACGCTGGAGACCTTCGCCGATCTCGACACGCCACTTTCCATCTATCTGAAGCTGGCGAATGGCCCGTACACCTACCTGCTGGAATCCGTGCAGGGCGGCGAGCGGTTCGGGCGTTATTCCATCATCGGCCTGGAAGCCATGACCCGCATCGCCGTCTATGAGAAGAAGGTGCTGGTACTGACCGGCCAACGGATCGCCGAGCAAACGGAGGCGCAAAACCCGCTGGATTTCATCGCCGCTTTCATAACCCGCTTCAAGACGCCGCCCACCACGGGCCTGCCGCGTTTTACCGGCGGGCTGGTCGGCTATTTCGGTTATGACACCGCGCGCTACATCGAGCCACGCCTGGAGAGGCTGCCCGCCAAACCCGACGAATCCGGCCTGCCCGACATCCTGCTCATGCTTTCGGAAGAACTGGCGGTGGTCGACAATCTTTCCGGCAAGCTCACCCTGATCGTCTATGCCGAGCCGCAGTTTCCCGGCGCATACCGGCGGGCAAAGACGAGGCTGCGGGAATTGCTCGCCAGATTGCGCGCGCCGCTTTCCATTCCTGAAGAAAAACCGGTCACGGAAAATCCCGCCCCGGCAATTTCCCGCTTTGGCGAGGAAGCCTACAAGACCGCCGTGGAGAAAGCGAAACGCTACATCATCGATGGCGACATCATGCAGGTCGTGCCCTCGCAACGCATGGAAAAACCCTTTGCGGCCAGCCCGATGGCCTTCTACCGGGTGCTGCGCAGCATCAATCCATCGCCGTATCTCTTCTATTTCGACTTTTGCGATTTCCATGTCGTCGGCTCCTCTCCGGAAATCCTGGTACGGCTCGAGCAGGAAGGCGACGGGAAGAAGGTCATCCTGCGCCCCATTGCCGGAACCCGCAAACGCGGCGCGACCGAAGCCGAGGACGCCGCACTGGCGGCGGAATTGCGTTCCGACGAAAAGGAACGCGCGGAGCATGTGCAGCTTCTGGATCTGGGGCGCAACGACTGTGGTCGGGTGGCGGAAATCGGCAGTGTGCGCGTCACCGAGCAGATGGCAATCGAACGCTATTCGCATGTGATGCACTTGGTTTCCAATGTCGAAGGCATCCTGAAGCCGGGGTTTTCCGCCATCGACGTGTTGAAGGCAAGTTTTCCGGCGGGCACGGTTTCCGGCGCGCCCAAGGTGCGGGCGATGGAAATCATCCACGAGCTTGAGCCGGTAAAACGCGGCATCTACGCAGGTTCCATCGGCTACCTCGATTTTCACGGCAACATGGACCTGGCAATCGCCATCCGCACCGGCGTCATCCGGGACGGCGTCCTGCATGTCCAGGCGGGCGGCGGCATCGTCGCCGATTCCGACCCGAAAGCCGAATGGGAAGAAACCCGGAACAAGGCGCGCGCGTTGCTGCTTGCCGCCGAACGCGCGGAAGCGGGACTGGATACGTAAATGAAATGATCCGCCGGATGCCGCGTAGCCCACTGAAAAGGGAGATCGGGCTATGCGGGCGGCGCGGCAGCGTCAGGGCAAATCCGGGGGCGGATTTGCTGTCGGCACATTCTTTTTCCGCAACAGGCGCGACAACATCAGCGCATAGCCGGACAGGGCATAAATGCAGAACAGCCCGAAGAGAATTTCGGCAGTAAACGGAGAGGAAACCACGGCGAAAATCAGCACGATGACCAGCACCGCCACGAAGGGAACGCTTTTCTTTAGGTTGATGTCCTTGAAACTGTAGAAGCGCACATTGGAAACCATGGAAAGCCCCGCGAAAACGGTAACAAAAACCGCCAGCCAGCGCACGTCCGAACCCGGAACCGCCCGCGCCATCATCGCCCAGACGAAGCCAACGACCAGCGCGGCGGCGGCGGGACTGGGCAAACCCTGGAAGTAACGCTTGTCCATCACTTCCAGCGTGGTATTGAAACGCGCCAGCCGTAGCGCGGCGCCCGCGCAGTAGATGAAGGCGGCAATCCAGCCCGGGCGTCCCATGTCCAGCAAGATCCACTCGGAGACCACCAGCGCCGGAGCGACGCCAAAGCACACCATGTCGGAAAGCGAATCGTATTCCGCGCCGAAGGCCGACTGCGTATGCGTCAGCCGCGCTACCCGGCCATCGAGTCCATCCATGATCATGGCAATGAAAATGGCGGACGCGGCTTTTTCAAAGTCGCCCTGCATGGCCTGCACGATGGCGAAAAAACCGAAAAACAGCGCCGCAGTGGTAAAGAGACTGGGTAGAAGATAAATGCCCCGTCGTTTCAATTCCGGATTAAACAGGGCCTTGCGCGGTTTGAATTCAGGCATGAGGGACTCGGGAAAATTCAGCAAGAAGGGTACTCGAAGCATACACCTTGTCACCCAAACTGACGCGCACATCGGCATCCAACGGCAGGTAAACATCGACGCGCGAACCAAAGCGGATGAAGCCGTAACGGTCTCCACGCGCGAGTTTCATGCCGGGTTGTGTGTAATTCAGGATGCGGCGGGCAATGAGACCGGCAACCTGCACACAGGTAACGTCCTGCCCATCTGTGCCTTCAAGGTGCATGGCGCAACGCTCGTTCTCGCTGGAAGCCTTGTCCAGCGCGGCATTCACGAATTTACCGGGGTTGTACCATACCTGCTTGACCTCGCCATCCATGGGCGAACGGTTGGAATGCACGTTGAACACATTCATGAACACGCTCACCTTCAGGGCGCGGCGTTGCAGGTAGCTGTCCTCGCACTCCTCAATAGCCACGATGCGCCCGTCCGCCGGCGCGACCACGCTTCTGGAACCATCGCCAAGCCCACCGATCGGGCGGGGTGGATCACGGAAAAACTGGAGCACGAAAAAGAAAACCAGCCAGAATGGAATGCCCAGCCACGGGCTGACTCCTTGAGCGATAAACGCCACCAGCAAGGCAATGCCGATAAACGGTCGGCCTTCCCTGGCAAAAAGCGGATGCGGATAATTCATAGGGTCAGCTCAAACGATCGCCCGGAAAACCGGAGAATGGACGGACGCGACATGGCGCGTGTTTCGCGCTCCGCCATTCCCGCCTCGTGCGCCTTGATTCCGGCGTACAGGGACGAATCCGAACACGGGTATCTCTCCTGATACATGAAAAAGAAACGGAAAACCCGCGCCCAGGCAAGAAAACCAAGGGGCGCGTCAATCCACGAACGGTTCTAGTTCTTCGACTGATCCACCAGCTTGTTTTTCTTGATCCACGGCATCATGTCGCGCAGTTGTCCGCCAACTTTTTCCACTGGATGGGCGGCGGTCAGGCGGCGGCGAGCCGTCATGGCGGGATAGCCGGTACGGCCTTCCAGAATGAATTCCTTGGCGTAATCGCCGTTCTGAATGCGCTTCAAGGCCGCGCGCATGGCTTCGCGCGACTGGGCGTTGATGACCTTCGGACCGGTGACGTATTCGCCGAAC
This sequence comes from Zoogloeaceae bacterium, assembly GCA_031259605.1. Classification (GTDB taxonomy): domain Bacteria; phylum Pseudomonadota; class Gammaproteobacteria; order Burkholderiales; family Rhodocyclaceae; genus Azovibrio. Next base: position 23,716 of record JAIRLE010000090.1, read on the forward strand.
TCGGCATTGTTGGAAATGGAATAGTTCATGTTGGCGATGCCGCCCTCATAGATCAGATCCACGATCAGCTTCATTTCGTGCAGGCACTCGAAATAGGCCATTTCCGGCGCATAACCGGCTTCCACCAGGGTTTCGAAGCCCATTTTCATCAGTTCCACCGCGCCGCCGCACAGTACGGCCTGTTCACCGAAGAGGTCGGTTTCGGTCTCTTCGCGGAAGGACGTTTCAATCACGCCGCCCCTGGTGCCGCCATTGGCGGCGGCGTAGGAAAGGGCGATGTCCTTGGCCTTGCCGGATTTATCCTGATGCACGGCAATGAGCGAGGGCACGCCGCCGCCTTTCAGGTATTCGGAACGCACGGTATGGCCGGGGCCTTTCGGGGCAATCATGATGACATCCACGTCGTCCCTGGGGATCACCTGGTTGTAATGGATGTTGAAGCCATGCGCGAAGGCCAGTGCCGCGCCTTTTTTCAGGTGGGGAGCGACTTCCGCTTCATAGACCTGGGGAATGTTTTCGTCGGGCAAGAGCAACATCACCACATCCGCGCCCTTGACCGCCTTGGCGATTTCCTCGACTTTCAGCTCGGCGGCCTCGGCCTTTTTCCAGGACGCACCGCCCTTTCTCAGGCCCACCGTGACCTTGACGCCGGAATCCTTGAGATTCTGGGCATGGGCGTGGCCCTGGGAGCCATAGCCGACGATGGTGACTTTCTTGCCTTTGATCAGGGAGAGATCGGCGTCCTTGTCGTAATAGACTTTCATGCTTGTTGCTCCTTGGTTGAAAAATTCAGATCCAATGTCAGAGACGCTGGCGCGTGGTTTTCCGCGAAATCAATGCGTCAAGCCAGTGCCTAGATTTTCGGACTTACAACCTGGCAATGGACGAGCGGAAAATACCGCTGGGAGCCTTGAGATCCCTGCAACCCCAGTTTGATTTGCCCGACGATCTCGATTTTCTGCCCTTTCATGTCGATCAATTTCTCACGCACGTCTTTCGTGCTCTGGCGCCTGACTTCCGGTGGCGATGAAGATCCGCCGTGCATCATATCGCTGGCGTCAGACTGGATGCAGGCCAGTTTATTGTCGAGATGAATCGCGTTATGCGAGTAGATGCTGACGGAATATGTGCCAACGTCCGTCAACTTGCCGGAGAGGCGGCACCATTTGCCGTCATAGGTTTTCTCTGCGGTAATGGCATTTTTTTTCTGCGCGGCTTTTACTGTCTGAATCAATTGAGTCGGCGTGCCGCAACCTTCTGCGGCAGGGGCGCTCCCTGGGATTGGCAGTCTTGTGGTAGTCTGCGCGGGGGAATCGCCCTTGCCAATAACTTGTACGGCATCCTCAAGTGTTCTACAGCCGGAGAACGCTAGTACGATGCATGTCATAAGAATAGTATGGGAAGATTTCATGCGATGTACCTTTCTTGGCGCAGGGGAAATGGGGAAATCAGATTTTGAGAATGCGGTCGCTGCGGCCAATGCCGGAAACGCCGGTGCGCACGGTTTCCAGTATCAGCCCGGCATCCAGGGCGTTGATGAAAGAATCCAGCTTGGCGCTGGTTCCCGTCAATTCGATGACATAGGTGAATTCGGTCACATCGAGAATGCGTCCGCGGAAAATATCCGCCATGCGCTTCACCTCTTCCCGATCCTTGCCGATGGCGCGCACCTTGATGAGCATCAGTTCGCGCTCGACATGCGCGGATTCGGAGAGATCGACAACTTTCACCACATCCACGAGTTTGTTCAACTGCTTGGTGATCTGTTCCAGCACATCATCGGAGCCGCGCGTGACGATGGTCATGCGCGACAGCGAGGCGTCCTCGGTGGGCGCGACGGTGAGCGTCTCGATATTGTAGCCGCGCGCGGAAAACAGTCCCGCCACATGGGAGAGCGCGCCGGCTTCGTTTTCCAGCAAAATTGAAATAATGTGTCGCATGCTTTTGTTCCTGCCTTACATGTCGTCCGCGAGTATCATTTCGGTCAGACCCTTGCCGGTCGCCACCATGGGAAACACATTGGCCGTCGAATCGATGATGAAATCCATGAAGACCAGCCTGTCCTTGTATTTCGTAAAGGCTTCTTCCAACGCGGGCAGCACGTCTTCCGGCTTTTCGATTTTCATGCCGACATGCCCGTAGGCTTCGGCGAGCTTGACGAAATCCGGCAGCGACGTGACATACGACTGGGAATACCGCTTGGAATAGAACATTTCCTGCCACTGCCGCACCATGCCCAGCATGCCGTTATTGAGATTGACAATCTTGATCGGCAACTCGAACTGCTTGCAGGTGGAAAGCTCCTGGATGCACATCTGGATGGAGCCTTCGCCGGTGATGCAGGCAACGGCCGCCTCCGGGTTGGCAAAGCTCACGCCCATCGCGTAGGGCAACCCCACGCCCATGGTGCCCAGCCCGCCGGAATTGATCCAGCGCCTGGGCTTGTCGAACTTGTAATGCTGCGCGGCAAACATCTGGTGCTGCCCCACGTCGGAAGTGACGAAGGCGTCGCCGCCCGTCACTTCGTAGAGTTTTTCCACCACGAACTGCGGCATGATGCGCTCGCCCTGCCTGTATTTCAGGCCGTCCTTCGCGCGCCAATCCTCAATCTGCCGCCACCAGCCGGAAAGATCGCGCGTGGGCGTAAAACCTTCATCCAGCAGTTTCAGCATCTCATTCAATATGTCCGGAGCATTGCCGACAATGGGCACATCCGCCTTGACGCGCTTGGAAATAGAAGAAGGGTCGATGTCGACGTGGATAATCCGCCGCGGCGCGGCGCAGAAATGCTCGACATTGCCGATTACCCGGTCATCGAAACGCGCGCCGACGTTCAGAATCACATCCGCGTGGTGCATGGCCATGTTGGCTTCATAAGTGCCGTGCATCCCCAACATGCCTAGGCTTTGCCGATCATTGGCGGGATAGCCGCCCAGTCCCATCAGGGTATAGGTAACGGGAAACCCCAGACGCCGCGCCAGTTCGGTCAATTTTTCCGTCGCGTTGGAAAGAATCACCCCACCGCCGATATAGAACAACGGGCGTTTGGCTTCCAGCAAAAGCTGCACCGCTTTCTTGATTTGTCCCAGATGCCCCTTCATCACCGGATTGTAGGAACGCATCGCCACCGCCGCCGGATAGACGAATTCGCATTTGTCCGCCGTGATGTCCTTGGGCAAATCCACGACCACCGGGCCGGGACGCCCTGTAGTCGCGATGTGGAAGGCTTTTTTCAGGGTCGTCGCCAAGTCCTTGACATCCTTGACCAGGAAATTGTGCTTGGCGCAGGGGCGGGTAATGCCCACCGTGTCGCATTCCTGAAAGGCATCCTGCCCGATATAGGCAGTGCCGACCTGGCCGCACAACACCACCAGCGGCACGGAATCGGAATAGGCGGTGGCAATCCCCGTCACCGCGTTGGTCACGCCGGGGCCGGAAGTCACCATCGCCACGCCCAACCGGTTGGATGAACGCGAATACGCGTCCGCCGCATGCACCGCCGCCTGCTCGTGCCGCACCAGGATATGCTTGATCTGATCCTGCTTGAACAACTCATCGTAGATGTGCAACACCGAGCCGCCCGGATACCCGAACACATGCTCGACCTTTTCTTCCTGAAGGCACCGGATGATGATCTCTGCGCCGCTAAGTATCATGGCTCAACCATTCGACGTGAAAACGTGCAAAGATAACCCCGCCCCGCCCATTGGTCAACGTGCATCCTGGCAATTTGTAGCGAGCTTCCCATCTGTCCACCTTGATGGCGCAATCGTCGTCCGGTCGCAGGAGAGCGTCTCCGCTCCCGATGGAGGCAGCGGTTTATCCCTGAAGCGTATTTTCCGGGGTGAGCCGCCCCCTCATCCGCCCACCGGACGCCACAGGACAAAAAAGGCCGGAAACCTTGATTTTACTGGAGTTTCCGGCCTTTATCGGACTGCTTCGGATGACATTTTGGTGGAGGCGGCGGGAATTGAACCCGCGTCCGCAAGTCCTCTGCAACACGATCTACATGCTTAGTCCGGTTATTTGGAT
>JAIRLE010000141.1 GCA_031259605.1 Zoogloeaceae bacterium
GGCTTCTCGGTCTTGCTCGTCACCCACGATGTCGAAGAAGCCTTGTTCCTTGCCCGGCGCGTCGTCATCTTCAGCCCGCGCCCGGCGAGAATCGTCACTGAAATCGCCGTCGACCGCCCTTACCCGCGCCACCGCGACGACCCGATCCTCACCGGCCTGCGGCATGAGGTGCTGGACCGGCTGGGATTGGGGAAGAACTGGTAGCTTCAGCGGGGCTGCGCGCCGGATGGAACGCGCTGGATTGCCATGTCGCTGCGCTCCAGATCGTTCCATCCGGCGCGCGGCAACGCTGATTACGACATACGCGTAGGCGATAGCCTTGGCGCAGGTCGCCATTCCTGAAACGATGTGGATGTAGTATTCTCCCGCTTCCATCGGCGCCCATTTCATCGAAAACCGGCCTGGCTGGAAGCTTCTCCGTCCAGAGGAGGAACCGGGCATGGGCAGGCATGACCTCTTTTCCGTGCGCTTCCGCCCGGTTCAGGGGCGAGGATCGAGACGAACAAACATGGATACTCCCAACGAATCCGTAATCAGCAGGGCAACGGGCGGTTCCCTGGCGGATCGCGCGGCTGGGCGTGTCCGCAGAAAAATGTATCGGCGCCTGGCGGCGCTGGTTCCGCTGGAAACTCTGGAAAGCGTCCTGGACGTGGGGGTGACGGCGGACCGCGAACTGGTCAGTTCCAATTTCTTCGAGGAACTCTATCCTCATCCAGAACGGATTACCGCCTTAAGCAATCAGGATGCGCGCTGGATGGAAACGCATTTCAGAGGGCTGTCTTTCGTCCAGTCCAGCGCGCTGGCGATACCCTTTGCCGGCAATAGCTTCGACCTCGTTTTTTCCAATGCGGTCATCGAACATGTGGGCCGCCGTGACAACCAGAAACAATTACTGAAAGAATGCGCCAGGGTTGCCCGGCGTTTTGTTTTCCTGACCACACCCAACCGTTACCATCCGATGGAATTCCATACTGTCTTGCCCCTGATTCACTTCCTGCCCAAGAAGATGCACCGGGCCATCCTGAAAAAACTGGGCATGGATTTCTTCGCCCGGGAAGAAAACCTCAATCTCCTCTCGAAACAGGATATGTCGACGCTTGCGCGGCAGGCGTGGACATCCGGCGTTTCCGCCGGGAGCGCGCCGAATTCCTGGGCCTTATATAGCGAGCGTTTCCTTGGTTTCACTTCAAACTTGCTTCTCTTTGCGAAAAAGGGAGCGATGTAATGGACAGGATTGCCGTCATCATCCCTTGTTACAATGAAGCCGTGTCCATTGCCAAGGTGGTCGGCGATTTTCGCGCCGCCCTGCCTGCGGCGGAGATCTTCGTCTATGACAACAACTCCACGGACGGCGCCGCCGCCGTGGCGAGGGAGGCCGGCGCGACAGTGCGTCATTGCCGGCAGCAAGGCAAGGGCAATACCATGCGCAAAGCATTCCTTGAGGTCGATGCCGACTGTTATATCATGGTCGATGGCGACGACACCTACCCTGCGGAATATGCGGCGCAAATGGCGCGTCTCGTGCTGGAGGACGGTGTGGACATGGTGGTCGGCGATCGCCTCAGTACCACCTATTTCACCGAGAACAAACGCGCTTTCCACAATATGGGCAATCGTCTGGTTTGCCGCTTGGTGAATTTCCTTTTTGCGCGCCGAAGCGAGAAACCGCTACGGGACATCATGACCGGCTACCGGGCTTTCAGCCGGGTCTTTGTCGAAAGTTTTCCCATCTTGATGTGCGGCTTCGAACTGGAGACGGCCATGACCATCCACGCGCTGGATCGCCGGCTTTTCATCCAGGAAATCGGCATCGAATACCGCGACCGCTCGCAGGGAAGCCATTCCAAGCTCCATACCTTCAAGGATGGCGGCAAGGTCATACTGACCATTTTCAATCTCTTCCGCCACTACAGACCGCTCTTTTTCTTTGGCTATGCCGCCCTTGGCTTCCTGGCGCTGGCCGTCTGCCTTTTCATCCCGATCCTCGCGCAATACATCCTGACCCATACTGTCCCGCGTTTCCCTACCCTGATCGCCAGCGGATTCTTTGCTTCCTGCGGTCTGCTTTCCTTTGCCTGCGGCCTGATCCTCGACGCAATCGCCAAAAACAGCAAAGAGCGTTTCGAGCTGGCGTTGCACAATCTCTACAAGCGAAAACCGCAAAAACCGTGAAGACTTCCGGGGAGCGGCGCGCAGTCTTCCTAGCGCCGCCGGCTTTCGGTCAGCGGCGCTACGCGCCGGATGGAACGAACTGGATTGCCACGTCGATGCGCTCCTCGCAATGACGAGGCAGGGGGAGGGGAGTCCGTCGGCGGGACTCGCCATTCGCGCGGCGGGCGAAACAATGCGGCAATACCGCCAAGGTATAATGCGCCGTCCCGCGACCCGCGATCCGCTGCGCGGGCGCGCCCGGCCCCCGACTTTGCCTCATACACCACAACACCCAAGGAGACACCCGATCATGCCGTCCGAGCAACCGACCATCGTATACACCGTCACCGACGAAGCCCCGATGCTGGCGA
>JAIRLE010000164.1 GCA_031259605.1 Zoogloeaceae bacterium
TCGGCCACGATCAGCAAAAACCACGCGATGGTGTGCATCGAGGATTTGCGGGTAAGGAACATGTCCCGCTCGGCCTCTGGCACGGCGGAAAATCCCGGACGCAATGTCCGGGCGAAGTCTGGCTTGAACAAGTCCATTTTCGATCAGGGTTGGTTCGAGTTTCGCCGCCAGTTGGAGTACAAGCTGGCATGGAACGGCGGATGGCTGATTGCGGTGCCACCGCAAAACACCAGCCGGACGTATCCGGCCTGTGGTCACGTGTCAGCGGAGAATCGCCCGACGCAAGCGCGATTCTGCTGCGTGGAATGCGGTTTCATGGAAAACGCCGATCAAGTCGGCGCGATCAACATACTGGCGCGGGGACACCGCGTCGCAGCCTGCGGAGAGTTGGCGCGGTCAGGCCGCTCGCTGAAGCAGGAACCCGCCGAAGCAATTCAGACTGGCTCAATACCAGCCGGAACGCCGTAGGAATCCCCTTCCTTCAGGGAGGGGAGGATGTCAATGACGACGGATCGCCGACTACCCCTCTGTCTTCTGAAATCCAGCATGCTACTTTTCGGTTTGTGGCGAGGGGGGTCATGGGTGGGTAGTTTTCCTTGCAGACAGGCATGGCGTCCTTGCAACGCGGATAAAAGCGGCAACCGGGCGGGGGATTGGCGGGGGAGGGCGCTTCGCCTTCCAGGCGAATGATTTCCCTGCCGCCTTCGATGCGCGGCACGGCGGAGAGCAACGCGCGGGTGTAGGGATGCGCGGGAGCGGCAAGCACGGCGGCGGCGGGGCCGGATTCGACGATGCGCCCCAGGTACATGACGGCAATCTCGTGCGCCAGGTATTCCACCACGGCGAAATTGTGGGTGATGAACAGGTAGGCGATGCCCAGTTCGGCCTGCAAATCCTGCATCAGGTTCAGGATTTGCGCCTGCACGGAAACATCCAGCGCCGAGGTGGGTTCGTCGCAGAGAATGACGCGCGGCGAGACCGCCAGCGCGCGGGCGATGGCGATGCGCTGGCGCTGCCCGCCGGAAAATTCGTGCGGATAGCGGCTGGCGTGTTCCGCTTTCAAACCGACCTGGAGAAGCAGCGCGGCGCAACGTTCCCGCGCTTCCTGTTCCGAACGAACCGCGTTCAACGCCAACATGCCTTCGCGCAGAATCTCGCCCACATTCATGCGTGGATTCAGGGAAGCGTAAGGGTCCTGGAACACCATTTGCATGGATTGCCGCAAACGCTTCGCCTCGGCCTTGTCACGCGGATTGAGGCGCTTGCCCCGCCAGAAGAATTCCCCGTCCGTCGCGGGGATGATATGCATCAGGGCGCGCCCCACAGTGGTCTTGCCGCAGCCGGATTCACCCACCAAGGCGAGGGTGCGTCCCGGCGTCAGATCGAGATCGACGCCATCCGCCGCCCGTACGAAGCCATGCGTCCGTTGCAGCACACCCTTGCGAATGGGAAAGTGCACCCGCAAGCCGTGCGCGGAGAACAGGGGGGCAGGAGACGGATCCGTATGCGGCGGTTCCACCGCCGGTGATTTCACCGTTTTCCGTTCCCTGTTTCCTGTCTCCCGAAAGTGGCAGCGCACCCATACATCGTTGCCTTGCTTTTCCATTAGAGGCGTTTGCGTCAGGCACTGTTTTCTGTCTTCCCTCTTCTGTTTTGCGCAGCGGTCGGCGAAACGACAACCGGAAGGCAGGGCGGTGAAGGCGGGAGCCTGACCGGGGAGGGCGCTGAGGTGTTGACCGTGCTGCGCGGATTCCGGCAGGGCGGCGAACAGCGCGCGGCTGTAGGGGTGTTGCGGGGCGCGGAAAAACGCGTCGCGTCCGGCGCGTTCGACCAGTTGTCCGGCGTACATGACGCCGATCCGATCGGCCATGCGCGCCACGACGCCCAGATCGTGCGTAATCAGGAGGAGCGCCATGCCGTATTCGGCTTGCAGGTTTTGCAGCAGTTCGAGAATCTGCGCCTGCACCGTCACATCCAGCGCGGTGGACGGTTCGTCGGCAATCAGGATACGCGGGCGGGCGGCCAGGGCGATGGCGATCATCACCCGCTGCTTCATGCCGCCGGAGAGTTGAAACGGATATTCGGAAAGCCGCCGCGCGGGGTCGCTGATGCCCACCTGCGCGAGCAGCGTTTCCGCGTATTCGCGGCGGGCGCGACCGGTGAGGTTCAGGTGCAGGCGGAGCGTCTCGCCAATCTGGCGTTCGATGGTGAGTACGGGATTCAGGCTGCTGGCGGGTTCCTGGAAAATCATCGCCATGTCGCCGCCGCGCAGTTCGCGCATGACGGCTTCCGGCAGGGCGAGCAATTCGCGTCCCTGCAAAAAGACTTCGCCGCCGGTGATGTGGATGCCGGGCGGCAAGAGACGCATCAGCGCCAGCGCGGTCAATGATTTGCCGCAACCGGATTCGCCCACCAGGGCAAAGGTTTCTCCGGCGCGAATGGAAAAATCGAGATCGTCGATTACCGGCAGCAGCGTGTCGTCCGCCTGACGTATGCCGATACTGAGGCCGCGGATGACAAGCAGGGGCGTGGCGTCGGGCATGGACTATCGGGAATGGGCAAAGAGGAAGGGGAATTGTCTCATTTTCCGGCGTATCCGCAGCCAATTCCCGCCGTGATCGCCAGCCAGAGTTTGCGGCGCGGCGAAAGGCCGACGCGCTGGTGCAGTACCGGAAACGATCGGGCTTCCATTTTACGCAGCAAGGCGTGGTAGAGGGTGGCCATGATCAGGCCGGGACGCTGGCTTTTGCGGTCGATAGGCGAAAGTTGGGCGAGGGCGCGGACATAATAACTTTCGGCGCGGTCTTTCTGGAAGCGCATCAGGCAGGTGAAGTTTTCCGAATAACGGCCTTGCAGGATGTCTTCGGCGGAGACGGAAAAGCGTTGCAATTCGTCTTCGGGAATGTAGATGCGTCCCCGGCGCGCATCTTCGCCGATGTCGCGCAGGATGTTGGTCAATTGCAACGCCATGCCCAGATCGCGCGCGTAGTCGAGCGTCGCCCTGTTCCGGTAGCCGAAAATCTCGACGGACAGCAGACCGACCACGCTGGCGACACGGTAACAATAGCGCGAGAGCTGGGCAAAATCCGGGTAGCGCGTTGTCTGCAGGTCCATCTGCATTCCGTCGATGATTTCCAGCAGATACCCGGCGGACAGGTCAAATGCGCGTCCGGCTTCCTGCAAGGCCAGTCCCACCGGATGCAGCGGACGGCCATTGTGGACGCGCTCGATTTCCTCGCGCCACCAGGCCAGCTTGATCGCCGCCAGCGCCTCGTCGCGGCACTCGTCTACAATGTCATCGACTTCGCGGCAAAAGGCGTACA
>JAIRLE010000172.1 GCA_031259605.1 Zoogloeaceae bacterium
ATCATCATGGTGCTGATTCTCGTGCTCCTCGCCTCGCTCGGCCTGCAACTCCTCGGCATCGAACCCAAACTGTTCGGCATGTCGGCCGCCTGGGCGGAATTCGCCATTTCCATGCTGGGTTTCTATGGCGCCGGCGCTATCTTTTTGAATAACTTCTTTGGCCGGACATTACTGCCCCTGGGAGCGCCAATGGGCTGGATCAGAAAAGGGAGCTGATCACCGCCCGGAAGTCTCCATAGCGCAAAAACCGCGTTTCGGCGCGGTTTTTGTTTTACATGCGTGACAATACACCCGTCATTCACCTTCCGCATCGAACCGCCGCCCCGGAGAAACGATGAATTCCCCTCGTCCCCCCGTACTCCGTCAGGGGCGGGCGAGGGTCTCCTTCCATGCGGAGCGGATCGACGCTGTTTTCCTTGCGATGGGGCACGGACAGGCGTCCCGTTCCTTCCTTCTCTTCTTTATCCGCGGCGCTTCGCGCCGGATGGTACGAACTGGATTGCCGCGTCGATGCGCTCCTCGCAGTGACGAGGTGGGGGAGGCTCTCGCAATGGCGGATTCTTCCGATGGACTCGACTCCTCTTCTCCGCTTGGCGGGCGAGAGGGTGGCCGAAGGCCGGGAGAGGGTTTCCTTCTATACGGAGCGCATCGACGCTGTTTTTTTGCGGTGGGGCGTAGACAAGCGTCCCGTTTCTTCCTCCCCCTTTTTAATCGGAAGAATTTGTCATCGCAAAAGTCCTTCCCCCACCTCGTCATTGCGAGGAGCGAATCGACGCGGCAATCCATGCGGCGGCCTATTGGAATAGGTTCTTATTATATTGACTCGGGGGAGGCCTTCGCCAAGGTCTTGCCTCCCGAACGCCGCATCGTCGGCAAGAGCCATATCCCCGGCATCGAACGCGGCAACAGCAATACGCGCCGCCGCCGCCTGGGAAGATTTATCCGGCGAACCAAGGTGGTCTCGCGCAAGGAGTCCATGGTCGACCTGACCTTGCGCATCTGGCGCGCCGTCACAACAACCAGCCAGTTCTCCATTTTTCAACAAGCTTTATTGTCTATGTTTAACAAGCACTCTCCGCAATGATGAGATAAGGGGACTTTCCACGATGGCGAAGCGGGGGGACTTTCGCAATGACGGATTTCTCCAGGGAATTTTCCCCGCCCTTTGCGGGCCTTCCCGTCGATATTCTTCAAGAATGTCCGGCTCTCGAAAAATTGCAATGAATTCTTACAATTTTTTTACCAAAATTTTTTCTTGCATGATCTCTTTCTTATCGTCTAGGATTCGACATTCGCCTCATGTCATACCTTATACAGGCTTTCCATTTAGAGGCGGCGTGAAAGGATTCCTTGTTGAAGTATAAAAAACTCGACGAGAAGGGGCGTTTCAGGGTCGTGGAACGAGGGGCAAGAAAAACTGATCGCTATTACCGGCGAGGCGAAGCAATTCATGAATTGTATGGATTGCCACGGGGTTTTGTATTGCGCAATGACGGTGAATCAGAGATTCCATGGCGGACGGGAGGCAGTCGGTCTTGCGAAAGTTTCGTCTTGAGGAATGGGCGATTGTTTCTCTGATTGGATGTTCGCGTCTTGTCTTTTATATGAAGAGAAGGAGAGAGTTTTTCTTGTCAATCTGCTTTTCCCTTTACTCGCCGGGCGGAATGGATCATTCGTCCGCATAACGGGCGTATTGCCCTCCGATCGAAATCAACGGAGAACAACACATGTCTGGAAAGACAAAAAAGAATGTGCCTATTTCCAGAAGGCGCACAAGCGGGGATGACATTTCCAGGTGGGCGTGTCATGCCATTGGATCTGTCCGCCATGCCGCCATCGGAGTGTCGTCGGCATTGATCCTGGGAAGTGGCGCGGTCATGGCGCAGGGGTTGGGCAAGGAACCGATCAAGCCCTTGCCCCCCAATCCGGCGCTCGATACCGCCAAGGTGGAATTGGGCCGCCGCCTCTTCAACGATCCGCGTTTTTCGGAGGACAGTTCGATTTCCTGCGCCTCCTGTCATGTGGCGGCGCAGGGCGGCGCCGATCGGGGCAAGCGCGTCTCGGCGGGTGTTCGCCGCCAGGACGGCGAAGCCAATTCGCCTTCCGTCCTCACCGCCATGTACAACTTCCGCCAGTTCTGGGACGGGCGTTCGCCCAGCCTGGAGGATCAGATCTCGCATGTGCTCGCCAATCCACGGGAATTGGCTTCCACTTGGCCGGCGGTCATCCAGCGGCTCTCGAAGGATGCCGATCTCGTGAATGCGGTGCGGGCGGTTTACGGTGAAGCGCCGTCGCAACGGAATCTGAGCGAAGCGATCGCCATTTATGAACGCTCCCTGCCGGAAGCCTCGCGCTTCGACCGTTTCCTGCGCGGCGAGGAAAAGGCCATCACGGCGGAGGAACGGCAGGGATACAAAAAATTCAAGTCCTACGGCTGTGTCGCCTGTCATCAGGGCGTCAATGTCGGCGGCAATATGTTCCAGCGTCTGGGGACGCTGGGCGATTACTTCGCGGATCGCGGCACTCCGGTCACTCGTATCGACCTGGGCCGTTTCAATGTTACGGGCAAGGAAAGCGACCGCTATGTCTTCAAGGTGCCCAGTCTGAGGAACGTTGCCCTGACCGCGCCTTATTTCCATGATGGTTCGGTCGCCACTCTGGAAGCCGCCATTGATGCCATGTTCCGCTATCAACTGGGCCGCGTGGCTTCGGCGGAAGACCAGCGCCTGATCGCGCGCTTCCTGCGCACGCTCACCGCGCAATCCCTGGAGAAATCCGCCGGGGATAAGCCGTGATCGCGCCTTTCCGTGTTCCCCGGTGGCTTGCCGGATTCCTGGTGGCGGCGGTGTTGATCGGCTTGCTGGTCTTCCTGGCCGTAAACAGCCGCAATGTCGCGCCGCAGGCGCGCGCCGACTTGACCGCCAGCCTGCTCAGGCTGCGCGAGATCAGCGCCCGGCTCGATGTCGATGTCCTGCGTTCGCGCAACGGCTTCAACAACGATTACGATCCCTTGCAGGGGGGATTGCTGACGGCGGAGGAAATGCACGCGCAACTGGAAGCGGATCTCTTGCGGGCGGGAGTTCCGCAGCCGGAGGCGGTATCGGCGCTTTATGAGACGCTCGAACGGAAATTCGCGCGCATTGATGATTTCAAGGCGAACAATGCCGTATGGATCAATTCGCTGCGCTATCTGCCGACGCTTGTCGAAGGCATCGAGCGCGCCCCGCAGGCGGACGCGGCCTTGCGCCTCGAAGTCGGTGAAATCGCAACGGGGCTGTTGCGCTCGATGCTCCTGAGCGATACGGACGCGGCGGCGATCCGGGGCAAGTTGGCGTCGTTGCGCGTGCAAGACCTGCCGCCGGAAACGGAACTCGCGCAGTTCTTGCGGGGACTGCGCATCCACGGCGAGACTGTCCTGCGCCAGAACGAGAACGTGACCGCCCTGCTCGCCGAACTGGCGGAAATCCCGGTGGTCCAGCGCATCGACCAGTTACAGGACGCGATGGAGAAAGCCTTCAATATCCAGATGGCGCGCGCGGATCTCTTCCGTAATGTGCTCACGGTCTATTCCGCCCTGCTCCTGCTCTTTCTTTTCTACGTCGGCGCGCGTCTCGCGAGCGCCTATCGCCAGCTTGGCCGGGCCAATCGCGCCCTGAACGAAGCCAACGAATCCCTGGAGGCGCGCGTGGAAGAACGCACCCGCGACCTGAATGCCGCGCTTGCCGAACTCAAGGCTTCCGAGGCGCAGGTCATCCAGTCCGAGAAAATGGCTTCCCTGGGGCAAATGGTTGCCGGCGTCGCGCATGAAATCAACACGCCGCTGGGCTATGTGCACGGCACGGTGGAATTCCTCGCGCAAACGCTTGCCGACACTCTGGAACCCTATTGCGTTCAGGCGGCCGCCTTCATCGCGCGGGCGATGGGCAATGCTCCGGAGACGCCCCGGCAGGAAGACGCGCCCGCGCCGCTGGCGGAAGATCTTCTCCCCGAACTCAAGACGGCGCTGGACAACAGTCTCTACGGCCTGGACCAGATCAGCGAGATCGTCCTCAACCTCAAGAATTTCAGCCGCCTGGATCGTGGCCAGCACACCCTCTACCGGCTGGAAGAAGGCATCGACAGCGCCCTCATGCTGGCCAAGAACCTGGTCAAGCACCGCAAGCTCATCAAGAACTACGGCGAAAACACCCGTCCGGTTTTCTGCGCGCCGTCGCAGATCAACCAAGTGGTGCTGAACCTCATCAACAACGCGGTGCAGGCGACCACCGAGGAGAACGGTACGATCACCATCACCACCCGCGCAAGAGACGACAATACCATGGTCATCAAGATCGCCGACAATGGCACAGGCATCCCGGATGATGTGATTGGCCGGATTTTCGATCCTTTCTTCACCACCAAGGAAATCGGCAAGGGTACCGGGCTGGGCCTGTCCATTGTCTACAAGATCATCACCCAGCACCACGGCAAGATTCAGGTTTTTTCCAAACCGGGCAAGGGCACGCTGTTTTCCATCGAACTGCCGGTAGACAGCCGCGAGACGGAAGAAAAACCCGCCCGGACGGAAGAATTGTTGCTTTTGGAAGACGATTGACAAGAGGTCAGCATGCGATATTCCTCCCCGCAATCCATTGTGCCGCCGGACGCAGCGGCGAAAGAAGCGCCCACCATTCTTTTGCTGGATGACGAGGTTCGCATCGTCGAGACCCTGCGCCTCATCCTGCGCCCGCATTACCGGGTGCTGGCCGCGACCGATGGCGATGCCGCGCTGGATCTGCTGCGCAAGCATCCGGTCCAGGTCATCATCAGCGACCAGCGCATGCCGCGCATGACCGGGGTGGAATTTCTGCGCCAGGCGCGCACCCTCTCCCCGGCGAGCGTGCGCATCCTGCTCACCGGCTTTTCCGATTTGCAGGCCATCATCGACTCCGTGAATGAAGGCGAGGTGTTCCGCTTCCTGAACAAACCCTGGGGCAACGCCGAACTCTTGGCCGTCGTCCGGGACGCCGTCGAAGTCTCCCGGCAACTGGACACCCGTCCCGCGCTCGACGCACTCGCCAAATTGGCAAGGCAGGAAGCGGGCAGCCCCTTCATCAAGACGCCGGTCTCGTCCTCGTCCTCTTCCTCCTCCTCTCCCAGGCCGTCCGCCTCTTGCACCCAGGGCACGGTGCTCATCAAGACCAGCAACCACGGCTTGTTCGACCAGATCCGGCGCACCCAGCCCGAATCCATCAACCTTCTTTACGCCAGTTCCCTGGACGAAGCGCTGACCTGTCTTTCCCGGCAGCGGGCGACGGTATTCGGCACGCATTTCGAGAGTGTGGAGAGCGCCTATGAAGAGGCGCTGGCGCTCAAAATCCTCAAGCGCGACATGCCCACGCTCCTGACCATCGCGCTGGTTCATAACGCCGATGCCAACGAAGTGATTTCCCTCATCAACCAAGGCCGGGTCTTCCGCCTGGTGACACTGCCGTGCAAGGCCACCATCGTCGGCTTCTACATCCAGAGCGCCTTGCGCCAGTCCCAGGCGCTCGCCGCCATGCCGCAATTCCTGGGAACCCAGCGCGCCGCAGCCCTGGGAGAGACCGAAGAAAGCAGATCCGCCGGGCTCTTCTCCCGCATCGGCAGCATTTGCAAGCGCTGGCTGGGCGGATGACGCGCGCCGGCGGCGAACATGGCGGCGGCGATGCCCGCGATGCGCCGTCATGACGTCATGCCGCCATTGTCATGATGCCCAAAATTCGATCTCCTGCCCGCGATCCATGCGCCGCAAGGCAATGCGCAAACTATCCACAGATTTCCCCACGGATTTTGTGCATGACTGACACGCGTTTGTAACAAGGCCCGCATCAGCGCCATTCCTTCAGCCAGCGCGCGGCATCGGGGGCGTAATAAGAACACCTATTCCAATAGACCCGCCTTGAACCGCCGCATGGATTGCCACGGCGCTGCGCTCCTCGCAATGACGTCCCCACTCGTCCATTTTCGATGTTGAATGGAATTCCATGGGCAGCGCGCTGCCGCTCGCGGCGCTTCTCCTGTGCGTGCCGCCCGCGTTCGCCGACGATGCGATCCAGCGGCAGGAACCGGCCGCCGTGCTGCGTCAGCTCGATCTTGCCGAACGGCTGGCGCGACACGGTGAACTGACGCGTTCCATGCCGCCGGAGGCGCGTTATCACTTTTGGTCAGTCATCGCGCCGAAGTGGCAGTAATTTCGCCCGTCCTGTTCCCATGGCAAACCCCCGGTTCCAGGCCACGCCTCTGATGCGGCGGGATTTTGCGCGGGAATCGTTGCGTAAAATTCACAGTTGGCTGGCAAACGATAGCCGGTATTGACTATTCAAGTGTGAGTTTGTACCGTAGCGCCCCATTCGATAACAACTTTTTACATCGACGCGCGGATCGTGATGCGGATAGTCCAGGAACCGGATGTTTCAGTCAGGCGGAGAAATGTTCCGCCGCTGTTCGCGCATACCTGTCCGCCGCCCATGCGGTGCGGATCGACGGACACGTGATGGCGCGCTCCCCCGCCAAGCGCGGCATGTTCGAGCCGGGCGCCGGGCCTGCGCCACTCGATTTCCAGTCAAACTCACCCGGTACCGAGTCGGCGCGGTTCGACTTCCCGTCAACTCGAACCATCGACCTGAAGGACGCCCCATGCATCGCGCCCTGACCGCCCACACGCCGCTGGGCGAAGACTGGTGGGCAACGAGCCTGCACGGCACGGAAGCGCTCAGCGCGCTCTACGCCTTCCATCTCGGCCTCAAGTCCGAC
>JAIRLE010000044.1 GCA_031259605.1 Zoogloeaceae bacterium
GGTTGTTGCCGACCAGGGCGCTGCGGGCGGGCAGCGCCCCCGGCCCCTCTTGCTGGCGCACGGCTTCCATCGCGTGTTCGATAACGCCCAGCAGATACGTACCTGTGCCTACCGCCGGATCGAGCACATTGACGCCGCCAGAAGCAAAACCGAACTTTTTATTCAGTTTTTTGCGCAACAATTCGTCGATCAGGCAGACCTGCGCCTTGACTACTTCCACCGGCGTGTAATAGACGCCCGCGTCCCGGCGCAGGCCGGGGTCGTATTCAGCCAGGAAATCCTCGTAGAAATTGAGCCAGGGATCGCGTCTGCCGCCGCTCATCGTGCCGGGCGGCACGGCTTTTGTGACGCGCATCAGCATCTCCAGAGACACCCCCAGATGTTCCTTGACCAGCGGGTCGGTGAGCACCTTCAAGGCGCGGGAGAGCAAACAGTTGGCATGGGTGAGCGCGGTGACGGCCTCGTCGACAATGAGCGTGTCGCAACCGTTGGAACGCGCGAGCAGCAGGGAAAAAGTGACGGTCTGCGCGTAGGCGTCGGCAAAACGCGCGTCGTCCGCGCCGGGGAACAAATAACGCCGCCAGTCGGCGGCGGCGGCTTCCACGGCGGGAACGCGATTCTTCAAGGCGTCGAGCACGTCGTCACGCAAGGCGCGGCAGAGCGGCGCGAGAAATTCGGCGAGATCTCTGGCGCTGCCCGGCACGATGGGTTCCCACGTCAAAAAATCGCGCAGGAGCGCATCGAACAGGCGCTCGCTCTCAATATCCACGGCCTTCTCGCCCACCCGGCAAGGATCGCGCGCAAGACGAACGGTGCGCGCCGACTCTCCCGCGCGATAAAGGCAAAATTCCCGTCCGTCGCCATAGAGCATGTTGGGCAGGTTCCTGAAGCGTTCCCACTGCGCCTTGTCATGCCCCGTAAAGCGCTTCACGTCCGCGCCCTTGCCCGGCGCCTTCAATTCGACATGACCGCAAGCGAGCTTATCGAGGGCGACAGTGTAATCGGGGCGGCCAACCTCTTTTAGCGGGGTTTCGCCAACGGGAGTGACATTGAAGCCCAATTCCCGCCCCGCGTCGTGCAGCAATCGCTCAAACGGCGCGCGAAGCTGATCTTCCGGTTCGCCGATGATTTGAGCGGAAAACTTTTCTTGCAGCGCGGCGGCAAAACGGCGAAGGGCTTGGGACATGAGAGTCTCGATTCCGCAAAACCCGGGATTATACGGAAAAGACCTTGGAACCTGTTCATGGTATCCAAGGCTTTCCAAGGCAACCACATGAATGTCGTCGTCGTATTTCGGTTCGCGCCGCCGCTTGCCGTCCGCTCTCCCGCCAGGCGGGAGAGCGTGCCCCCATTCCCTCACCCTGAACCGTGTTTTCCGGGGTGAATCGCCCCTTCATCCGCCCTCCGGGCGCCTTCTCCCCCTGAAGGGGGAGAAGGAAAACCAAGCGCTTCCCACGACAATCCGAGATCATGAGCAGGTTCTTATTGCAGGGTTGCGCGATTATTCCGACACGCTATTTTGAGCCGTGCCGCAATCGCCGCCAGGATAGGATTTATTCTATGAAAATCAATATGTTACAAAATAGTCATGTGATTCTACATGATGTATTTCTCCGGTTTTTGCCTGCATTTCCTTGTGTCCACTGGCGCCCAGAGGATTTCGCAGCTGCGGAGGGAAGTTAATTTAATTTATAAAAAAAGTACTCTACCTATTTAATTTTCTTGATTTTTTTCTATAATAGCCGCACCGCATTGGTGGCAACGTCATGGCAGAAGGCAGCGATCTCGAAAAAACCGAACAACCTACGGGCCGACGCATCGAACAGGCACGGGAGGAAGGTCAGGTTCCCCATTCGCGGGAACTGGGCAGCTTCCTGGTGTTGATTGTTGCCGCGTCCGCGTTCTGGTTGTTGGGCGGATGGTTCGCGCAACGCTTCATGACCCTCATGAGGAAAGGACTTTCCTTTGATCCGGTTTTCGTGCAGGAACCGCAACTTGCCGTGGCGCGGCTGGGCGATTTGGGCTTTGACGCCTTCATCAGCTTCGCGCCGCTGGTGCTGGCCTTGATTGTCGCCGCCCTGATCCCGCCGTTCATCCTGAACGCCTGGGTGTTTTCCACCAAGGCGCTGACGCCCAATCTGGCGCGCATGAATCCGCTTGCCGGCATTGGCCGCATGTTTTCCTGGAACAGCCTGATGGAACTGACCAAGGCGATACTGAAAGCGGCGTTGATTGGCGGTGTGGCGGTATTTCTGATCTGGCGCGAATGGCAGGACATTTTTGGTCTGCTGGCGCAACCGCTGGACGCGGGACTGGTAACGGCGGGACGCTTGCTTACCTTCACCTTTCTGATGCTCGTGGCGACCATGAGCCTCATCGTGGCGGCGGACGTGCCTTTCAAGATCTGGCAATACTACGACAAGCTGAAAATGACCAAGGACGAGGTCAAGCAGGAAATGAAGGAAATGGACGGCGACCCGATGGTCAAGGGGCGCATCCGCAGCCTGCAACGCGAGGCGGCAAGGAGGCGCATGATGGCGGCGGTTCCGGAAGCCGACGTCATTGTCACCAACCCCACCCACTACGCTGTGGCGCTTTCCTACAAGACGGGCATGAACGCGCCCAAGGTGCTGGCCAAGGGCATGGGCGTGATCGCGCAGAAGATCAAGGCGCTGGGCGCGGAGCACGGCATCCCGCTCCTGGAGGCGCCGCCCCTGGCGCGCGCGCTCTTCAGGCACACGGAAGTCGATGACCTGATTCCCGGCGCGCTCTATGCCGCCGTGGCCGAGGTGCTGGCCTACGTGTATCAATTGAACCAGTGGAAGAAGACGGGCGGCAACTATCCTTCGCCGCCGCGCGACGTGGATGTGCCGCCTGAATTCGTCGTTCCGGAGGCCGCCTGATGGCCGCCAGCGCAACCCTGAGCCTGCAAAACATCTTTGCGCGTGTAAACCCTTTCCAGTTGGGCGCGCCGCTGCTCATCATCATGATCCTGGCGATGATGGTGCTGCCCTTGCCGCCCTTCGTGCTGGACGTGTTTTTCACCTTCAACATCGCCCTTTCGATATTGATTCTGCTGGTCGCCATCCAGGTGAAGAAGACGCTGGAATTTTCGGTATTCCCGACGGTGCTCCTCGTCACGACGCTCCTTCGCCTGTCGCTCAACGTGGCCTCCACCCGCGTGGTGATGTTGCAGGGCCACACCGGCGGCGATGCGGCGGGCAAGGTGATCGAAGCCTTCGGACAGTTCCTCGTGGGCGGCAATTATACGGTCGGCATCATCGTCTTCCTGATCCTCGTCATCATCAATTTCATGGTGATCACCAAGGGTGCGGGCCGGGTGGCCGAAGTTTCCGCCCGCTTCACCCTGGACGCCATGCCTGGCAAGCAAATGGCCATCGACGCCGATCTGAATGCCGGATTGATCGGCGAGGACGAGGCACGCGAGCGCCGCCGGGACATCGCCCGCGAAGCCGAATTCTTCGGCTCCATGGACGGCGCTTCCAAATTCGTGCGCGGCGACGCCATCGCGGGCATCATCATCACGCTCATCAACGTCGTCGGCGGCCTCATCATCGGCGTCGCGCAGCACGATCTGGCGCTGGCCGACGCCGCCCGGAACTACACGCTCCTTGCCATCGGCGACGGTCTCGTGGCACAGATTCCCGCGCTGGTCATCTCGATTGCCGCCGGCATGGTCGTCACCCGCGTCTCCGACGAAAAGGAAGTCAGTCTCCAGTTCGCCACGCAGGTATTCCGCGATCATCGCGTGGTATTCATCACGGCGGGCATTCTCGGCGGCATGGGCGTGATTCCCGGCATGCCGAATCTGGTTTTCCTGATGCTCGCAAGCGGCCTGGGTTTCCTGGGCTGGAAGATGATGCGGCGCGCCGAACGCCTTGCCGCGCGCGCCGAACCGACGCGTCCGCCGCCCGCGGCGGCGCAGGACGCGCAGGAAGCCTCGTGGTCGGATGTCGCGCCGCTGGACGTGCTTGGCCTCGAAGTCGGCTATCGCCTGATTCCTCTGGTCGACAAGACCCAGGATGGCGAGTTGCTGCGCCGCATTCGCGGCATACGCAAGAAATTCGCGCAGGACGTGGGCTTTTTGGTCTCTCCGGTGCATATCCGCGACAATCTGGAATTGAAGCCCAACGCCTACCGCATCCTGTTGAAGGGCGTGGAAGCCGGGCAGGGCGAAGCCTTCCCCGGCCAGTTCCTCGCCATCAATCCCGGTCGCGTGGCGGGAACCCTGCCCGGCGCCGTCACCAAGGATCCGGCGTTCGGCCTGGACGCCATCTGGGTGGAGCCGCGTCTGCGCGATCAGGCGCAAGCCTACGGCTACACCGTGGTCGACGCTTCCACCGTGGTGGCGACGCATCTCAACAACCTCATGCTGAACAACGCCGCCGCGCTCCTGGGACGCCAGGAAACGCAGCAGCTCATCGAGCATCTTTCCAAGGAAATGCCCAAACTCATGGAAGACCTGACGCCCAAGCCCCTGTCTCTGGGCGCATTGCAAAAAGTGCTGCAAAACCTGCTCGAAGAAGGCGTACACATCCGCGACATGCGCACCATCGTCGAGGCGCTCTCCGACCACGCCGCGCGCACCCAGAACACCGACGAACTCACCGCGCAGGTGCGCGCGGCGCTGGGACGCGCCATCGTGCAGGAACTCTATCCCACCGGCAACGAAATGCAGGTCATGACGCTGGATCCGCAACTCGAACGCCTGCTCATGCAAAGCGTCAGCGGCGGCGGCGCGGCGGCGCTGGAGCCGGGTCTGGCCGACAGTCTGCTGAAAGAAGCGGCAACGGCCACCCAGCGGCAGGAAGAACTCGGCATGCCCGCCGTGCTGCTCGTGCCGGGCGCGATCCGTCTTCTGCTCTCCCGCTTCCTGCGCCGCGGCATCCCGCAGCTCAAAGTCATCGCCCACGGCGAAGTCCCTGAAACCAAGCTCCTCAAAGTGACCTCTATCATCGGAGGCAAGTCGTCATGAACGTCAGAAAATTCATTGCCGCGAACGCGCGCGAAGCCCTGCGTAAAGTCAAGGAAACACTGGGGCCGGACGCCGTCATTCTTTCCAATCGCACCATCTCCGGCAGCGTGGAGATCATGGCGGTTGCCGCCCGTGACATGGCGATGATGGCGCCGCTGGCGGAGGAGCGGCCCATGCCGCGCCCGAACGCGCCCGCGCCGCGTCCGCCCGCCGCCTTCGCCGACGATTCGGCGGATTATCACGTCAGTCTTTCCGGCGCGCGGACAGCGTCCACGCCGCCTGCGCCGCCGCGCCAGACCATCAGCCAAACCGAAGCGCGGGGCGCGCAGACTCACAATGCCCAGCCCGCCGCCCGCCGCTTGGTCAATGCCTCCATTCCCATGCCGGCATCCCTGCGCGGCAGTCATGACGCCCTGAAACCGCCCGCCGCGCCGCGCGCTCCGGCCGCCGCGCCGCGCACGGCGGAAGTCGTCCCCGTCGAAATGGTCGAGGAAATCCGTTCGCTGAAAAAAATGGTGGAACAACACCTGGCGGGCATCGCCTGGGGTGAGACGGCGCGCGCCGAACCGGTGAAAACGGAAGTGCTGCGGCGGATGCTGGAAGCCGGGTTTTCCCCGCTCTTTTCCCGCGAACTCATCGCCGACCTGCCATCCGGCATGGAAATCAACGAAGCATTGGCCTGGAGCCGGAGGGTTGCCGACAGAAGCCTCGCCACCGCCCGGCAGGACATCGTCGACAAGGGCGGCGTCTACGCCCTGATGGGGCCGACCGGCGTCGGCAAGACCACCACCACCGCCAAGCTCGCCGCCCGCTGTGTATTGCGCCACGGCGCGAGCAAGGTGGCGCTGGTGACGACCGACAGTTACCGCATCGGTGCCTATGAACAATTGCGCATCTATGGACGCATTCTCGGCGTGACCGTGTATCTCGCCAAGGACGCGGAAGAATTGCGGCAAATCCTGAACGAACTCGCCCACAAGCACATGGTGCTGATCGACACCATGGGCATGAGCCAGAAAGACAAGCTGGTGGCGGAACTGAACGCCATGCTTGCCAACAGCGCCGTGCGCCGCCTGCTGCTGCTTTCCGCCACCGCGCGCGGCGATACTCTGGATGACGTGGTGCGCGCCTATCGCGGCGGCGATCTTTCCGGCTGCATCCTCACCAAGATCGACGAAACCAGCGGCCTTGCCCCGGCGCTGGACGCCATCATCCGTCACGGCCTGACCCTGCATTACATTTCCAACGGCCAGCGTGTGCCGGAAGACCTGCACCTGCCCAACCGCGCCTATCTCCTGCACCGCGCCTTCAAGGAAACCACGGAAAGCGCGCACCGCTACAGCGGCCAGGAACCTGGCCTGATGATGGCCAATGCCGGACTTTCCGCATCCGGAGCCTGGCGTGGCTGATTTTTGCATCGACCAGGCTGCCGGCCTGCGGCGGCTGTTCGCGCAGCGACAACTGCACGTCGTCACCTTTGCATCCGGCGTATCCGGCGTGGGCAAGACCACACTGATCGCCAATGTCGCCGTGGCGCTGGCGCAACAAGGGGAAAACGTGTTGATCGTCGATGAAAACAGCGGCGCGCGGCACATGGGCGGATTTTTCGGCGTTTCGCCCGCAGGCGATCTGTTGCAGGTGATCAATCGCCAACGGATGCTGGAAGAAGTGCTGTTTTCGCCCGCGCCGGGCGTACAGGTGCTGCCCGCAGGACACGCCGCTCGCCAGATCACCCGTCTTTCGTCCGCGCAGCAGGAAGCCATGCTGGAAGGCATCAACGCGCTGGCGGAACCGACGGATGTCATCCTGGTGGACAGTTCTCCTGGTCACGCGCACGGTTTTTCGCCCTGGGGATTGGCGGCGGGTGGAGCCGTCATGGTGGTTTCCGGCTCCGGCGCATCCATTACCGACGCCTACGCGCTCATCAAGAAAGTCAGCCTCGCCCTCGATCGGCGGCATTTTCGCATTCTCGCCAACCGCGTCAAAAGCGCGCGCGAAGGACAGATCATTTTCAACAACCTGAAAAGCGTCGCCAGCGAACGCGGCGTCGCCCACCTCGATTATGGCGGCTCCATCCCCGCCGACGCCAGCCTGAAACAACTGGGACAACTCTGCCAGCCCATCGTTGAAGTCCTGCCCGAATCCCCGTCCGCCCTGGCGCTCAAAGCCTTCGCCAACCACATGCTCGCCTGGCCGGAAGCCGAGTACGAACACGGCGGCGTTGAACACTTCGTCGAACACCTGCTGCATTCCGCCCATACCGCGAGCCTGAATGCCCTCGCAACGTAGACGCCGAGGACTTTACCGATCCAGGCGGAGCCGGAGAGTACCCAATCATGCGTAATCGGAGCAGGGGTCGATGAGCGGGCGATGCCCTTGTATGCTCCCTTTGTCGACACAGGTATCTGCACATCCGCTGTTTCCCTTTCCCCCGCTCCTCTCCCACAAGCGCGAGAGGAATGGCAAATCCCTCCCTTCTCTCCGTACAGACCGGAGACATCGTCCCCGAGTGTACGAGCACATCATCCCCGGTTGTCATTCTCTCGCCATGCTTTTTCGGAGGGAGAGGAAATGGTCTGGAAAGCGAGGAGCGCGATGTCACTGAAACAGGAATTTGTGTTGTTTGCGGGTCGGGAAGGGGCGAACCTGAGCGCTC
>JAIRLE010000085.1 GCA_031259605.1 Zoogloeaceae bacterium
GGAAAGCATTCCAGCGACTGGCTATAGGGAAATATGCCGTGACTGCGCGCGCCCAGCGCGTTTACGTTCCAGAGATCGATGAGCGCCAGCGTGAGCGGCAGGTTTTCTTCCGGCGAGGCGGTGAGAAAATGCCTGTCCATTTGATGCGCGCCCGAAAGCAGAGCGGTGAAGCCGGAAAAGCCGATGGCGAGCGCAATGGAAAGACCGGCCGGCGACCAGAGCGAAAAGCGCCCGCCGACGCCGTCGGCGAACGAAAAGACGCGCGCCGCCGGAATGCCGAAGGCGGTCGCCGCCGCCAGATTGCTGGTGACGGCGACAAAATGCCGCGCCACGGCGTCCGCTCCCGCACGGACGGTTTTTTCGGGAAGGACGGCTTCCATCCATTCCCGCGCCGTGCGGGCATTGGTCAGCGTTTCCAGCGTGGCAAAGGTCTTGCTGACGACAATGAACAGGGTGGAACGGGGATTCAGACGCGCCAGCAGCGGCGCCAGCGCCGCGCCATCCACATTGGCGACGAAATGTATCCGCAGATCCGGATGCTGGCGAGCGGCAAGCGCCTGCACGACCATGCGCGGCCCCAGATCGGAACCGCCGATGCCCAGATGCACCACGTCGGTCACGCGTTCGCCGCCGCCCGGCTGCGTGTGCAGCGCCGCGCAGAAGACGCGCATGCGTTCCAGGTTTTCCGCCACCTCGCGGCCTGTGGCCGCGTCCGCATCCGGCGCGGCATGGGCCGGAGCGCGCAGCGCCATGTGCAATACGCCGCGGTTTTCCGTGTGATTGATGGCTTCACCCGCCGCCATGCGCTGCCGCCAGTGGGCGAAGCCGCTGGCCTCGGCAATCTGGCGCAACAGGCGCAGGGTGACGGCGTTGAGACGCTGCTTGGAAAAATCCATCAGGATGTCGCCACTTTTCAGCGAGAAATTGGCAAAACGCCGGGGATCTTCGGCAAACAGGGCGCGTAAATGCGCCAACCGCATGGTTTGCGCGTGTTCATGCAGGGCTTGCCAGGCAGATT
Organism: Zoogloeaceae bacterium; assembly: GCA_031259605.1. GTDB lineage: Bacteria > Pseudomonadota > Gammaproteobacteria > Burkholderiales > Rhodocyclaceae > Azovibrio. Next base: position 1,019 of record JAIRLE010000085.1, read on the forward strand.
GCAGGGCGTCGTTCATCGTAAAACCAACTCCGGTTTGAAACCCCGCGCTTCAGACCGCCACCGCCGCCTTGATGTGCGGGTGCGGGTCGTAGCCTTCCAGCGTGAAATCTTCGTAGCGAAAGGCAAACAGATCGTCGATGTCAGGATTCATGCGCATCCGCGGCAGGGGGCGCGGCGCGCGCGTCAGTTGCAGACGCGCCTGCTCGAAGTGGTTTCGATAGAGGTGCGCGTCGCCAAAACTATGCACGAAATCACCCGCCCCATAGCCGCAGACCTGCGCCAGCATCAGGGTGAGCAGGGCGTAGGAAGCGATATTGAAAGGGACGCCCAGGAAAATGTCGGCGCTGCGCTGATAAAGCTGGCAGGAAAGTTTGCCGTCCGCGACATGGAACTGCGCCAGACAATGACAGGGCGGCAACGCCATATGTTCGATTTCGGCGGGATTCCAGGCGGCGACGAGATGACGGCGGGAATCCGGCTGGGTTTTGAGTCTTGTGACCAGTTCCGCAATCTGGTCGATTTCACCGCCCCCGGGGGTCGGCCAGTGTCGCCATTGATGCCCATACACCGGCCCCAGATCACCTTTTTCGTCCGCCCATTCATCCCATATATGCACACCGTTGGCTTGCAGATAGGCGATGTTGGTGTCGCCCGCGAGAAACCACAGCAGTTCGTGGATGATGGATTTCAGGTGCAGCTTTTTGGTGGTCAGGAGCGGAAAGCCACGGGCAAGGTCAAAGCGCATCTGCCAGCCGAACAACGAACGGACGCCCGTGCCGGTGCGGTCGGATCTGTCGGTGCCGTTTTCCAGCGCGTGACGCATCAGGTCAAGATAGGCTTGCATAAAGTCGAACAGGAACAAAACGAAAGATAAGGCAAATCACGAGCCGACATTCTAATATACTCATATCCTGTTTTCGCCCCGCGCATCAGAACACACTTGCCCGACGATCACGATTCATGAATACATCATCCAACAAACCATCGATAGCCCTGATCAATCCCGGCGAGCTGCAGCGCCAGCTTGCGCTGTTGCCGACAGACGACGCGACCGCGTCCCTCGAGGAAATCATGGAATGGCTGGATGCCTGCCAATTGGGTGAAGTCAGCGGCAACGCGCGCTTCCAGATCGCGCGTCTGCTGGATGGCGCGGCGCAGCCACACGTCAGGACGCTGACGGAGGAATACCTGCGCACGGCACGCCTGCCCAAGATCAGGGAAAACCAGCTATGGACACTGCTTTATGGCGTCTGGGACGGAATCGCCCGGCAGTATGAAATCTGCATCGAACATGGCAAGCGCCGGGAAAAGGGCGCCGACATGGCGCGCGCGCAACTTCCACTGGTGGTGACGCGCGCCATCGCCGCCTGGGGACAGGCCATCCAATGGAAGGGCTTCCGTTACAGTCCGGTCGATAAGGACTGCTGGGCGCGTCTGGGCGCGGCGTATCTGCTGGCGGAAAGCGAAGGCTTCGCTGAAAAAACGCTGCAGATGCACGCCGAACGCGGCGGCATCACCTCGCCTTTCGACGAATACCTGCGCATCCTGATTTTCCATGTCTCTTCGCTTGACTGTCTGCCGCCGCAGGAAATCGAACTGGCGGACAGGTTGATTGCCCATGTGCAAACGGAATTCGTGTTTTCCGCCGAAAGGAGTCCGCAAAGCGTGTGGTGGCTGGATGCGGCAAAGGCCATGCCGCCCACGCGCCTGACCGATGCCGCGCAAACACCCGCGCCAACCTTGCGTTTTTTTCATCCCGGCGAAGCGCGGGCGCGCCTGAAGATGCTGGAACAGGAAATCGAATACAGCAACGTCATTCCCGCCCGCCTCGGACTGGAAACGGAAGAATCCACGCAGAGTCTGCTGGCGGCAATCCACCACCTCGCCGCCTGCTGGACGCCCGCGCCGCCGCAACGCCAGCATGCGCGCTACCGGGTGAAGCACCAAATGGTGGTGCTGCCCGGTTTCATCAACGCCTTTATCGTCGTTTCGCCTGAATTTGGCGGCAAGTCCGCAGGGTTGCCGCAGGAAACATGGATTGCGGATAACGTCAGCCAGGGCGGATTTGGCGCCATCGTGAAGGAAATCAAGGGCGACTGGCTCGGCGTGGGCGCGCTACTGGCCATGCAGCCCGGCGGCGAAGGCAACTGGCTGGTGGGTCTGGTGCGCCGCTACCAGCGCGTTTCGGAGCAGGAGGCGCAGGTGGGCATCGAAACCCTGTCGCGCCGCGTCACTGGCATCGACGTCGGACCACGCGCGTCGCCCCTGCCGCCAAGCACGCCCGCCCTGTGGCTACAGGATGACGACCCCAGGGGCGACATTCGTTTCGTCCTGCCGCTCAATACCTTCGCTGCCGGAGAAAGCCTGGAATTCACCTACGGTAGCCGCCGTATCGCGCTGACGCCGGTCAAACGCCTGGAACAGGGCAGCGATTACGAAATTGCCGCCTATCGCGCCGCCATCATCGCCACACCCAAGGCTTGAGCGTCGAGCGATCCCCCTCATCAATGACAAGGCCGCATCACGTCACGAGCGGCGGGAACGAAAAATGGAAAAAGACGCCTCTTCAATATTCATGCGGGAAGGCGCGCCAGAAAACCCGCAAAACCGGATCGAACGGTTCTTGCATGACGCATGCCCGGTGATTTTGCCGCGCGGGCGGGATCGACATCTCGCGCGAAGCGGAAAGCGCCGCCCGCCTCGACCGCCATTGGGCCGGATGGGGAGAACACTGAAAAGAGGGACAAGGACGAACGCCGGACAGGTCTGGCCTGCGGCGCAAAGATACTGGCGCGCCCGAGACGATTCGAACGTCCGACCCCTGCCTTCGGAGTTATGCACACTGATTAAAAAGACGGCAGCAGCCGCACTGCATCTACCGCTTGACTTGGCGCAAGGTGCGCATAAATTTCTGTTTGCGTGACGCTGGCATGTCCCAACAAATCCCGTACAACATAAATCGATACACCCTGCATAACCAGCCAACTGGCGAAAGTATGCCGCAAGTCGTGAATCCTGAAGTTCTCAATCCCTGAACGTCTTAAAGCCGTAGCCCATGAGGTTTTAAAGCTCTTTATGTGTTTGTCCTCATCGTAACCGAAGACCCAAGACGAAGACAAACAGTGTGCGCCCTGCCATGCCCGCAAGCGCAGCAAAGCCCCGGCAGCATCCGCATTCAGCGGCACAACGCGCCGCTTTCTGGTCTTTGTGTGCCACGCTTCCAGCAAAATCTTATGATGCTGGAAATCCACGCGATCCCATTCAAGCCCCAGCAGCTCCCCACGGCGACAACCCGTATTTAATGCCAATCGTATAAATGCGGGTAAATGCGGACGCCGAGAGGATTCAGCTTCGCCCACAAGCCGCG
>JAIRLE010000091.1 GCA_031259605.1 Zoogloeaceae bacterium
CCGATGATGCCGCCGCCCTTCAAGTAGCTGTCCGTATCCACATAGATGCCCGCGAAGACGTTGTTGGTAAGCCCGTTCAGCCACACGGCGGCATTGGACAAGCCATTGACGCCGATCACCCCGCCGCCGCGCAGGGAGTATTTCGACGTGACGTAAATGCCGGAGTTTTCGGGGGTTGTCGTATCCAGTATGCCGTTGCCGAAAATGTTGCCGGAGACGGCCAGGATTTCGGAATAGGTGGAGAGATCGGAATTCTGGCTGTTGTTGTTCACCCCGACGACGCCGCCGCCCAGGATGATGTCGTCCGACCTCACCTCGATGTCGGTGAAGAGGTTGTTGTCCAGGGAGCGGATGGAAGCATGCCCCGACTTGGTGTCGGGCGTGGAGACCCCATCCACGCCGATGACGCCGCCGCCCTCGATGTAGGCGCTTTCGCTATTATAGGAATTGGTCCCATCGGTAATGACCGTCACGTCCTTGAACACATTGCCGATGATGTCGCCCATGGAAGCGGAAGCGGAGGGGGCGCCGCCTTCCCCGGTAGCGCGCAGCCCGATCACCCCGCCGCCCGCCAGGTAATGGGTGTCTTCGTATCCATGCAGCGTGACGCCGATGCCCGTGAAGGCGTTGCCCCTCATGTTGCCCATGGTGGTATCCCCGGTGTTGCTGGAGATACTGCCGATCAGCCCGTTGACCACGCCACCGGCGCTGGTGCTGGTAAACGTGTTCTCTATGGAGACATCCCTGAAATGCAGGAATTGCAGACTCAGTTCGTGCGAGCCTGCTGTAATGTCCAGCCATTTGGTGACGTTGAATTCGGCTAAATTGTCCGTGGATCTGCCCCTGCTGCCACCGCCGCTTCCCTGAATGAACGACATGCCCGGCACGCCAAAGGTATCGACCCGGCTGGAAACCAGGGGAATGAGCGAAGTGACGCTATCTGTTTTCTGTCCTCTGATCTGATTCAGGATATCCGTGGTCAGATTCCCGATGCTGGTCGGGAAACCGTTGGGCGCGCTGCCGCTCAAGGTGAGATTTTTATTGATGGCGACCGCGCTGGCGCTGGTGTAGGCATTGTCAAAATTCACGCCCTGGACAGGCACCGTCACCGTGCCGCCGGCTGCCGCGCTCGTCACGGCGCTATTCAGATCACCCCGGTTCCACTGCCCGAAGACCAAGGCGGGAAAGAGGAAAGCGGACAGCGCCAGCATGGCCGCCACGGATTTCGCAGGGACTTTTCCATATATGCAAGGTTTCATTTTGGCGCCTCGTCATGATGTTCTCGAGTGTTTTATCATAGCACCGGAATATTACGAAAATTATCGGTGTGTAAGTTTCTGTATGTAACACCGGCAGCCAACGCGGAGAGGGCACCGCGCCAGCGCCGGGCGCGCCCCCAACCCATCGAGCTGCCCGACGCGCCCCTCTCCCGGCCTTCGGTCGCCCTCTTTCGCGAAGGGGGCGAGGGTAAACCCATGCGCCTCCGGAAGATCCGCGAAAAGCAAGGCGTCTGGAGTCGCCCGGGGCCGATGGCGGACAAGGCTTTTTCAGCCTGCCGTCCCTTGTTTTCCATCCCCGGTTCCCGGCAAATCGAGCGTGAAGGTTGCTCCTTCGCCCGGCACGCTGCTCACGCCGATGCTGCCGCCCAAGTTGCGGGTGACGATGTTGTAGACCAGGTGCAGACCCAGGCCGCTGCCGCCCTGGCCGCGGCGGGTGGTGAAAAAGGGTTCGAATATCCTGGGCAGGTGCTCGCGGGCAATGCCTTTGCCGTCATCCTTGTAGATCAGGACGATGCCCTGTTTTCCCGGTTTGACGGTGAGGGTGATCACGCCTTCTTCCCCTTCCGCAAAGGCGTGGATGAGGGAATTGCCGACGAGATTGGCGACAATCTGGCTCAGCGCGCCCGGCATGGTGTTGAAACGCAGGTCTTCCGGGCAACGGATGTCGACCCGGATACGGGTTTTCTTCAGCTTGGGGGTGAGGGAGACAATGATGTCCTTCAGGTAGTCCTTCAGCGCGATGACCTGCCATGCCTCGCTCGATTGATCCACGGCGATTTTCTTGAAGCTCTGGATCAGGTTCGCCGCGCGGGTGAGATTGCCCAGGATGATCTCCACGGTTTCCTGGCAGGTGGCGAGAAAATTCGCGAGGTCGGATTTTTTCATCGCGCCCGCGGCAAAGGCGCGTTCGAGCGCGATGACGCTCTCCTCCAGATGGGAAGCCGCCGTGACGCCAATGCCCAGCGGCGTATTGACCTCGTGCGCGATGCCCGCCACGAGCGACCCCAGGGCGGCGAGTTTTTCGCTCTGGATCATCTGGTCGGTGGCGCTTTGCAGGTCGCTCAAAGCCTTGTGCAACTGCCGGTTGCTTTCCTGCAATTCGCGCGTTTGCTCTTCCACATGGCGTTGCAGGGTCAGGTTGTGCGTAAACAGCGAATAGGAATCGCCGAAACTGCTCGTCGATCGCTCCACCCGATCCGTCAGGGCGTGGTTGATCTTTTCCAGTTGGGCGATCCGGCGCTCAAGCGTCGCGATCCGCTCGCCGGTGTCGGCTGGCGCTTCACTCATGTGCCGTCTCCCAGGATCAGCGCGGTCAGCGTGTGATTGACGTGGATGCCGCCAAACTGTTCGCCATAGGTGGAAAAACCGATGAACGGATATTGGGAAAGCACGGCCCTGGCCTTCTCCAGCTCGCCGTGCTGGCGTATTTCCAGACGGCGCAGGATGCAGTCGCTGCCGAGGATCAAGGCCGGATGGGGAATGCGCGCGCGGGTTTCGGCGAGTTTTTCTTCCAGGCGCGCAATCAGGCTGGTGGAAGACTTGGCGACGGTAAACACCAGACCCGTGTCGATGGCGCAAAAGAATCTCAGACTGCCGTCGGGATTTACCTTCTGGATGGAACGCACATAGTATTCGCCGCCGATGCGCAACATCACCGGGTGCGCGGCGAAGACCTGCGGCGTCAGCTTTTTCAGGGAAAGGCCGACGGTATTGGCGTATTCCTCGGCGGCGGGCAGCCCGTTGATTTCCATCACGGTGCGCGTGGCGACATCGGCTTCCGTAATGACGAGGCGCTTTTCCGTCGGCTCGAAATGCTGGGTGTGGATGGGCAGGAAAGGCAAGCTGGTTTCGACGACGGCAACCACGGCGAAATTTTCGTGGAAAGCGCCGTCGTGATACACCCGCGCATGCGCGAAATCGAGGCCGTCGCCCGCGGAAGCGCCAATGAGCGGAACGCCCCGCAGCGCATTATTGACGCGGCTGACCACCAGCTCTTCCAGCATGGACAAACCGTCGATGAGCAAGAGGGTAAAGTTGCGTTGCCGATCCAGATAGGCCAGGGCGTCAAGCTCCCTGGGGTTGGCTTCGCTTGTGAAGGCGCGCAGGTCGCGGATGGGAATGGGCTTCAGCGTAAACCGGTCGGAAGCGATGGCGGCGCAGACAAGCGCGTTTTCAATGTAGCCTTCGCTGCCGAGGATCTCCCCGGCGGTCGTGCAGCCGATGGCCGGACAATCGAAGGCGGATTGAATGGCGCGGCCAAGCGCGACGTGATCGTACCTGGGCGAACAAAAGAAAATGAGCGCGTTCGGCGCGATGTCGCCCACCTGCGCTTCCAGCTCCCGCACCGCTTCCTTCGCGTCGGGATGAAGACTCTTGCCGAACCGGACTTCAATGGACATGATGGTTTCCTTTTTCGCGGAGTTTTCCGCGCTTGCCGACGTTTTAGAAGCTGTTTCAAGAATTGAAAGCAGCGGATAAGCGTCCTCGTCAAAAGCGCGAGCCGAAGGCTCGCGGCAATCCAGCGCGGCCTCCGTTTGCCTTGCCGCTTCGGAAAAGCGGAACCGCCGCCTGGATCGCCGCGTCGCTTCGCGCCCCGCTTTTGACGGAATTCCCTCCACGCCTGTTCAGCGGTTGATTTTGTGGACAAATCAGTCCTTGAAACTTTCCCGGATTTTCAGCACTTCCTCCTTGTGCGCGAACAAAAGGTCGATAAGCACGGGGTCGAACTGTTTGCCGCGCTGTTCCCGCATGTAGCCGAATACCGCGTCGATCGGCCAGGCGTGCTTGTAGCAGCGCGGGCTGCCCAGGGCGTCGAAGACATCGGCAATCGCGGTGATGCGGCCATAGATGTGGATGTCCTCGCCGGAAAGCCCGCGCGGATACCCCTCGCCGTCGTAACGCTCATGGTGTTCGTGGGCGACGATGGCGGAAAGGTCGAGCAAGCGGCTGTTGGAGCCGGAAAGCAGTCCGCGGCCGATTTCCGCGTGCTTCTTCATGATCCCGAATTCCTCGGGCGTCAGCTTGCCGGGTTTGTTCAGGATGGAATCGGGAATGCCGACCTTGCCGATGTCGTGCATCGGCGCGGCTTCCCTCAAGGTTTGCGCTTCCGCTTCGCCCATGCCGGAAGCGCGCGCCAGCAGGTAACAGTATTCCGCCACCCGGCGCACGTGATTGCCGGTTTCTTCCGAACGGGTTTCGGCTACCGCGCCGATACGCTCGACCACTTCTTTCTGGGTGCGCTCCAGCTCTTCCGCAAGATGGATATTGTTGAAGGCAATGGCGATATTGGCGCAAAAGATGTCGAGCAGATCCCGATCGAAGACGCTCAACTCGCGCCGGCCTTCCAGATACATGAAATTGTTTTGGCCGCCGTTGTAGGTAAAGAAGAGCACGATATGGTCGGCGGCGAAGATGTTGCCCTGCCGCTCGATGGCTTCCCGGATGTAGCCCTGGATATTCTCCGGCAGCGCTTTTTCGATATCCTGTCCAGCCCGGCGGGAATACGCGCCGGTACCCGCGACGATGCACAGGCTGCCGTCCGCGTCGCGGTTACTGGAAACCAGGCAGCGCGAACCGCAGCAAAAGGCGTTTTCACCCAATTGCAAAAGGGAAAGCAACTGGATGAGCACTCCCTGGACAAAACGCTCCATCGACTGAATCTTGAAGATGCTGACCGAGGCGCTGATGATCTGCTCCAGACCCTGCCGGTTCTGTTCGATGATTTCCAGATAGGCATAGGAACGCAGCCCCGTGACGATGGAAGTGAAGAGTTTTTGCGCGGTCAGTTCGGTCTTGGTCTTGTAATCGTCGATGTCATATTCCAGGATTACCCGCCGCTCCGGCGCCTGACCGGGCTGCCCGGTGCGCAGGATGATGCGGATCATCCGGTTGCCCAGCGTCTCACGAATATGCCGCACCACATCCAGCCCGGCGTGCTCGCTTTCCATGACGACATCCAGGAGCGCGATGGCGGTGTCCGGACGCTCGGCGATCAACGTCCTGGCTTCCGCGCCGCTGTAGGCGCTCAAGAATTCCAGCGAACGCCCGTCGAAGACAAGGCCGGAAAGCGCAAGCCGGGTAATCGAGTGAATGCCCGGCTCATCATCCACGATCATCACGACCCAAGGCTTGCGGGGGGACTGCGCGGCGGATGCGTCCGCGTCTTCGTTCGCGAAGAAGAGTTCATCGTCATCCGTCATTTTCTTCTCCGATGCTTTGAGAATAAGGATTATAAGTACTTATCCGTAAATGATCATGATTTTGTTGAGCGCGATCACGGCGGCGGCGAGGTGGAGCAAGCCGAGACAGGACAGGTCGGGTTTCTCGTATCGTGGCCTCAGCTTCCGGATTTTGACGGGGCGGAAGAATGGATGCGACGCTTGAACGCCTCTCAAGGTATTTTTAAAACAGCTTCCAAGAGGGCGACCACAAGGGTCGCCTCAGCAACTTTTGTTTCACTTCGCCAGCCAAATCCCCAATCCCAACAGCGCGGCATGTGCCGTGACGGTCACGATAAGCGGCAAACGCGAAGGCGCGGCGATTTCGTTCAGCGCCTTGGCGATGCGCGAAGACAACACCGGAGCCAGGGATTGAACATCCGCGCCTTGAGGCGCGCCCGCATCCGCCTCCCAGTCGGCAAGCAGATCCGCCCAGGGCAGCCGCCTCGCCGCGAACCGCGCCGCGCGTCGCGCCCAGGACGAATCGCCCAACGCGGATGCCAGCATCCCGGAGGCGGAATCCTCCGCAAGCCATTTCCGCACCCGGCCAATCCCGCCCTGCGCGCCCGGCAGGGACGCCAGACGCTCGGTTGCCAGGGAAGACAGGCGTTCGGCAAGCAATGCACTGTGTGCTTCGACGATTTTTTGCAAGGCGCGCCGCCAACCGTAAAAAAAGCTGACTGCCGGATAGACGAGAATAAAAAGCCAGAGCAGCAGCGCAACCAAAAGCGCGGGCTGCGCCGCCAGTGTCGCCAGCATGACAATCGCGCCCGCGCCGCCGCCCACATGCGCCAGGGCGGGGCCGCCGCCAATGCCGACATGCCCCCAGTAGTGCCACGCGACGCCCACGCTCGCCGCCATGCCCAGGATGCTTCCCGACACCCATGTCAACAGAAACGTTCCGCCTGCTTTCAGAGCGGCGCGGAGGATCGATGGCGATGAAGAAGACATGAGGTTTCCCCCGGATAAAGAATCAGGGACAAAGTATCGCACATAAACATCCCGGCGATTGCCGCCTGCTGTCCGCGCTCCCGCTTGGCGGGAGAGGGGCGATGATTCAGTCCGCTCCGAACCGTGTTTTCCAGGGTGAACCCGCCGCCCTCTCCCGGCGCTGAAGCGCCACCCTCTCCGGGAAGCGGGAGAGGGAAAAAAACAGGCATTCATGCGATTGCCCCGCGAACACCGGTTGCCCGCGGCGCGAAATGCGCCGTATCATTCGCCGTTCCCCGCCTCCGGGACGGCACATGCCCTCTTCCAGCAAGAAATCAGCGGCAGCCCTTCAGGTCTGCCGGTCCAACTCCATTGGGAAGGGGTTTCTCTCCCCTCGAGAATGGCTACGGTCGAAACCCCGGCCGCGGCCGGGGTCTCAACCTTCGCGCCTTTCTTGCGGGCGGGGTTTCAAACCGGAGTTGGTTTTACGATGA
>JAIRLE010000068.1 GCA_031259605.1 Zoogloeaceae bacterium
GGGGGGCATGGATTGCCGCGGCGCTACGCGCCTCGCAGGGCGGAGGTTGTCTTCCGTCCTCCGTCCTCTGAACTGTCATGATCCGCCTCATTTCCAGATGTTCCACGGCGTCAGCATCCAGACGCCGACAAGCAGCAGCCAGACCACGGTCAAGGGGATGAACACCTTCCAGCCCAGGCGCATGATGTGGTCGTAACGGTAGCGTGGGAAGGTGGCGCGGAACCAGAGGAAGAAAAAGAGCAAAAAGCAGGTCTTGGCCAGCAGCCAGACAATACTGTCGGGCAGGAAGCCGACCGGCGAGGCCCAGCCGCCCAGGAAGAGGAGGCTTGTGAGCGTCGCCACCAGGATCATTTCCGCGTATTCGGCGAGAAAGAAGACGGCAAACGCCATGCCCGAATAATCGACGTGGAAGCCGGCGACGATTTCCGATTCGCCTTCCGCCACGTCGAAGGGCGCGCGGTTGGTCTCGGCGATGCCGGAGATGAAATACACCACGAACAGCGGCAGGAGCGGCAGCCAGTTCCAGGAAAGGAAATCGAGTCCCCAATCCACGCCCATGCCCCTTTGCTGGGCGCGCACGATGTCGGTGAGATTCAGGCTCCCCGAAACCATCAAGACCACGACCAGCGCGAAGCCCATGGCGATTTCGTAGGAGATGATCTGCGCCGCCGCGCGCATCGAACCCAGGAAGGCATATCTGGAATTGGACGCCCATCCGGCCAGCACCACGCCATAGACGCCCATCGAGCCGATGGCGAGAATGTACAGGAGGCTGGCGTCGATGTTGGCGAGCACCAGCGTGCCGGAGAACGGCACCACCGCCCACACCGCCAGCGCCGGAGCCAGCGAGAGCATGGGCGCGATGACGAAGAGCTTCCTGTTCGCCCCGGAAGGCACGACGATTTCCTTCATCAGGAGCTTCAGGCCATCGGCGACCGGCTGCAACAGACCCAACGGCCCGACGCGGTTGGGACCGACGCGCGCTTGCATGGCGCCGATCACCTTTCTTTCGGCATAGGTGAGATAGGCGACGCCCAGCATCAGGGGCGCGACGATGGCGACGATCTTGACGAGCGTCCAGAGGACGAGCCAGAGCGTCGGGCCGAACCAGGCGGTTCCGAGTTGGGCAAGGGATTGCAGCAGGGCTTCCATCAGGCGCGCTCCATGACGATGCCGGGAATGGCGGGCAGCAGTTCCTTCAGATGCCGATCCAGTTTTTCCATTTCCGCGCCAGGGTAGCGGGAAAGCAGGAACAGGCGCCTCCAGAAGGCCACATGGGTGCCGGACCAGACCATCCACGCCCGGCCTTCCCTGTCGGTGTTGCCGCACATCAGCAAGAGCCTGCACGCCGGGTCCGGACAGGCGATGTCGATCCGCCAGTACATGTCTTCCGGGATCACGCGCTCGATGACGAAGCGCCGTTCCTTCAACCTTTCCGCCAGCCAAAGCGCCAGGGATTTGCCGTAGCGGCCAGGTTCCGCCATCAGCTTCTCCTCGCCCGGAACGGGCTTGAAGAAATCGGTGCGAAAGCAGATTTCCGTTTCACACATGGTCTGCCTCCCCCCCTGTTTTTTCCGCTTCCAGGCGGATGGAGCCGAACATTTCGCCCAAGGCGGCGGTCGCGGCGTGTCCCGCCGCGACGCGCGCGCAGCCGTCGGGAACGCTGTCGTCCCGCGCCGCGACGAGCCGGGCCGTGCCCGCGCCCTGCCGGACGATGACCGTCTCGCCCGCCTCAATGCCCAATCGTCCCAGGGTCACCGCCGCGACGCGCGCCGTCGGCGGCGCGGCGTCCGTCGTTTGCATCAGGGGCGCGGAACGCCGCGCGATCGGGTCGGCGAAGTGGATCGGCACATCGGCGATGCGCTCCAACCCTTGCGGTTCGGCAAACGTCAACGTCACGGCGGCATCCGTCAGGCCATTATCCAGCCCGGCGGCAAAAACCTCTCCGTCCTCCGTCCTCTGTCCTCTGTCTTCTGTCCCCAGGACAGCCCGCAAGACCGCTTCACTGTCCTCGTAGTCGAAGCCGGGCAGGTCGAGCACGTTGCCCAGCACGCGCAGGATCTTCCAGCCGGGGCGGGATTCGCCCAACGGCGGCGCGACGCCCGCGAAAGACTGGATGCGGCCCTCGGTATTGATGAACGTGCCCGAAGTCTCGGTGAAGGGGGCCAAGGGCAGGAGCGCGTCGGCGTACTCCAGCGCCGGGCCGTGCTTGAAGACGGAAAACTGCGCCACCAGTCCGGCGGTCTTCAGGGCGGCGAGAGCCTCTTGCGGATGGGCGCAGTCGAGTTCCGGCTCCAGCCCGAAGAGCAGATACGCCTGGCGCGGACGGGCGAACATCTGCCGGGCGTTCGCGCCTTCCGGCGGCGCGGCGAGGCAGCCGCCGACGCTGTTGGCGGCCTCTCCCAGGAAGCCGAAAGTCGCGCCGGTGATTCCGGCAAGCTTCAGGGCCAGCGCGTGCAGTTTGCCCGCCTCCGGCGACTGCGTGGCGGCGTTCCCCAGGAAGACCGCCTTCCTCTCATGCGCGATGAGGCTTTGCGCGATAACCGCCGCCTTTTCGGTGACGGGCGTATCTTCCAGCCCCGCGACGCCCGTCACGGCGACGCCCTTTTGTTCGGCGGCGGCTTTCAGCACGGCGGCGAGATTGTTGGCCAATTGCGAGGGCGCGACCGTTTTTTGCGCAAAGAGCGGCAGGAACGGATCGTCGGCGGCGACGGAAAGGATGCTGATCTCGGCCTGGTGTTTTTGCGCCGCGTGGCGCAGGCGTTGCGCGATCAGCGGATGATCCTTGCGCAGGAAGGAGCCGACGATGAGTACCGATTCCAGGTGCCGGAGATCGGCGAGCCGCATCCCCAGCCAGGGCGCGCCCTGCCGTTTGCCGTCGGTCGAAAAATCCCGCTGGCGCGGGCGGAAATCCACGTTGGCGGAACCCAGGCCGCGCATGAGCCGCTTGAGGAGATGGATCTCCTCCACCGTCGACCAGGGCGCGGCCAGCGCGGCCAGCGCGTCGCCGCCGGAATGGGCGGCGATGTCCTTCAGGCCGTGCGCGACGTAATCGAGCGCGTCGCTCCAGGAGACTTCCCGCCACTTCCCGCCCTGTTTCAGCATGGGTTGCGTCAGGCGTTCCCCGGAATTCAGGGCCGGATAGGAAAAGCGTTCCTTGTCGGTGATCCAGCATTCGTTGACCGCCTCGTTCTCGAACGGCAGCACCCGCGCCACCTTGCCCTGCCTCACCTGCACGGAAAGATTCGCGCCCACGGAATCGTGCGGGCTGATCGAGCGCCGCCGTTCCAGTTCCCACGAGCGGGCGGTGTAGCGGAAGGGTTTCGAGGTAAGCGCCCCCACCGGGCAGAGGTCGATCATGTTGCCGGAGAGTTCGGAATCAATGGCGCGTCCCATGAAGGTCGTGACTTCGGAATGCACACTGCGATTCGCCATGCCCAGTTCCATGACGCCCGCGACTTCCAGCCCGAAGCGCACGCAGCGGGTGCAGTGGATGCAGCGGCTCATTTCCCGCATGGAAATGAGCGGCCCGGCGTCCTTCGGCGGCGCGACGTGTTTTTCCTCGCCGAAGCGGCTTTTCACCCCGCCGTAGCCCATGGCGATGTCCTGCAACCGGCATTCGCCGCCCTGATCGCAGACCGGGCAGTCGAGCGGATGGTTGATGAGGAGGAATTCCATCACCCCCTTTTGCGCCGCAACCGCCAGTTCGGAATGGGTAAACACCTTCATGCCGTTGGTGACGGGCGTCGCGCAGGCCGGCAGCGGCTTCGGCGCTTTTCCCACCTCGACGAGGCACATGCGGCAATTGGCGGCGATGGAAAGTTTCTTGTGATAGCAAAAATGCGGGATATGGACGCCCAGGCGCTCCGCGGCCTCCATTACCGTGCTGCCATCCGGCGTCTGCGCCTTCTTGCCGTCGATTTCGATTTCAAGCATGTTTCAGAAGACAGAGGACAGAGGACAGAGGACGGACGCCTTGCCGCGCCCTGCGCGGGCAGGGCGTGTCCGGGAGGGGGTTCGCATGTTCATGCGCATGTTCCTTTTTTCAGTTCCTTCATGAATGTGGCGGGCAGAAGACAGAGGACGGAGGACGGAAGACAGAAAAGTACCTCTGCCCCCGTCAAAAGCGAGGCGCTTGCCGTCGCGGCAATCCACGCAGCCGATGAAAGGGCGTTCTCGCATTTTCTATGCTCCCTGTTCCTGGTTTTTCCTGTATTCGTCAAGAATGCGCCGGAGTTCGAGATAGCAGGATGGCGGCGCCACAAGTTCAGTCCAGATTCCGGAGCCACGGAGCACCTCCTTCTGGCGCTCTCTTGGGATACGCAAGGAAAATACCAGCTTGCGGGGAAGTCTTCTTCCCGGTTTCAAAAGGGTCAGTATTGTGCGTTCATGATGGAGGTCTGGTGCATTCCCCCGCTCTATCTTGAGGTCGTAATCAAGATCGGCGATATTGGAAAGCGGAATTTTCTCCGACCACTTCGCGTTGTATTGCTCCACCAACAGATGATCCCCGCAGTCGAACAGTCTGCACGGGTAGGGAACCGAACACCGGATGAAAGACACCACCCAAAACCACATGGCGACAGCAACAGGCAGAACCAGCATGAACCACAAGAGCACGGGTGTCTCCGGGTAGGCCATCTCGCCGATAAAAACCGCCACGGGAATCATGGATATCAGAAATCCGAAAAGTTTGGCCGTGCTCTGATGGCCGGAATCATAAAGCAGCTTCCGCCGCTTGTCGTTTTGCTGGAAAGAGGATGTCATTTTCGTGCTCTTTCGTGAACGAGCGAGGCGGCGGCTTCAGGCCGTGTTGGCGTTTCCGATGGCTGGAACGGGTTTCGCATGTTCATGCGCCTTTCTTCAATGCCTTCATGAAGTCGGCAAAGCGCGGGAAAAAATCGGCAAAGAGGGGATGCTGCCGGTTGGCCATGAGCGTCCTGCCCAGGAGCTTGAGACCCAGGACGAACGGCGGAACCTCCCCGGCGGCGACAGGATCGCCGTCACGCCCGCGCAGGCGTTCGACGATGGCGAAGATGTCGTCATGATTGTCGAACTCGAATTGCAGGCGGGCGGGCGTATCCGCGTCCAGTTCTTCGAGCGTGACGCGGTAGCGACAGCCTTTTTTCGGGGTAGCCATTATTTTTCCTCCATCTGTTCAACCGCCGTCATCACCGTCTCGATCAGTCGCGCCTCGAAACGTTTTTCGTCCCCTGGAATCCGCTTGCCGTAATGGCGGCTGGTGAATGCGGGCGGCGTGCGGCGCAAAATGGCATTGACAAGCC
The DNA here is from genome assembly GCA_031259605.1 of Zoogloeaceae bacterium. GTDB lineage: Bacteria > Pseudomonadota > Gammaproteobacteria > Burkholderiales > Rhodocyclaceae > Azovibrio. The sequence goes on from JAIRLE010000068.1 coordinate 5,286, forward strand.
TCATCGGCGCGGGATGTTTCAGAGGACAGATGACCGATGACTGTCGATTTGCGGCTTCGCCGGGGAAAGGCATGGATTGCCGTGTCGCCGCGCGCCTCGCTTTTGACGATATTCGCATATGAGACGGCGGACGTTTGCGCTCGCGTCCGCTCCCCGATGCCTGACTTCTGATCTCTGACATTTGACCCTCGCGCCTCATGGTTTGACCAGTTCCACGCGCCGGTTCTGCGCGCGGGCGGCTTCATTGCCGTCCTTTTCGGGGACGAGCGGACGGGTCGCGCCGTAGCCCTTGGCTTGCAGGCGGGCGGCATCAACCCCCTTGCCGGTAAGGTAGCGCACGACCGCAGCCGCGCGCCGTTCCGACAGTTTCCGGTTGTACTCGGCGGAACCCAGGCTGTCCGTGTGTCCGCCGATCTCGAATTTCCAGGTCGGGTTGGCCTGGGCGAGTTTGACCACTTCGTCCAACACCGCGCCGGATTCGGGGCGCAGGGTGTCGGAATCGAAATCGAAAT
>JAIRLE010000107.1 GCA_031259605.1 Zoogloeaceae bacterium
CCGTAGGGCACCGGAATCTTCACCCAGCCGTCGCCCGACCAAATGACCATGTTGCGCGTCTTCGTGTAATCATCGAGCCGGTCGTACTCCTCCTCATCGTCCGCGCCGCCCAGGCTTGAAGCCAGCAGGTAGCCCAACCCCGCCATGGCCCCCGCCAGCCCCCACGCCTGGAATTTGTGCTTGCCGGACAACCCCTCGACCGCCGCCGCCGTCCCCTGCACGCTCGCGTTGAAGAACAGATAAAGCGCGTTCGCCTGCGCGCCGATCTCGCCCTTGCGGTTGAAATTCACCGTCGCGTTCTTTGCCAGGCTCGCCGCATCCGCCCGCGTCTTGCCGCTTTGCAACATCGCCTCATAGGCCGCCAGCCGCATCGCGTTCTCGCCCGCCATGTTGATGTTCTCAAGCAGCTTCAACGCCGCGCCGAACGTCTTCCTGCCCGCCGCCCGCGCCGCGTTTTTCACGTCGCCCGCCTTCAGATTCTTCAGCACGCCGTTGTAGGCGGCGAATTCCGTGGCGACCTGTCCGCCCAGCCGTTCCAAGTCCGTGAGATAGGCCGCCCCCGTGTTGCCGCCGTCCTCCCGGTAGCGCGCGATGAGCGAAGAAGCCTTGCCCGTGAACGCATACTTCAGCAGCGCGGCGAACGCCTTGGGGTAATTGCGCGCCGCCCGCGCCGCCACGCCCGCGCCTTCCTTGCCCGTGATGTTGATGATGCCGGAACCGAAGTCCCGCACGATATTCGTCAGCAGGAATTCCGGGTTGTAGCCCGTGTAGATCCTCGACAAGTAGCGGTTGAGCATCGCCCCGGCGCGCAGGATGCCGTTCAATGCTTCCTGTCCCATCCGCCCGTAGGCGCGCGCCAAGAGCGCATCGTTGATCTGCAACCGGATGGCGTGGCCCTTCACATACACCAGCGTCTCGTTATCGGCCAGCATCGGGCTGGCGGTATAGACGACGTGCAAATCGTTGGTCTTCCTGATCGCCACATCGCCCGGCAGCGATCTCGCGGCGATCCGCGCCTCTTTCTCGGAGGCGAACGATCCCGCCGTGCGCCCGCTGACGCGCACCTCCCATACCGTCGTGCCGGGCCTCAACACCGCTCGCTTCACCGGCTTGTCGACACTGATGATGTCGTCGCGCCCCAGTTCGAGCGCCGCCGCCAGCAAGGATTGCCCGACGCGGTTCTTCTCCGCCAGCATCACGGCGCGCTCGTAATCGAGCAAGATGTTCTCGATGATCTTCTCGTCGCGCTCAGAGTGGCCCAGTGCGCGCTTCAACCGCAGCCGCGCCTTCAACCCCTTGCCGGTTCCGTGCGCATTCTCCGCTTCGCCCTTCAACGGCACGTAGTGCTTGTACGCGGCATCCCAGGCGTCGGCCATCTCCTGCGTAATCAGCCCCTCCTTGAGAAGCAGATTCTTGGCGTCCTCGGTAATCTGGCGGAACTCGTTCGCCAGCGCCGCCAGTTCCGGGTGTGCGCTCGCAAGAATCGCCCGCGCCACGGCGGTCAGCATCCCCGAGCCGCCATCCGGCATCTTTTGGTTGATACTGGCGATTTTCTGGTTGCGCTCCTCCGCATGCTGCGCGTGCAGGAATTGCTCCACGTCCTCCCGCTTGAACCCCGCGGCGGCAATCTTCCGGATCAAGGGCCTGACGCGATTGTTCCGGAAGTCCTCCACCTGGTTCGCAAAGCGCGCATGCATGCGCTCCTCGGCGCGGTACACGTCCGCCTGCTCCGAGAAATCGACGCCCATCTTCTTCGCCCAGGCTTTCAATATCCTGAAGCGGTTGAACTGGTCTTGCACCCTCCTCTGCGCGGCCTGCGCGGGCGTCTCTTCCGGGAGGGCGGGCGGCGCGTCTGGTTCGGTCGAGTAGAAGACCTTCTTCAGTTCGGGGTCTATTCGTTCCCGCCGTAACTGGCCGCCAAAAGCAGCCAGTGGCGCGGGCCGTCCCGCTCTTCCCCTTCCCTGTAGAAAGGTATTGAATAGCACTGCTCGCGCCGCCGTCGAGCTTCCGCCAGAATAGCGCGGCGACGATTTTCCGGGCACCCCTGAAACATAGTCCTTGAGACGGCCTCGAAGGACGCTTCGACCTGTTCGGGTGTCCACAAACTGTTGTCTGTCGAAGTCATAGATGATGTCCTTGATCTTGGGCGTATTGCGAAGAGCCGCATTATATGCCACCCTCATCATATTTGTCAAGTTGCCTTCGGTGTCGCCGATCTTCCACTTGATCCCCAGCCCCTTGAACTCCTCTTCCCCATCGTAGTAGGTCTCCGGATCAAGCTGCGCCTCGTGCGGGCGCAAATGATCGGTCGTGCCGTAGCGCAGCGCGGAAGAAATCATGTTCTCCAGCCGCCGGTAGAACCCCGTGCGCGACAGCCCCGCCGGATCGCCGATGAACACCTTGCCCGCGTTGTGCGCGTACCCGGCCACCGCGCCATAGACCACATTGCCCATGTCCTTGCCGGGCTGGAAGCGCGACACGTCGATCCAGACCTTGCCCCGGTCTTCATAGACCTGCGCCTTCGCCCCGCTCGGCGCGGTAATCTCCCAAGCTTTCGATGCGCCCTTCGGCGCGGCCTGCGCCTTCGGCAGCGCGCGGGCGGAATACCCCTCGTCGATCTCCCGCACGATGCCGGGCAACTCGCGCCCCTTCGGCGTCGGCTGCTGGAACGCCTCATCGAATTGCGCCAGCAGCGTGAAGGCCGTGTTCATGTCGTTGCCGGAGAGCACCGGGCGGGACGGACGGCGCTCCGGCTCCACCGAAAACAGAATCTCCCGCCCCGCTTCCGAATCCCGCTCGATGGCATCCCACACTTCGTACTCGATGCCGCCCACCTCGACGTTCACCCGCTCGCCGAATCCTTCCTCCTTCACCGCCCTTTCGCCAAGCCAGGCGTTGACCACCGAGTCGGGCGGGTCGGCCGCAAGTTGCCCGCGCAGGCTCTCCGGCGTAATCGCGTAGACGCGCCGCACCCCGTGGTTGAAAAGATACCGCGCCGTGTTGCGGAAGATCTCCTTCACCCAAGTGTTGCGTCGGGAACGCATGGCTTCCCGCGCCGCGGGCAGGTCGCGGCCCCATATCTGCGCCGCCCGATCTTCCTTCCCTTTGTCGAACAGTACGCTCATGATGTCGGACTGAATCTCCGTCATCAAGGCATTCTCTTTCTTCTTGCCGAATCTCCGGAAAAGCGCGAAGCCAAAGCCCGCCGGATGACTGCTCGCCACCTGCGCCTTGGAGAACTTGTTTTGAATCTCTTCCGGCACGTCCGGGTTGAAGAAGGAAATCGCCGAGTCCATCTTGTCCCTGCCGGGAGCCTGCCCGCCTCCACGCTCTGCTTCATTCAGATAGAGCAGGCCGGGTTTCCCCGCCGCCTTTTCCAGATCGGCGCGGGAGAAGAAATCCCGCTTCAGCCAATCATCGGCGACTTCAACGCCCGTGCTCTTGCGAATGAGGGCGATGAGGGCGTCCTTCTGCACGCCAAGCTTGCGCGCCGCGCCGGAGAGCCGGTTGTCGGCTTCCGTGGTGCCGTCCAGCACCGCTTTCAACTCCCGCCGCCAGCGAGAAATGCCGGTGAAGGACGCATCCTTGATCGTGGCGATGTCGATCAGCCCGGTATTCATGATGGTTGAAATATCGCGCACGTTCGCTTCCGGGTCTTCCTGCGCCTCCTTCAACAGAACCGCCGCCCGTTCCTTCATGAAGGGCGTGTTGTGCTTTGCCGCCAGACGAGACAACATCCGAACGTCGGCTTTTTCAGCCAGGATTCCGACTGTCTCCATGCTCAAGGACGGATTTAACGACAGAGCCCGGCGAATATTCTCTTCCATGTCTTTCGCTAAAATCGCCTGCACTTCCTGCGTAATGTTCGGGTTTTCCGCCAGGTTCCAGCGAACATCCTTGTTACTGTCCTTCGCCAGGATCATCTGCGCTTCCGGCGATATTCCATCTACATTCGCCAGAATCAGGCGAACATCCTTGTTACTGTCCTCCGCCAGAATCACCTGCGCTTCCGGCGTAACTTTTCGGTTCTGCGCCAGCTTATAGCGAACATTATTGTCCATGTCCTTCGCTAAAATCACCTGCACTTCCAGCGCGACGTTCGGATTTTCCGCCAGATTCTGGCGTGCTACACCATCTCCGCTGTTTAGTGCTTTCATCTGCATTTCTGGCGTAATATCCGGGCTTCGGGCCAGTTCAACCAACCTTCTCGTTTCCAATTCTTTCGCCGTGCGGCGCGCGCCCATCTCCTTTTTAGCGGCATTGATACGGCTTTCGATTTCCGCCGCGCCTTCCCGCACAACGGCATGCGTCTCTGTTTCCTCTGTGATGCGAATGTCCGGGAAAACAGAGCGCAACAGGTCGGGAACACTCTTCACCACGCCGGATCGCGTGGAAATGACCGTTTTCCCGTCGTATTCATCAACGTCGAGACGAGAGAGTAAATCCGTCTGATCCCTATCCTCTACGGAGAACCGTATATCGTCGTTCTTCCGCGAGAACGCGCCGGTGTTGCCCGTGGCGGACTTGACCCGCGCATTGTTTTTTTCCGTGGCATACGTCGGAATAATCAAAGGCTCCCCATCGCTTCCCCGGCTATCGAGCAGAAAACCGCCGACGTAGAAACGTTTCCGATCTCTGTTGAAGATTTCAAACATGCCATCGCTTTCCCGGACAAGACCAGATTCAGGATCAAGCAGACCAAGCACGGACACCCCATCTTCAAAGAACTCGTAACGGTAGTTGTAGCTCTTCAGATTTGGCGGCACATCTCCGATGCGTTCTGCAAAAACGAATCTTGATGGCAGGTCGATACCATCGAAGCCGTCTTCAAACATGCTGTTTTCAGTCAGACTGCCGCTGTAAAACAAACGCTCCAGTTCTTTCGGGATACTCCCCTCACGAATCGCGGCATTCAATCCGGCTCGGTTCTTGTATCGTTTCTTCATTTCACGCCCAAGTTCATGGGCGCGTTCATAATCCTCCGGGAGGCGATCCAGCGCAGCTTCCTGCGAATCGACAAACATGCCGCCAATGACGCGCGGCTCGCCGGTCTCGGGGTCGACGACCTTGGAGACGTTGGCGGGGTTGACGCGGCGCATGGGTTGACGTATAAAGGATGAAACCTCGGTATAGGCCGATGCGGCGTGTTCCCCGCTTGCGGGGGTATCCCTCGGAGAGACTGCCGGGGTTTTTTCTTGCCCGTCTTCCAAAGTTACGGTGTTGTAGTAGTTACGCCCGTCTTTTTGGCGCTGAACGGTGAAGATAGCGACCAAATCACGCCCCGCAACACGCACCCGCGCAAACAGCCTTTCGTAGGCATGAATATTCGGTTCCGCCTGTTGATTTTCTGGGACGCTGGCAGACGCATAAATGCTTTGCTCAAAAGCCTTTCTCAGGTCGCCCAACACGAGCAGCTTGGCGGGGTCGGCGCTTGTCGAAACGGATTTTTTGATACCGCCTTGCCGCACGAAAACCTTCCCGATTTCCGGATGCTCAAACTCGGTATCGCGCAATTCCTGCAAAGCTTCGGCTACTTTTGCCCGCAGTTCGGATTTTGAAAGAGCCTTCCATTCCTCTGGCGCATTGATCTCGACCGGCTTCATGGCGTCGAGCCTGTCCTGCGCTCGTAGCGCCTCCCAATCCCCGAACCACTTCCTGAACTCCGGCGTCCTGACCTGCACCCACTGCCGGAAGTTCAGCTTCGTGCGCCCGGCCTCTTTCGCCCGCTCGAAAGCCTTGCGGCCACCGTAGGCCCGCTCCGTGTCGCGGAAGGAGGGAAGCTCGTCCGGCTCCACCGAAAAATTCACGTCCTCGCCGATCCCGGTCTCGCCGTTGTGGTAAGCCGTCGCAAGTCGCA
>JAIRLE010000122.1 GCA_031259605.1 Zoogloeaceae bacterium
CCGTGGTTCTTCACCCCCACGCCATGCTCCGTCCCCACCAGCAGGATGCTTTCCGCGTACATCCCCCCCAGCGCCTTCACATCTACCGCAAATAACGGCGCGGGCGCAGCAGAAAGGGAATTCCCTACCGGCATGGCATCGCCCATGTCTCCGGCGGCAATCTCGTTTTGTCCCGCGACTATCGTCAGATGACCCGCATGCAGCTTCGCATTCACTTCCACCGCCCGCGCCAGCAGCGCCGTATATTCCGACTGCCGCGCGTCCAGACCCGCACCCTCGATCCGGATCGCCCCGTCGCCTACCGTATATCCCGACAAACCGCCATTCGACAGATTCACACGCCCCGTCAGAAGCGTCGTCCGGCTCGCGTTTAAAAACACCGCGCCATTCACTTCCAGTCCCGACGGGTTCGCTATCACCAGTTCCGCACGCTTCCCCGCAATCTCCAGCGGCCCCAGCAAATACGACGGATTCGACGAATTCACCTGATTCACAATCACCCGCGCCGCACCCCCAGCCAAAAACGGATTCGCCGCCACTTCCCCGCCTAGCTGCGCGGCAACCAGCGGATCACGGTTGTTGTTCAGCACCACACCCTTCGCCTGCACGTCAAACTGCCGGTATTGATTCACCGACACCCCCCCAGCCGTCGGCGTCACAATATGCACCAGCGGCAATCCTCCCCCCGTCGACAACACCACCGGCTTCTGACCCGATACACCAGCATCCGGCACAATCTGGCCACACGTCGGCGCGGCAACAGCGCACCCCAGGAACAGCCACAGCCCATAACGCATCAACGTATTCATGACAAAAGCACACTGGAAAACACAATGGAAGAATTCTGTCAGCAACCCATGAAAAAAACAAGAATTTTCAATCGCGGGAAAATAAGACATAGAATCTGGCTTTTTTGAACAGGACGCGAGGATGCGCAAGGCCTCTCACGCGGCATGGATCGCGTTTTTCGTCTTCCTCGCCGTCTGCCCGCCGACACAGGCCGACATCGGCACAGAAGAATACCTGCGCCATCAGGAACGGCAAAGACAACTGGAAGAACGCATGACGTCCGGCAGCGATGTGCGGCTGCGGCAGGATACGCCTTCTGCCCCGGAATTTCGCCTCGCGGATGGCGAAACGCCCTGCTTTCCGATTCATGCCGTGACGCTCTCCGGGGAAGAATCTGGACGTTTTCGCGCCTTGCTCGAAGACATGCTGGAAGAACAGGGCTTCGTCTCCGGCATGTGCATCGGCGCGCGCGGCATCAATCTCCTCATGGCCCGGTTGCAGGATCTCATCATCCGGCGAGGATACGTCACCACCCGCGTCGTCGCGCCTGCCCAGAGCGTGAAAGCGGGAAAACTGGACTTCCTCCTCATTCCCGGGAAGATTCGCCGCATCCGCTTCGAAAACGTCCCCGACCGCGATGACTGGACAGGAAACGCCGCGAGAACCCAGTTCTTTCGCAACGAATTCCCGATGCAAGAAGGCGATCTGCTCAATCTGCGCGACATTGAGACCGCCCTGGAAAACTTCCGCCGCCTGCAATCGGTGGAAGCCAGTTTTGAAATTCTTCCCGCCGATACCGACCAGCCCGGCGAATCCGACCTCCTGATCCGCTGGAAACAGGGCTTTCCCCTGCGCGTCACCCTGAGCGCCGACGATTCCGGCTCCACATTGACCGGCAAGAACCAAGGAACCGCCGTCATTTCAGTCGATAATCCGCTTGGGCTCTCCGACACCTTCTACGCCTATTACAGCCATGACCTCGGTCACACAAAAGACATCAATGGCCACGCAAGCGGCGACAGGTCGCTGGAATCCGGGACAAAAGGCTACGGCTTTCATTATTCAGCGCCATTCGGCAACACCTCTGTCGCCTACAGCTTCAACCACAACGAATACCGGCAGGCCGTTGCCGGTTATTCCACCAACTACCTGTACTGGGGCTGGAGCAGTCAGCACGACCTGACCCTGAAGCGCCGCCTGTACCGCGACGGCAACCGCAAGACCAGCGTAAGCCTGGGCGCATGGATTCGTTCCAGCCGCAACTACATCGACGACGCGGAATTGACCATCCAGCGCCGACGCATGGCCGGATGGCATCTTGCCCTCGAACACACGGAATATCTCGGCAACGCAACCGTGAATGCCCATCTGCAATACAAGCGCGGCACCGGCGCGCATCGCGCGCTCAACGCCCCGGAGGAAGCGTTCAACGAAGGAACTTCCAGAATGCGCCTCGTCACCGGAAATATCGCCCTCTCCTGGCCGTTCCGCGCCCTGAACCAGACGCTTGCCTATTCGACCCAGGCGCATTTCCAGCACAATTACACGCCGCTCATCGCACAAGACCGGCTTTCCATCGGCAACCGCTACACCGTGCGCGGCTTCGACGGCGAAATGACCCTGATGTCCGAACGCGGCTCCTGGTGGCGCAACGAATTCGCATGGTATTTTTCCCCCGCGCACCAGATCTACCTCCTCTGGGATTCCGGACACGTCTCCGGCCCCTCGACAAAATGGCTCGCCGGCTCCTATCTCGAAGGCTACGGCATCGGCCTGCGCGGACAGATCAAAACCGCCGGAACCCTCCACTACGACCTCTTCGCCGCCAGACCCGCAAAATACCCCAAAGCCTTCCCCGTTTCCCACTCCGTCATCGGCGCGGCGATATCCTATACGTTTTGAGCAACCACTGCCGACGGGCAGTCATGCGGGCGGTCGAATCGAGGATGTTGCCGCCGTTTTGCCGCCGCCGACCGTCGCCAGCAGTTCCGCTTGGGCGCTCCTGGGTTTTCCGCGCGAGATTCTGCGGCTGTAGTCGCCATCGGCGGACATTTCCCACGCCTGTTGGTTGTCGGTCAGGTAGGCGCGCAAACCTTCACGCATCACTCGTTTCTTGAGTTGCGTATCCAGCAGGGGAAAAGCGAGTTCGATGCGCCGGAAAAAGTTGCGCTCCATCCAGTCGGCGCTGGAAAGGTAGAGTTTCTCCTCCCCGTTGGCAAGAAAATAAAACACCCGGTGATGTTCGAGAAAACGGCCAATGATGGAACGCACGCGGATATTTTCGGAGACCCCGGCAACGCCGGGCCTGAGACCGCAGACGCCGCGCACGATGAGATCGATGCGCACTCCCGCGCGGGAAGCGTCGTAGAGCGCGTCGATGATGCCCGGGTCCAGCAGGGCGTTCATCTTGGCGATGATGCGCGCCTTTTTGCCCTGGCGCGCCCACTCCGCCTCGGCGCGGATGGCGGCGATAACGTTGGCATGGATGGTGAACGGCGCCTGCCAGAGATGACGCAGGGTGCGCGCCTTGCCCAGTCCGGTAAGCTGCTTGAAGACTTCGGAAACATCCTGGCCTATTTCCTCATTGGCGGTGAGCAGGCCGAAATCGCAATACAGCCGCGCGGTGCGCGGATGATAATTGCCCGTGCCCAGATGCGCGTAACGCCGCAACATGCCATCCTCACGGCGCACGATCAACAACGCCTTGGCATGTACCTTGTAGCCTACCACGCCATAGACCACATGCGCGCCCGCTTCCTCCAGCCGGGTTGCCCAACCGATGTTGGCTTCTTCGTCAAAACGCGCCATCAGTTCCACTACCACGGTAACTTCCTTGCCATTCTGCGCGGCGCGGATCAGCGACTGCATCAACACGGAATCCGCGCCCGTGCGATAAATGGTCATCTTGATGGCGGCAACCGCCGGGTCTTCGGCGGCGGCGCGCAGCAAGTCGATGACCGGCGCGAAGGATTGATAGGGATGGTGCAAGAGCATGTCGCCTTGCCGCAACAGGCTGAAGATATTGCCTTCCGGCGCGCGCTCCAGGCGTTCGGGCAGACTCGGCGTATGCGGCGCAAACAACAGATCGGGACGCGCCACACTGTCCGGCGCCTGCATCAGCCGCACCAGATTGACCGGGCCGTCCACGCGGTAAAGGTCTTCCTCGCGCAGGCCGAATTGGGAAAGCAGAAAATCAATGATGGGCTGCGAACAATTGTTGGCGACTTCCAGCCGTACCGCATCGCCAAAATGCCGGTGCGGCAGTTCGCCCTGGAGTTTGGTGCGCAGATTGGTAATTTCTTCTTCATCGACGAACAGATCGGAATTGCGCGTGACGCGAAACTGGTAACACCCCCGCACCCGCATGCCGGAAAACAGTTCGCCGACGAATTCATGCAAAATGGAAGAGAGGAACACGAAGCCGCAAGGCGCGCCCGCCAATTCCGGCGGCAGGCGCACCACGCGCGGCAAGAGACGGGGTGCCTGCACGATGGCGATGCCGGAACTGCGCCCGAAGGCGTCCCTGCCTTCGAGTTCCACGGCAAAATTGAGGCTTTTGTTCAGGAGGCGAGGAAAGGGATGCGAAGGATCAAGGCCGATGGGGGTAAGCACCGGCATGACCTCGCGATCGAAATAATCGCGTATCCAGCCGCGTTGCGCTTCGTTCCAGGCGGCGCGCCGAATGAAGTGCATGCCTTCTGCGGCCAGTTGCGGCAGCACTTCGTCATTGAAAATCCGATACTGACGCTCGACCAGCGTGTGCGCTTCCAGGCTCACCAGACGAAAGACTTCCTGCGGCGTCCTGCCGTCGGTGGTGAGGCGCGCGGCGCGCGCGCGAATCTGCTCCTTCAGCCCGGCGACACGGATCTCGAAAAATTCGTCCATGTTGCTGGAAACAATGCACAAGAAGCGCAAGCGTTCCAGAAGCGGCACAGCGCTATCCTGCGCCGCGGCCATCACCCGGCGATTGAAAGCCAACAACCCCAGCTCACGATTCAGATAATGCCCGGCAGAAAAAGAAGGAGAAACACTCATGTTCATCAGGAGTTCACGGGAAAATGCCAGTTTAGCGCACCTGGGGATCGGGAAGACAGATGGTCGCCGACGCGGTCTTTGTGATCGGCAGTCAGTAATTCGGGGGAGCAGGCAAAATGGACAGCAGGTTGCCGACCACGAAGCGCGGCGCTCAGGGAAACGCTGCCGCCGCCAGATTCTCTCTCCCCCCGCTTGGCGAAAGCGGGAAAAAAATGGGCATTCATGCGATTGCCCTGGCCACTTTGCGTTCTCTTGTGTTTTCGTGGATAATCCGCCGTTTCCCGGAATTGTCCCAGAACCGCCAATATCGCGGTTCGCCTTACAAAAGGAATCCTCGCATGAAAAACGGCATTCATCCCGACTACGAAGAAATCCAGGTCACTTGCTCTTGCGGCAATACCTTCACCACCCGTTCCACCATGAAGAAAGCCCTGCATGTGGAAGTGTGCGCCAACTGCCATCCGTTCTACACCGGCAAGCAGAAAATCGTCGATACCGCCGGGCGCGTGGAAAAATTCAATCAGAAATTCGGCGCGCTGCGTCAATCCGCCTGAACGTCCGTTCAGTCCGCTGTTCAGCTCGAATTGTCGCCTCGTTCCAGGCAGCCGACAGGCTGCCTTTTTCTTGATCCCTTGCCATGTCTTCCGTCTTGTCGCGCACCATGAAATTGCCGCCTGCGGGCTGGATGCTTGCCGGTCTGCTCGCCATTTACGTGTTTGCCGGACTGTTCGGACATGACCCGTGGAAAACCGAAGACGTCATCCATCTGGCGGCCGCCCGCGATTTCCTCGATTCCGGCCGCAGCGCCGCGCTCTTGTCGGCGGGACGCGCCTCCCTTGCCGCGCCGCTCTATTACTGGAGCGCCGCGCTCACGGGATTCGTCTTTGGCGGCATTTTTCCCCTGCACGACGCGTTGCGGCTTGCCAGCGGACTATGGACGGCGCTGACCCTGATTGCGCTCTACTACGCCGGACGCGAATGGTATGGCAAGGAGGCCGCCGCCGCCGCGCCCATCCTGCTGATCGGCAGCTTCGGCCTCATTGTGCGCGTACATGAAGCGCAGCCCATGCTGACGCTCCTTGCCGCCGAAAGCCTCATGCTGCTGGCGTTGGCGCTCCTGCCGCGCAAGGGACGCGCCGCGCTGTTCCTCCTGGCTTTCGCGCTCTTCTTCGCGGCGCTGGGCGCGGGGATTTCCGGCATCCTGCCGCTGCTTGCGTTGTGTCTCTTGCCGTTGTGGATACGCTATCGGCCTGACGCGGACATCCTGCGGCCATGGGGCACGGGGATACTGCTGGGCGCGGCAATGACGGGGGCGGCGCTGGCGCTGCTGTATTGCAGCGCGCCGGAATGGCTGGAAGCCTGGCTTGACCGGGAGTGGCGGATACTGGCGGGCAACTGGCGTTATGGCGACGATTTGCGGGAATATGCCGCGCTCCTGCCCTGGTTTTCCTGGCCGCTCTGGCCGCTGGCGGGCTGGACCCTGTGGAAGACCCGCCGCGCCTGGCAATCCGTGGAAACTCTGCGTCAGAATGACCATCTTCTGTTGCCGCTGGCCGCTTTTTTCCTGCTCCTGTTCCTGCTCCCCATCTGCCTTGCCGCGCGTGAAAGCGCCGCCATGCTGTTCCTGCCGCCGCTGGCCTTGCTGGCGACGCCGGGGGCGCTCACCTTGCGCCGGGGAGCGGCAAACGCCTTCGACTGGTTTTCCGGCATGGTCTTTTGTCTTTTCGCGCTTCTTCTGTGGGTAGGCTGGAGCGCCATGGTCTTCGGTTATCCGGCGCGACTGGCGCAGCGCGCCGTGGAATTGGCACCTGGCTTTGTCGGGCGCTTTCATTTTTGGCCGTTCCTTCTTGCCGTGATTGTCACGCTCTGGTGGTTGCATCTGCTGCTGCGATTGCCGCGCTCACCCTGGCGTTGCCTTGTCCGCTGGAGCGCCGGACTGATTACCCTGTGGCTGCTGGCGGTTTCCCTGTGGCTGCCCTGGATCGACTATGGCAAGAGCTATCGGCAGTTGGCCGCCGCGGTGGCCGCGCAGTTGCCGAAAGAACGTCCGGCATGTATTGCCGAATGGCGTCTGGGCGAAGCCCAACGCGCCTCTTTCGCCTACTTCGAGCGTCTTGCCTTTACGCCGCTGCAAGCCGCCGATGAAGGTTGCCGCTGGCTGTTGGTCCAAGACAATCCGCGCATCGAGAGCGCGCTACCGGATCAGGTCTGGCGGCACGCCTGGGAAGGCAGCCGCCCCGGCGACCGCAAGGAACGCTTCCGCCTGTATCGCCGCGAGGAATGACCCCACCCCTGCGGCGCGGCATAATCCGCGGCCGGGGTGGGCGTCATAAGATCAACGCTTGCACTTTTGCGCGCCGGTAAGCCGTTCGGGTTTCCAGAGACCATTGGCCAGATTCCTGAAGCGCACGGTGAGGGCGCATTTCCCTTCGCTTACGGTGGCGTAGGCTTCGTAATCCTTGCCTGCCTGCGGGACAAAGGTTCCGGCAAGCGCGCAACGGGCGCGGGATTCCGGCCCGACCTGGAAATTCAGCACAAGGGGTTTGCCCGCCGCGACGTAGAGTTCGGCAAAAGGATGGTCGCCGATTCGCTCCGGGTTGGGCATGTTCCGGCTCTGCCCGCGCAGATCGCCCTTGCCGCCCAGGATGACGCCGGTGTCGGGCGCGGAATCGTCCAGGCAAGCCTTCTTCGGAATGGCGCGCACCACGCCTTCATTGCTCACCACGCGCAGACGCGCGTTCGAGGCGGTATTTTCCGCCTCCGGAACAGGCGTTACCGAAGGACCAGTAATGAGGGCGGTCGTCGTCAGGCAACCGCTCAGGGCAATGCCCAGCAAGGCCATGCACAGAAAACCCGCGCTGCGGCGAATCGGAATCATTTTTTTATCCTGTCGGAAAGAGGGGTTGAAAAGCGGTTCGGCATTGTTGCACAGGTTTTCCGAAATTGACGCGCAGCGTAAGCGCCAGCGCCAGCAGACTTTGCAACAGATAAAGCGAACTGGCGATGCCGTGCCAGGTGACGAAGCGCTCGCGCAGCGGGCTGCGCATGACATCGAGCGGCAGGGCGTTTTCCTTCAGATGCGCCATGAAGGGTTGAATACCGAAAAGACTGACCGCCGTCAAAATCAGCATCAACGCCGTCAGCCAGAAGGCCAGTGTGCGCAGACTGCCCTTCAATCCCTGGCGCGACAACAACATGAGGAGCAGATAACCGCCCAGCGCCAGCCCCGCCCAGCCGGAAGCGGCAAACAGATGCCCGGCGATTTCCCCGGCGAGCATACGCTCCTGCGTATAGAACAATACCGGAACCACCAGATAGCCAATGCTCCACAACATGCCCGCCCAGGCGGTCAGGGCGATATGGAACAGGGCATTCGCCAGGGAGGTCATCGCGCGCATGGAATTTTTTCGCCAAACCGGAAAGGACGGACATTCTAACAGGCCGCGTAAAAACTTCTCCTTCCCGCGAAGGATCATGGGATGCGACGACGTTGTGTACGAAACGCGCGGCATCCTTGATCGGCTGCATTCTGGCGTCCCGGCAACGCGCCCATGGAGCGGTGAAGAAGATCGGATCCGCCGCGAATGAGCGCGCACTGCCGTGAGAAGCGCTCGATTTTCCTTCTCTTCCTTCAGAGGGAGAAGGCGCACGAAGGGCGGATGAGGGGGCGATTCACCCCGGAAAATACGGTTCAGGGAGCAAAAATCAGCGACAGCCCTTCAGGGCTGTCGGTCCAACTCCATTGGGAAGGGGTTTCTCTCCCCTCTGAGAATGACTACGGTCGAAATCCCGGCCGCGGCCGGGGTCTCACTTCGCGCCTTTCTTACGGGCGGGGTTTCAAACCGGAGTTCGTTTTACGATGAACAGGCTCTCAGAAGCTGTTTTGAAAATACCTTGAGAGGCGTTCAAGCGTCGCTTCGCGCCTCGCTTTTGACGAGGACGCTTATCCGCTCTACTTTCAATTTTTAAAACAGCTTCTTAAAGCCCAGCCTCGTTTCTGCCGCTAAAAGAGGCAGGAGGCAAGCAGAATGAATATCATGCCGCTCCATGTCACGGCAAGTTTCCGGCGCAATGGACGCGAAGCGCGCCATTTGGGGCCGCGTCAGGTCAAGGCGATGCCGGCGATCAATCCCGATGCCGGCCGCGCCCTGGCGGAATTGTTGCGCTCGTTGCAAACGCTGGCGCAGGCGGATGAAGAGTTTCCGGACGAAGAAGGTATCCGCGCGGAAGTCGCGGCGCTGGCGGCAGACCTGCGCCAACTGGGAGAACAAGGTTACGGCACGGAAGGTCTGCTGCGCTCGCTCGTCAAAACCGCTGGCCTCGACATGCGCGTACATGAGACGGCGTGACCGGGTTCATTTGCGTCACGCGACGACCATCCCCGCGCCCACCGTGTTGTTGCTGCTGGGATCGATGACGATGAACGCGCCGGTGTTGCGGTTCTGGGCGTAGGGGTCGGCAAAGATGGGTTGGGCGAGTTTGAATTCCACGCGGGCGATGTCGTTCATGGCGAGTTTTTCGGCAGGCAGGCGTTCCAGGGTGTTTACGTCCAGCCGGTGCGTGATGCGGACGAGCTTGGCCTTGACTTCGCGCGTGGTGTGCAATATCAGGTAGCCGCGGGCGTTATCCAGCGGCGTCTCCGCAAGCCAGCAGAGAATGGCCTTCAACTGTTTTTGCGCGGTGGGTACGGCATTTCGGGCGACCAACATGTCACCGCGCGAAATGTCGATTTCATCGGAAAGCAATAGGGTGGCGGATTGTCCGGCAATGGCTTCCCCGATGTCCTCACCGCCGAGGTGTACGGCGCGAACGCGGGTTTCCCGGGCGGACGGCAGCACGATTACCGGGTCGCCCGCCCTGACGGCGCCGGATTCCACCTGCCCCATGAAACCGCGGTAATCGTGCAGTTCCGGATCGGCGGAGGCTTGCGGGCGGCAGACATATTGCACGGGAAAACGCAGCGGCTCGGCGTGTTCGCTGTGCGCCAGCGGCGCGGCCTCCAGAATTTCAAGGAGCGTCGGCCCTTGGTGCCAGTCGAGCCTCGCGCCGCGATCGACCACCATGTCGCCTTCCAGGGCGGAGATGGGAATGAAATGCACGTCGTCGATGTCGCGTTTTTCGGCGAATTCAAGGTAATCTTCCATGATGCTTGCAAAAACATCCCGCGAATAGCCAACCAGATCCATCTTGTTGATGGCAACGACAAGATGCGAAATGCCCATCAGATGCGCAATGATCGAATGCCGTCGCGTCTGGGTGAGCACACCCTTGCGCGCATCGACCAGAATGACGGCGAGGTCGGCGGTGGAAGCCGCCGTGACCATGTTGCGCGTGTACTGTTCGTGTCCCGGCGCGTCGGCGATGATGTATTTGCGCGTGCCGGTGGAAAAATAGCGATAGGCCACATCGATGGTGATGCCCTGCTCGCGCTCGGCTTGCAGGCCGTCGGTCAGGAGCGACAAATCCACCGAATCCAGCCCGCGTTTTTGCGAGGTTTTTTCAATGGCGGAAAGCGCGTCGGCAAGAATGGCGCGCGTGTCATACAGCAGACGCCCGATCAGGGTGCTTTTGCCGTCATCGACGCTGCCGCAGGTGAGAAAGCGCAACAGACCGTGGTCGGACAGGGAAACGGCGGCTTCATCCCGCGCGGCGATTATCGAAGACATCAAAAGTACCCTTCCTTTTTGCGTTGTTCCATCGAGGCGTCCGAAGTCTGATCGTCCAGGCGGGTCGCGCCGCGTTCGGTGATGGTGGCGGCGGCGGTTTCAGCGAGGATTTTTTCGATGCTGTCGGCGTCCGAGGCAACCGGCGCGGTACAGGTGATGTCGCCCACGGTGCGAAAACGCACCCGGATTTTCTCAACGATTTCGCCGGGTTGGGCGGGGGTCAGAGCGGTAATCGGCACTAACGCCCCTTGACGCCGCACGACGGGACGAAGATGGGCGTAATAAATGCTTGGCAGCGCCAGATTTTCGCGCGCGATGTATTGCCAGACGTCGAGTTCCGTCCAGTTGGAAATGGGAAAGGCGCGGATGTTCTCGCCCTTGTGTACGCGGGCGTTGTACAGATCCCATAATTCCGGACGCTGGTTCTTCGGGTCCCACTGGCCGAATTCGTCGCGAAAACTCATGATGCGCTCCTTGGCGCGCGCTTTTTCCTCGTCCCGGCGCGCGCCGCCGATACAGCAATCGAAGCCGAATTCCTCGATGGCCTCCATGAGCGTCACCGACTGATGCTTGTTGCGCGATTCTGCCGCATGCTTCAGCACCACAGAACCGCGCCGCATGGAATCTTCCACGGAACGCACAATCAGCCGCTCGCCCAGTTCGGCGGCGCGCGTGTCGCGAAACTGAACGACTTCCGGGTAGTTGTGGCCTGTATCGATGTGCAGGAGCGGAAAAGGAAAGCGCCCCGGACGAAAGGCTTTTTCCGCCACCCGCAACATGCAGACGGAATCCTTGCCGCCGGAAAAGAGCAGCGCCGGATTGGCGCACTGTCCAGCGACCTCGCGCATGATGTGAATGGCCTCGGCTTCCAACGCGTCGAGATGGGAAAGGATGGCGTGAGGAACCGTCATGAGCGTGTCCAGAAAAAGGAGTCTCCCGATTCTACAAGGCGTCAAATGCTTTATAAGAATCGTTTTATATCTTTATATGCCTTGAGGACATAAGAAAATCCAGGACACGCCGGAATTTTCCGGAGACTTCCGGTTTTCCCGCTTTTGCGAACGGCGGCACAGGGTTTTTGCGGCGCGCGGAGGCGCTGCCGGAATCACTGATAACTGCGTTTGGTGCGCCGTCCGGATTTGGCGGCGGTTTTTTGAGCGTGGACTTCGGTTTCGGGACGCGGGCGCCAGATGATCAGCAGTTTGCCGATATGCTGCACCGGCGCGGCCGAGAGGGTTTCGCAGATGCCTTTCAGGCAGTCTTCGCGCGCGGCGCGATCGTCGTTGTAGACGCGAATTTTAATCAGGGCGTGCGCCTTCAGGCAGACTTCGATCTCTTTCAGCACGGCGGCGGAAAGACCTTCCTGGGCAATGGCGACCACGGGATTCAGGGAATGCGCCTGGGCGCGCAACTGGCGGCGTTGTTCAGGGGAAAGGGTTAACATGGCGGAACCTTTGGAAAGACATGGAATTCTAACGGATGAGCAGAACAAGAACCAGCAAGGCGTGGATGCGCGAACATGTCACCGACCTCTATGTGCAACAGGCCAGGAAGGAAGGCTGGCGTTCGCGCGCGGCCTTCAAGTTGCTGGAAATCGACGACAGGGACCAATTGCTGCATCCCGGCGACGTGGTGGTCGATCTGGGCGCGGCTCCCGGCGGCTGGTCGCAGGTGGCGGCACGCCGGGTGGGACCGAAAGGCCGGGTGCTTGCCCTCGATCTGCTGGAAATGCAAGGCATAAGCGGCGTGGAATGCATCCAGGGCGATTTTCGGGAAGACGCGGCATTGCGGCAGCTCGAAACCCTGCTGGCGGGACAAAGGCCGCATCTGGTGCTCTCCGACATGGCACCCAACCTCTCCGGCGTACCCCTGATCGATCAGGCGCGCGGCATGGCACTGGCGGAACTGGCGCTGGAATTCGCCGTCACGCGCCTGCGCCCGGAAGGCGCGCTGCTGGTCAAGGTATTTCAGGGCAGCGATTACGCGCGTTTCGTCAACGCCATGCGCGAGCGTTTTGTCCGTGTCGCCGTCCGCAAGCCCAGGGCTTCCCGCGATCGCAGCGCCGAGGTATACCTGCTGGGCAGGGAACTGTTCGGCGCGCCCCCAATCCCGGCGTCTCCTCCTTCATGAACAGGTTCAAAACAGTCTCCAAAAGACTTTGAACAGGCGCTTGGGACGCCTATCCGAAAAAATCATCGGCTTGCCCTTCTTCAGCAACGCGAATGGATAACGCAATCGCCCTGCCCCCTGAATCGCTGCCCGCGCCGCAGGCGCGCATTGCTGCACGCAAGGGCTGCTTTTTGCCGGAAGTGGCGGGCAAGGGTCACGGCGGCGGCAAGGGGCAGGTTCGGGACGAACAGGCTGGCTTCCGGTGGCCAGGGACGGTGTCTGGGCATGGGATCAGCGCGGTTTTCGCCCGGGAAAAAACGCCGGCCGCCTTGCCGCAGCGCGGCGCGCAAGCGTGATTGGGCGCGGCAGTTGTCGTTCTTGCCGCGTCGTGTGGATTCTGGATTCCAGGCCGTCAGCAGCGCCCAGCAACGCAGGCGGGGAAAGGCAAGCGCCAATTCCGGCGCGGGCTGGCCGACGCGCAGGACAAGAGCGTCGTCGCGGCGCGCCTTGCCGCCGCGTAGCGTCACCCGATAGGCCGTATCCCGGTAGGCGCGCCGCAGCACAGGCGGCAGGGGCGGCAAGGTAACGTACAGGAGGGGAGTCAGTGCCGCCGCCCGCGTCTTCATGTTTCGTTGCCGTCCTCCTCGTCCGGCGAGGAAATGGCGGCGATGGGGGAGAAATTTTCCGCTGCGACCGTCTCCGGCAGCGCCTCCACGTTCTTCAGGCAGCGGTTGAGGGCTCGGGTGCGGATTTCGGCCTTGTCAATGCTGCTGCTGGCTTCTTCCAGTTTCTTGCGGGTGTGCGCCAGCGCCGCGCCGAATTTGCCGAATTCGGCCTTGACCGCGCCCAGCACCGCCCAGACTTCCGACGAACGCCGCTCGATCGCCAGGGTGCGAAAGCCCATCTGCAAGCTGTTCAGCAAGGCGGACAGCGTGGTTGGCCCGGCTAGCGTGATCCGCCATTGCCGTTGCAGCAAATCGATCAGACCCGGACGGCGCAGGGCTTCGGCATACAGTCCCTCGACTGGCAGATACAGGATGGCGAAATCAGTGGTGGCCGGGGGCGCGACATATTTTTCGCGGATGCTTTTGGCTTCCGCCTTGAGCCGGGTTTCCAGCGCCTTGGCCGCCTCTTCCATGGCCGCCGCATCGCCGATTTCCTGCGCGTCCAGGAGGCGCTGGTAGTCTTCCAACGGAAATTTGGCGTCTATGGGCAGCCAGACCACGCTCTTTTCCGCGTCCATGCCCTTGCCGGGCAGGCAAATGGCGAATTCCACGCGTTCGTTGCCTTCCGGGCGCGTGGCGACATTGGCGGCGTACTGGTCGGCGGTCAGCATTTCCTCCAGCAACCGTCCCAACTGGATTTCGCCCCAGACGCCGCGCGTCTTGACATTGGTCAGCACCCGCCGCAGATCGCCGACGCCGGCGGCGAGCGTCTGCATTTCGCCCAGGCCGCGATGCACCTGTTCCAGGCGCTCGCTCACCAGTTTGAAGGATTCGCCCAGACGTTGCTCCAGCGTGGCGTGCAGCTTTTCATCCACCGTGCGCCGCATTTCGTCGAGCTTGCCCGCGTTTTCGGCTTGCAGGGCTTGCAGGCGGCTTTCCACGGCGGCGCGCAATTGTTCGAAACGGACATCCAGCCCTTTGGCGGCGCGCGCCAGTTCCTGCGCGAAGGCTTCCTGCCGTTCGCCCTGCGCCTGACCGAGCTGTCCGACCAGTTGCCCCAGATGCCGACCGAGATTCTGGAACAGATGGTTCTGCGCCTGCGCCCGTTCCTCCCGCTCGCGCGCCGATTGTTCGGCGGCTTCCCGCCGGTTGCCCGCCATCTCGTTGCGCCATTCGCGCTCGAGACGCTCGAACCCGGCGGCCAGCATCTGTTGCAGATCCTTCAATGCCGCGTTTGCGTCCGGCGCGGGATCGCTCCATCGGTGGCGCAAGCACAGCGCCAGCAGCGCGATGAGCAACAGGCATTGCAGCAACAGCAGGAGAGTCGAGGCATTCATCGTAAAACTAACTCCGGTTTGAAATCCCGCCCGTAAGAAAGGCGCGAAGGTTGATACCCCGGCCTGAAGGCCGTAGCCATTGGGGAGGGGAGAGAAACCCCTTCTCAATGGAGTTGGACCGACAGCCCTGAAGGGCTGTCGCTAATCGGATTCGGCCAGGACGCGGTCGATGCCGACCATGCGATAGCCATGCGCGTGAAAAAGGAGGAGCGCGGTATCCAGGA
>JAIRLE010000133.1 GCA_031259605.1 Zoogloeaceae bacterium
AGGGGGAGAAGGTGCCCGGAGGGCGGATGAGGGGGCGATTCACCCCGGAAATACGGTTCAGGATGATCTGCCCATCTCCCGGCGCTAAAGCGCCACCCTCGCCCGCGAGCGGGCGAGGGAAACCCCTGGAGACGAGCAAGAATCATGCGACTTCGATCAATTTTGTCTTCGCGCCGCTTCTCGGCAGACTGCCGAAAGGCAGCACGGTGACGGCGGGGCGCAGCGAGAGCAATTCGCGGATGCGCTGCTCCAGCGCCTTGCCCAGCGCCGCCCATTCCGGTTCAGGCACGTTCTCCCCCGCTTCGACGGCGAGTTTCAGGGGCGGAGTGACTTTCGGCGGCGGCGCGTCGAGCCGGATGCGCAGTTCGCCGGAGAGTCCCGGCAAGAACTGCTGCACGACTTTCTGGATGGCGGCGGGATAGACCTTGGCGCCTTTCACCATCAGCATGTCGTCGGCGCGCCCGATGATTTCCATGCGCACGCCGAAATGCCCGCAACCCGGACATTCGCCAACGCGCAATCGCAGGATATCGCCGGTGGCGTTGCGGAAGGCGGGTGAGGCTTCGTATTCCAGCCCGGTGTGGATGGCTTCGCCGACCGCGCCATCCTTGATTTCCAGCGGTTGCCGGGTTTCTGGATCGACGAGATCGTAGCGAAAGCAATAATCCTCGGCCATGTAGTGCATGCCGTGGGCGTCTTCCGAATCGCAGGTGATGGTGCCGTTGTGCCAGGCGCCGCCTGTCATGTCGAACGTCTGCGCGCCGAAATGCTCGCGCACCCGCGCGCGAAAAACAGCCTGGCTGCCGCCGGGTTCGCCGCAGACGACCAGGGTTTCGATGCCGAGCGCGCCTACGGGCTTGCCGATTTCGCCCGGAGCGCGTTCGATCAGTTGATTGGCCATCGACGGCGTGGCGAACAGGACGCGCGGGCGGGTCAGTTCGATATAGCGCAGGATTTTCGGCACGCCGCCTTCCGCGCCGACTGCGACCGGCCTTGCGCCGTAGACTTCCAGGGCTTGTATATAGGTGATGCCCGCAAGCCACAGCGATAACCCGAAGGCATGAAACGTCGTCTCTCCGGGGCGGATGCCCGCGACGCGGAACATGCGGCCCAGCACTTTGTAGGTGATCTCCAGATCCTTCCTGCTGAAGACGTAGAAGGTCGGCGTACCCGTGGTGCCGGAAGTCGCGGCGAGGTGGATGGCGGCCTCGGGCTTCGCGGTCAGATGCAGCCCCAGTGGATGGCCGTAGCGTTTGAGCGATTCATCCTGGGAATCGCGGTGGCGCGTCTTGTCGAGAAACGACGGAAGCCGCCGGAAATCAGCCAGGCTTTTGATGTCCTCGGGCGCGGTGATGCCCGCTTCCAGGAAACGCTGGCGGTAATAGTCCTCGTTTCTCCAGACGTAGCGGATCTGTTTCTTGAGTTTTTCCCAGCGCAACATATCGAGCGCCGCCAGGTATTCGGCGGGGTCGCGCGTGTCGATGCCGGTGTAGTCCAGGATGTTCGTGTCGTTCATGTCGTTCCTGCGGGGATGAAAATCAGAGTCCGGCCACCCAGAGGGTTTTGAGTTCCAGGTAGTCGAGAATGCCGTGGCGCGAGCCTTCCCGTCCCAGGCCGGAAGCCTTGACGCCGCCGAAGGGCGAGGCTTCCGAGGTGATGACGGGGGTATTGGCGGCCACCATGCCGTATTGCAGGCCGCGCGCGACGCGAAAGAGGCGGCCAATGTCGCGGGTATAGAAATAGGAAGCCAGCCCGTATTCGGTATCGTTGGCCAGCCGCACAGCTTCGGCTTCGTCGGCGAACGGTTGCAGGGCGACCAGGGGGCCGAAGATTTCCTCGCGCAATATCCGCGCGCCGGGCGCGGCATGGGTAATGACAGTGGGTTCAAAGAACAGTCCGCCGCGCGTATGCGGTTTTCCGCCGGTGAGGACGCGCGCGCCGCCTGCCGCGGCATCGGCCACCAGCGCCTGGAGGCGTTCCAGCGCCCGTTTGTCGATGAGCGGCCCGACCTGGGTATCGGGGGAGAGGCCGTCGCCGACGACAAGCGCCGCCGCTTCTTTTGCGAAGCGCTCGGAAAAGGGCGCAAACAGGCGCTCCTGCACCAGGATACGATTGACCGCCACGCAGACCTGTCCGGCGTTCCTGAATTTGGCGGCGATTGCGCCTGCCACGGCGGCTTCCAGATCGGCGTCATCGAAGACGATGAAAGGCGCGTTGCCGCCCAGTTCCAGCGTCACCTTCTGTACCCCATGAGCTGCCTGGGCGAGCAGGAGTTTGCCAACTCGCGTAGAGCCGGTAAAAGAGATTTTACGGATATGCGGATGCTGACTGAATATCTCGCCGATGCCGACAGGTTCGCCCAACACCACATTGAATACGCCTGGCGGAAAACCCGCCCGGTGGGCGAGTTCCGCCAGGGCCAGCGCGGAAAAGGGCGTTGCTTCCGCCGGCTTCAGGATGAGGGAACAACCCGCGGCCAGCGCCGGGGCGGCCTTTCGGACGATCATGGAAGAAGGAAAATTCCAGGGCGTGATGGCGGCGCAGACGCCCACGGCTTCCCGAAAGACCAAAAGGCGCTGGTCGTCTTGCGGCGGCGGGATGATCTCGCCATAGACCCTTTTGCCTTCCTCGGCAAACCATTTGGCGAAGGCCGCGCCGGAGCGCGCCTCGGCGCGCGCTTCCGCAAGCGGTTTCCCCTGTTCCAGCGTCATGATGCGGGCAAGGTCTTCGACGTGTTCGAGGATGAGGTCGTGCCATTTTTCCAGAATCTCGCTTCTCGCCTTGGCGGGCAGGGCGCGCCAGCCGGGCAGGGCGGCTTCGGCGGCGGCGACGGCCTGGTGCGCGTGTTCGGGCAGGAAGGTCTGCACACTGCCCAGATACGCTCCGGTGGCGGGATTCGTGATCTCCAGGGCAGGGCCGCCGCCTTGCGTCCATTGACCGTTTACATAGGGCCGATGGCGCAGGAGGCAGGGATCCTGGAGGGAGAAGGCGCGTGTTGCGAAATGGGTAGAATTCATCGTAAAACAAACTCTGGTTTGAAACCCATGCGGCGGTTCAGTTGTCCTGAGACCATGAACAGGTTCTGAAAAATCCTGGCGCAAGCCTCAAGCCGCCTTGGCTGCCGCCAGGATCGAATCGGCGGCCTTCTCGGCGATCATGATGGTCGGCGCGTTGGTGTTGCCGGAGATGAGCGTCGGCATGATGGAAGCGTCGATGACGCGCAGGCCGGAAAATCCATGCGCCCGGAGTTCGCTGTCGACCACGGCATCCTTGTCCTGTCCCATCTTGCAGGTGCCGCTGGGGTGATAGAGTGTCTTACCGTGGTTGCGGGCGAACTCGAGCAACGCGCCGTCGCTTTCGGTTTCGGCGCCGGGTTCCGTTTCCGCGGCGATGAACGCGGCAAGGGCGGGCTGGGCGGCAATCCGGCGGGCGTGGCGCAAACCTTCGACGATCGTCCGGCAATCGTGCGCGCTGGAAAGATAGGCCGGACGAATGGGCGGCGCGACCAGCGGGTCGGAATGCTCGATCAGGATTTCTCCCCGGCTTTGGGGGCGCAACTGGCAGACGCCGCAGGTCAGCCCCGGCGCACGTTCCACCGCTCCAGTCTCGAAATTGAAGGTGCCGGGCATGACGTGAAACTGGATGTCGGGATGCTCCGGTTCTTTTCGGGTCGGCAAGAAGGCGTTGATCTGCGAAGCGCTCACGGTCAGGAGGCCACGGCGAAAGAAGGCGTAACGCAATGCTTCCCGCACGGCTCGCCAGCCGCGGCTGGCTTCATTGAACGTTTCTACGCCTTGGATGCGGTACGTCAGGCTCACCATGTAATGATCCTGGAGATTTCTGCCTACGCCCGGCAGGTTTGCCTGTACTGGAATGCCCAATGCCTGTAGCCGGGACGCTTCTCCAATGCCGGAATGCTGGAGCAACGCGGGCGAACCGATCGCGCCCGCGCTGACGATGATTTCTTTTGCGGCATCCAGAGTCTTCTCCTGATTCCGGTGACGGACGAGGATTCCCTTGGCGCGACGCCCCTCGAAAAGCAGACGCAAGGCCTGGGTGCGGGTAAGAACATGCAGGTTGGGACGTTTTCTGGCCGGACGCAGGTAGGCATTGGCGGTGCTGCTGCGAATGCCGTTTTTCACGGTCATTTGAAAATAACCGACGCCTTCCTGAATGTCCCGGTTGAAATCCTCGCGCAGAGGAAAGCCCGCCGCCTGGGCCGCGGCCAGATAGGCTTCGCAAAGCGGATGACGAGCGGAAGGATCGCAGACATGCAGCGGCCCGTCCGCGCCATGCCAGTCGTCCTCGCCGCGCGCCTGGTTTTCCGCCTTGCGAAAGTAGGGCAGCACGTCCGTCCAGCCCCAGCCGGAATTGCCCAGATCGCGCCATTCGTCATAATCCCGCGCCTGTCCCCGGATGTAGAGCAGGCCGTTGATGGCCGAGGATCCGCCCAGCACCTTGCCCCTCGGCCAGAGAATGCGGCGATTGCCGGAGGAGGCTTCCGGTTCGGTGTGATAAAGCCAGTTGCCGCGCGGATGGGCGCGGTTCCAGACGTAGCCCACGGGAATGTGAAACGAGGGATGCCGCCCCTCGCCTCCGGCCTCCACCAGGGCGATTTGGTGGCGGCCATTTGCGGAAAGGCGATTGGCGAGCACACAACCCGCGCTGCCGCCGCCGATGATGATGTAATCGTAGGAAGACATGGGAAAGATTCAGGCAGCAAGAAAAGAGGGTTCATGGGCGCGTTCCCGCGTCTCCTGCGGATGCGCCAGGGGAATGCGGGAGATGCGGGGAATGCGGTCGGCGCAGGGCAGCCAGGTAAGGCAGTGGCCGCAGGAGTGGTAGCCCCAATCCTTGAAGAAATCGCCCACCACGTCCCGTCCCTGGACGACGCAACGGCTGTTGTCGCGCCAGTTTCCGCCGAATTCCGCGCCGATGGCGCGCGCCGGGCGGCGGGGAACGCAAGCGCCGCATTTGCCCAGCGAAGGGTAGGGACAGTATTCGTAAATTTCCCGATAAGGGCGCGGCGTGGGCGGCAACGCCAGATCGGTGATGACGCTGCCGATGCGTCCGGCGCAGCCCAGGACGGTAATCAGCGCGCCGTGGATGCCGAAGCTGCCGATGCCCGCAATGAAGGCGGCATGACGTTCCGACCACGTGGGAATCATGCCGACGGTTTGGTATTGCGCCTCGTTGCTCGGCGCAATGCCTTGTCCGCCGTGTTTTTCCAGAAAGCGGATCAGCGCGCGGCGCAGCGCGTTGTTGAAGACTTCCCCGTTGCGGCGTCCTGAAACCCAGGCAAGCGAGGGCATGGAGGATTTCTTGGGATAGCTTTTGCGCACGGCCTGGTTGTAGGGCAGGAACCAGGAAACGACCGATTGCGCGCCGGGCAGCCATTCCCTGGGCGAGCGGTGCAGCGGGCCGACCACGCCGGGCGTCTTCAGTTGCGTGAAAAGCGGGTCATCGGCGGCGGCGACGCCCAGGAGCGGCGCGTCCCAGATGCGCAAACGCTCGCCTTCCGGCAGGGCGTTCCTCGGATCTTCCTCCACGAAGCGGCGCGCGAAACCGGAAAGCCGCGCCCACGTCAGCGTTTCTCTGGGCGCGGCGGGGTCGAGGAGGTAGGCGTATTCGCTTGCGGCGTTCATGGCGCGTTCATGCCGATGGTGGAACGGGCGAAATCGTAGGCGTTCCAGACCTGCAATTGCGCCCAGATGCCGTCCAGCAGTTTTTCCGCCCGTTCGCGCGGCGTCTCGCCCGCCCGCAGGCGAGTGGCTTCTTTTTCGGGGAAAAGCTCGCCCTCGATGAAATAATAGGCTTCCCCGCGCACGGGCGATGTCGCGTCCCGCAGCGAGGCCGTGCGATCCGTCTTGCGCACCGACAGCACCTTTTTTCGATCCGGGCGGTATGCGCCGTGATTGACCTGCAACAGGTAATCTGCGATGGCGTCCCGCGCGGAAGGGTAATCCAGCGGGATGCGGGGAACGGGCGCTTCCGATGTCATAGGCATTGAACTCAATCGATCCGCGCTCCGGAATCCCGCACCGCCTTGCCCCATTTGACAGCTTCCGCGCGCAAAAAATCTTCCTCTGCCGCGCGGGAACGTTCCGGGAGAAGCTCGATCCCCAAGGATTCCAATTGCCGCACCGCCGTGTTCGCCCGGGCGCGCGCGAGATGCCGGGCAAGGGTATCCAGGATGGCGGGCGGCGTGGCGGCGGGGGCGAAAATACCCCACCAGGCGGTCGCCTCCATCTGGACGCCCG
>JAIRLE010000149.1 GCA_031259605.1 Zoogloeaceae bacterium
GTAAGAAAGGCGCTACGGTCGAGACCCCGGCCGCGGCCGGGGTTTCGACCGTAGCCATTCTCGAGGGGAGAGAAACCCCTTCCCAATGGAGTTGGACCGACAGCCCTGAAGGGCTGCCGCTAATTTTTGCTCGTGAAACCAACTCCAGAGTTCGAGCGACAATCCTGAAGGGGAGCCGCTGATTTTTGTTTCCGCTCCTGTACATGAACGTTTCCATTCTAACAAACATTACGGAAATCTAGACATAAACTTTAATAAAAATAAATAGATAACGACGTTATTTAAAGTAAATTCAAGAATAGCGGCATGCGCGAAGCAGTATGCAGCCGCACGAATGGTTCCGTTGGAACAACCGCGCCATCAGGACGGGCAACCCCATGACGCTGCATGGCTTAGTCATACGCGCCCGCGTTGCGCCAGGGGCATCGGGGGATTTTTTGTGAATGTGCTGCGTAGGATTGGCGGAAACGGAGGGAGCAATACAGCCTGTTGCATCAAGGGTTCTGAACAAATTTTATTCCAAGTTATTATACGTAAATAATTACATGCAGGCGCGAGTTTCTCTGGTAGTCTATGCGGGTTATGCGATAAACATTCCGCGGAGGGAAGAGCAATGAAAAGGACGCGCGTGTGGGAGATTTCGGACGAATTCTGGGCATTGGTCGAACCGCTGCTGCCAACGCGCCGGGATGCGGAACGCAGCTACAAACGCAAGCCGGGAGGCGGCAAGAAGGCGAAGTACAGTGACCGGCTGTATTTTGCGGGGATGGTGTATGTGCTGCGGACGGGAATCATCTGGAACGCATTTCCGCGGGAGAAGTTCGAGGGCTTGGGTTCATCGGCCCTGCATGCCCGTTTCCGGCAATGGGCGAAGGCGGGGTTGTTTGCGGCGATCTGGAAGAAGGGGTTGGCGGAATACGACGAAATGGAAGGAATCGCCTGGGAATGGCAGTCCGGGGATGGGGCCAATGTGGAAGCGCCGCTGGCAAAAGAATCCGTGGGGCAGAATCCTGCGGATCGGGGAAAAAAATGGAAGCAAGCGACACGCGCTCGTAGACGCCAATGGCGTCCCGCTGTCCCTTGTCGTCAGCGGAGCCAACACGCGCGGCAACAAGATGATCGGGGCATTGCTGGACGCAAAGACCGCTCATTCGAAGGATGGGACGGTCGAAAATCTCTGTCTTGATGCCGACTGTGTCGGCAAGGCGATGGAAGTGTCCGCGCGTGGGTATATCCCGCGCATCCGCCCGCGCGGCGAGGAAGTCTCCGAATCGAAACGCAACCCGGATTACATCCCGCGTCGATGGATTGTGGAATGTTTCCATTCCTGGATAAACCGCTTCCGGAAACTGATCCCGCGTTAGCAAAAATCAGCGACAGCCCTTCAGGGCTGTCGGTCCAACTCCGTTGGGAAGGGGTTTCTCTCCCATCGAGAATGGCTACGGTCGAAACCCCGGCCTTCATGCCCGGGGTCTCAACCTTCGCGCCTTTCTTACGGGCGAGGTTTCAAACCGGAGTTGGTTTTACGATGAAAATTACAGAACAAACCACGAATTACAGAACGGACAAAACGAAAAAAATAACGCGATCCCCCGCAATGCCTTACAATCAGCGCCTCCCAAAACACACGGGCCTGTAGCTCAGCGGTCAGAGCAGAGGACTCATAATCCTTTGGTCCAGGGTTCAAATCCCTGCGGGCCCACCAATGGACAGCGCATGCGTTTCTTTTGGTTCCTTTTTGCCCTGTTTTTTCTTTTCGGCGCGTTGGCGGCTGCGTTTTTTTTCTGGTACTCGCGGCCTTTGGCATTTGCGCCGGAGGTGACACAAGTAGAGTTTCGTGTGCCGCGCGGCATGGGTTTGCGCGGCGTGGCGCGCTTGCTGAACCAGGAAGGCGTGGCGGCGAATGCGGATCTGCTGGCGCTGGCGGCGCGGCTTTCCGGGCGCGCGGGAACGGTGCGGGCGGGCGCATATGTGCTGGCCGCGGGCAGCACGCCGCAGGATTTACTGGCACTGCTGGCTTCCGGCAAGGTGTTGCAGGTGGATGTACGCCTCATCGAGGGCTGGACTTTCCGGGAGTGGCGGCAAAAAATCGCCGCCTACCCTGAACTGACGCGGACAACCTCCGCGCTTTCCGACGCGGAATTGATGGCGCGCCTGGGCATGGCGGGACAATCGCCGGAAGGTCTGTTTTTTCCCGACACCTACCGGGTGGACAAGTTTTCGGACGATCTGGCGCTGTTTTCCCGCGCCGCGCGCACCATGCAGGAACATCTGCAACGCGAGTGGCGGGCGAGGGAGGCGAATCTGCCCTATCGCAACGCCTACGAAGCCCTGATCATGGCTTCCATCGTGGAAAAGGAAACGGGCATGGAGACCGATCGGAGCGAGATTGCGGGGGTATTCGTCAATCGTCTGCGTGCCGGGATGCGCCTGCAAACCGATCCGACTGTCATTTACGGACTGGGGACGGTGTTCGACGGCAACTTGCGGCGAGCGCACCTGGAAGCGGATACGCCCTACAATACCTACACCCGCGCGGGACTGCCGCCAACCCCCATCGCCATGCCGGGACTGGCTTCCATCCGGGCGGCATTGCATCCGGCGTCAACAAGGGCATTGTATTTCGTGGCGCGCGGCGATGGCGGCAGCCAGTTTTCCGCAACCCTTGCCGAACACAACGCCGCCGTGGATCGTTATCAACGTCGCCGCAAACGTCCTCAACCTTAAGGAATCTTTTCCCATGCCGTCCGACCGCGTCTCCTCCGTACCGTCCGCGCATGACGCAACAATGCGCGGAAAGTTCATCACGCTGGAGGGCATCGACGGCGCGGGCAAGAGCAGCCATGTCCGCTGGCTGGGCGATTTTTTGCGCGCGCATGGCGGTCACAATGTGTTGTTGACGCGCGAGCCGGGAGGAACGCCGCTGGGCGAAAAATTGCGTGCCAGCCTGCTTTCCGAGGCCATGCACCCGGAAACGGAGGCGTTATTGATGTTCGCCGTCCGTCGCGAACATGTGGCGGCAGTGATTGCGCCCGCGCTGGCGCAGGGCGTCTGGGTGGTGTGCGACCGTTTTTCGGACGCCAGTTTTGCCTATCAGGGCGGCGGCAAGGGCGTGGATCGGCGGCGTTTGCAGGCGCTGGAAAACTGGGTGCACGGCGAAGGCGCAAGCCAGTCCTGTACGCCGGATTTGACCCTGCTGTTTGATGTTCCCTGCGAGGTGGCGCGGCAACGCATCGTATTGGCCGGGCGTCCCCTGGATCGCTTCGAGCAGGAAGACGCGCAATTTCACGACCGGGTGCGCCACGCCTATCTGGATCAGGCCAGAAGGCATCCGGAGCGCTTTCATGTCGTGAATGGCGAATTGAGCCTTGCGGAAGTGCGGGCAAAACTGGTGCACATTCTTGCGGATCTGACGTGAAGGCCGGGACGCTGCACACAAAAAACTGGAGACGCTTGCAGGAATGGCGGGCGCGATTGCCGCATGCCTTGCTGCTTTCCGGGGAACGGGGACTGGGCAAGCTGGATCTGGCGTTTGCCTTTGCCGCCAGTCTGCTCTGCGAGACGCCGCGGGAGGAGGGCGCATCCTGCGGCGAATGTCTGGCCTGCCGCTGGTTTTCCCAGGGGAATCATCCTGATTTCCGCCTGCTGCAACCCGCCGCCTTGCAGACGGAAGAGGCGGAAGACAGGAAATCCGCCAGGGGCGGCAACGCGGGCGACGGAGAAGGCAAGGGCGAGAAGGAAAAATCCACGCGCGGCAAGCAGCAGATTACCATCGACCAGGTTCGTGAACTCGATGAGTTCCTTTGCGTGGGCGCGCACCGGCAGAAGTCGCGCGTCATTCTGATCCATCCGGCGGAACGCTTGAACCGCGAAGCGGCGAACGCGCTCCTGAAAATGCTGGAGGAACCGCCGCATGAGGTGCTGTTCCTCTTGGTTTCCAGCGAACCCATGCGGCTCGTTCCGACCCTGCGCAGCCGTTGCCAGAACCTGCGCCTGTCCCTGCCTCCGGCGGCGGAGGGCGAGACGTTCCTGACCGCCGCCGGATTGCGCGATGCCGCGACCTGGCTGGCATTGGCGGGCGGCGCGCCGCTTCTGGCCTTGCAACTGGCCGAAAAAACCGCTGACTGGCAGCCTCTGCTGACCGAGGCGCTGCAATGCGGTGAGCGTCTGGACGCCTTGTCCGCCGCCGCGCGATTGGAAAAGAGCCTGAAAACGGTCAAAGGGGAAAATCCCTTGCCGCAGTTCGTGGATTGGGCGCAAAAATGGCTGGCGGATCTCAATCTGGCGGCGCAGAACCTTCCCATCCGCTTTTATCTTGGAGAACGCGCTAAAATCATGGCCTTGGCGAAAAAAAGCCTGCCGGTATCCTTGGCGCGATTTTATCGCCAGTTGTTGCAACTGCGCCGTGAAAGCGCGCATCCCTTGAATCTGCGGCTTTTTCTCGAACAATTTTTTCTTGATTACCGCGCCCTGTTTCCGGAGGAAGAGTAAAGCTCATGTCCGTCAAGCCCACTGCGCGTCCTACCGTGCTTTCGCTCAACATCAATTCCCGTTCCGCCCTGTACATGGCCTATATTCCCAAGCTGAAAAACGGAGGGATCTTCATTCCCACTTCCCGCGCCTACGCGCTGGGCGATGAGGTCTTCGTGCTGCTCTCGCTGATGGACGATCCCGCCAAGTTGCCCATCGTCGGCAAGGTGGTGTGGATTACGCCCGTGGACGCGCAGAACAACCGCCCACAGGGTATCGGCGTTCACTTCAACGCGGACGAAAGCGGCTTGGAAGCCAAACGCAAGATCGAGGCCATCCTGGG
Organism: Zoogloeaceae bacterium; assembly: GCA_031259605.1. Lineage (GTDB taxonomy): Bacteria > Pseudomonadota > Gammaproteobacteria > Burkholderiales > Rhodocyclaceae > Azovibrio. Next base: position 4,814 of record JAIRLE010000149.1, read on the forward strand.
GACAGCGCTGAGTTCCAGCCGTCTCAGCCATACCCTTTGATGCCATCCACTTATCCACTTCGTCGTGATGCTGGTTGATTCGCACTGCCATCTGGATTTTCCCGAACTGGCGGAGGCGCTGCCGCAAACGCTGGCCGCCATGCGGCGGCACGATGTCCGGGGCGCGTTGTGCATCGGCGTGAATCTGGCGGATTTTCCCCGTGTGCGGGCGCTGGCGGAAAATCACCCGCACCTGTTCGCCAGCGTGGGTCTGCACCCCGAATACGACAATGCCGAAGAACCGGACGTGGCGCGCCTGGTGGCGCTGGCGGCGCACGCCAAGGTGATCGCCATTGGCGAGACAGGGCTGGATTATCACTGGCACAAGGACCGTCCCGAATGGCAGCGACAACGTTTTCGCACCCATATCCGCGCCGCGCGGGCAACGGGCAAGCCGCTGGTCATCCATACCCGCCAAGCGCCGGACGATACCCTTGCCATCCTGCGGGAAGAAGACGCGCGCGAAGTCGGCGGCATCCTGCACTGTTTTTCCGAAGACTGGAACATGGCGCAAAAGGCGCTGGATCTGGGGTTCTACATTTCCTTTTCCGGCATCGTCACTTTCAAGAACGCGCGCGCGGTGCAGGAAGCCGCCTGCCGTGTGCCGCTCGACCGCCTTCTGGTCGAGACCGACGCGCCCTATCTCGCGCCTGCGCCGCATCGCGGCCAAACCAATCAACCCGCCTATGTTCGTTTCGTTGCCGAAGCCATTGCCCGTCTGCGTGACATGACGTTTGCCGAAGTCGCCGCCGCCAGCAGCGAAAACTTTTTTACCCTGTTTCCCCAGACCCGCGAGGCCATGTGCGCATGAATCCCCTGTCTCGCGTCGCACTGTTGGCGCTTTTGCTCGTCTTTTCCCTCGGCACCCAAGCCGCCGTCTATGACGACATGATGATCGCCGTCAAACTGGGCGACAAGGGCAAGGTGGTCGAACTGCTCAACCGGGGCATGGATGTCGATACCAGCGATATCGAAGGCAACACCCTTCTGATGATTGCCGCGCGTGAGGGCTATCTGGAATTGGTGGAGTTGCTCATTGCCGGGCGCGCCAAGCTGGACGCGCGCAACACGCACGGCGATTGCGCGTTGTCGCTTGCCGCGCTGGAAGGCCGTTTTGCCGTGGTGCGGCGTCTGGTGGAAGCGGGCGCGCAGGTCAACAGCGAAGGCTGGCCGCCGCTGGTCTATGCCGCCTTCAATGGTCACGCGCAGATGGTGGAGTACCTGCTTGCCCACGGCGCAAACGTGAACGCATCCAGCGAAAACGGCGCTACCGCCCTGATGATGGCCGCGCGCGGCGGGTATTTGTCCATCGCCCAGCGCCTTGTCGCCGCCCGCGCCGACATCCGCATGCAAACCGATCGCGGCAAGACCGCCTTGGACTGGGCGCTGGAAAACCGCCATACCCATATCGCGGAACTCCTCGAACGGCAGGCGGCAGAAATCAGCGAACAGACGGCAGAGGCCGACAAGCGGGAACCGGAGAACCGTGAACAGACATCAGAAGACGCAATTCCAGCGGAACCATAATCGCTGCAATGAGGCGAAAGTTCCGTCATGCTCAGGCGAGGCTTGACAAATAGCCGTCGTCAGGGCAAAGCCCGTGACAATCCATCCGCGCATGGCATGGATTGGTCGATGAAGTCAATCGGCGTTTCCCCGGTCATTGCAAGCGATATTGCGCTATGGATTTCCGGCGGTTTCCAGTTGTTGCTTCCTGGAGAACCATCCGCTCGCAGACCACCACGCCAGCGGCAGGAGCAATAAGGTTGCCTGCGCGCCCAGGCTTTGCGCGGTAGGGGCGATGCCGAGCCAACTGATGTGCGGGAAGCCGGAAAGGTAGATGCTGGCGATCCAGCCCGCGGCCTGGAGTTCGACGATGGCCTGGCCGAGAAAGACGACGGCGAGGCCATAGAGCAATGCCGAGGTTACGCCGAAAAAGAGTTTGAAGGGCAGACGCAGCGCCGCGTGACGCATCAGGAAAAAGAAGGCGAGGAGCAGCAGGGCGGCGACGCCCAGTCCCGTGTAAAGAAAAATCTCCTGTCCCGGCGATTGCAGCGCCAGCGCCTGATAGAACAGCACGGTCTCCGCGCCCTCCCGATAGACTGCCAGACAGGCCGCGCCGGAGAGCGCCAGCAGGGAACCCTTGCTCAGGGCGGCGTCCATTTGCCGGGCGATCCATTCTTCCCAGCGTTTGGCTTCGCGCTTGGCAAACATCCAGCAACTCACATAAAACAGCACGGCACAGGCCGCCAGCATGGTGACGCCTTCCACCACCGCCAGCGGCGCGCCCGTGGACTGGAGAAAATCATTGACCGCCCAGCCGGTCAGGATGGAAAGGGGAATGGCGACCGCCACGCCCGCGTAGATGACCCATACCTTATCCGCCGCGCCCGCGCGGCGCAGATAGGCCGCCAGCGCGCCGACGACCAGCATGGCCTCCGCGCCTTCCCGGAGCAGGATGGTCAGCGCCTTCAAGAAGGTGCCGCCGCCGCTGGCGCGTTCGCTTGTGGCGTAGAGCGCCCGCGCCAGCGCGAGCTTGCCTTTCAGTTCCTGCCAGGAGGCTTCCAGTTGCGCTTTCGGCACGCCGCGCATGGCGCCGCCGTTAACCGCGCCGAAGAGGATTTCCAGTTCATTTTTCAGACCGGAATCCTTGAGCGCCAGATCGAGTTCCAGATGTTCAAGGCGATCATAATAGAGCGCCGAGAATTCGCTGGCGGTGGCGAGCGGATGTGCCGGATCGTAGACGGCGACACTGGCTTCGCCACGCGCCAGAATGTCGGCGATCACCCTTTCGCCGTCAATGGCTTCGGCGTGAAGCGCAAGCGAAAAGAGGGAAAAGACAAGCGTGAAGACAAGGCGGCAGAGCGACGGCATGGTACTTTCCTTCATGAAACGGGCTGGACATCGGCAAGAATCAGGTTGTACAGGCGGCGGGCGCAGGCTTTCACGCGCAGGGACGCGTCGGCGCGACCGGCGGCATAGCGCCAATCGGTGTAAGCCTGGGCAAATGCGGTCATCTCCTTTTCCCAACGTGGTCGAGCGGCGATGATGCGACGGGCGTAGTCACTGGGGCATTCCCAATCCGCATATGGAAATCCGCGCCGCCGCAACAGACGGCAGAGACGATGCCATTCGCGTTCGGGCGGCGGCAAGCGGCGGCAGGCGCGCAGTTGGGCAAGGAATTGTCCCGTGAGCATCACCAGCGCGCCGCCCAGCGTCGCGCCGCCCAAAAGCCAGGCCCAGGCGAATCCGCCGCCGAAGCCGCCAATCAGGGATTGTTGCGTCTCGGCGTCGAGACGGAACATCCAGCGCCCCATGAATTCACCCAGATCGGGTAGGCTCCAGCCTTCTTTCATGGGCGGCGCGGACGCAAGAGAAGCGATATGGAATGCGCCGGAAGGCTGTTCTTCGCCATTCTGGCGGGCAGGCACGGGCGCTTGCGGCGCTTTGGGTTTCGCTTGGGGCGCCAAGGTTTCAGGCTTGGGCGCTGGTTTTGGCTGCTGCGTCACGGAAGAAGCATTGAAGCGTTCCGGCGCGATCAGGTCGACAGGGTCGATACGCCGCCAGCCGCGCGCTTCTTCCCAAATTTCCGCCCAGGCATGGGCATGACTTTTCTTGACGATTACATAATCGGTCAAGGCCATCAGCTTGCCGCCGCGATAGCCGGTAACGAGCCGCGCCGGGACGCCGGCGGCGCGCATCAGGAAAACGAAGGTTCCGGCATAGAGGCTGGCGTTGCCCGTGCGCGTCCCGAACCAGAACGCATCGAACGCGTCCGGCCCTTCCTGGAAGGCAAACTGATCGCGCAGTTTGTAGCCTTCCTGCGCAAGCGCCGTGAGGGCAGTCTTGTAGCGATCCTCGACATTCGGCAGGGCGGCAAGTTCCGCGCCCAGCGCCTTGAGACGCGGATTGCCTTCCGCGGGCAAGGCGAGCGCGCGCTGGCGCAATGCCTCCGGCAACGCGCCGCCCGCTTCCCAATCCAGCCAGGAGCGCAATTGGTAGCTCGTCTCTTCGCGTATCGGACGATGCGAAAGCACCTGCCAATCCTGGCTGATGAACGCTTCGCTGGTCAGTCCGGAGGGCAGATCGAGGCCGTACAGCCAGAGACGATCATGTGGCGTGATACGGATACGGTAACGAATTTCCTGCGCCTTGCGCTTCAGGGTTTCGGCAAAGGCGCTGGCCTTCGTCCAGCCTTGACGCATGAGCCTGCGTCCTTGTCCCGTTTCGTATTCCGTGTCCAGCCGCCATTCTTGCCCATCAAAATCGTAATACACCGGCCCGCGCCAGTACAGCAGACTGGTGGGCGGCACCCAGTTTTCGAATTCCGCCACCAGTACCGGCTGGCTTTCGGTAACGCCGGTCTGCGTTTGTTCCTGTCCGGGCTGCAAACGGGTGGAGACGCCCAGTCCCTGATTGGATTTTTCCAGATTGAGCGTGAGCGGCAGGCCGAAGGAGAGACCGATATCCCACAACGGGCCAGGAATGCGCGGAAAAAAGAGAAATAACACGGCGGCGAGCGGCAAAGCCAGCAGGACGCGTCCGGAATTGCGCAGCAGCGCCGTTTTCAGGGATAGCCTGCCGCTGGAGGCTTCCAGTACGCCCAGGGCGATAAGCGGCAAAAGCAGGATCAGGATGAGTCCGATCCACTCGTTCCATTGCAGTACGCCAATCGCGCCCGCCACCAGAGACGCGCCTGCCAGCAGGGCGAACTCTCGCGCCGTGTTCGCCTCAGCCCATTTCAGGAGCAGCACCAGCAACAGGGAAAGCCGCAAGGCGCGGTCGTCCAGCCAACCGTAGAGAAAACCGAGACCGACGACGACGATGGACAAGAAAACGAAGCGCAGTGCCACCGGCCAGCCACGGCGCGGCAAGGCGCGACTGCCCAGGGCAAGAAGGAAAATCGGCCAGGCGAACAAGGGCAGCGCCGGAGCGTGGGCGGCGAGCGCCAGAAGACAGAGGACGAGCGACAGAAGACAATCGGCTGGCGGCGGATGGTCGCGCCAAAAAAAAGGCAGGACAACCCGATGGCGGCGGAACGGAATATTGCTTGCGATCATCCCAAAAGTCTGAACGATACCCGCGCAAATGTCAATGAATGAGAATTATTATCAATATAAGAAGCTATTTTGAAAATTCAAGGATAAAACCCGCGCCGCTGCTTGCTTCTCTCCCCCGCTTTGCGGGAGAGAGTGCCCCGGCAGTGGCGAGAGAGGGTCGTTCCGTTGCTCGCACTCAACCATCGGGCAACCCGGCACCCCTCTCCCGGCGCTTTGCGCCACCCTCTCCCACAAGTGGGCAAGGGTAAAATTCGCGCCGCTGCTTGCTTCTCTCTCCCACAAGCGGGGGGAGGGAAAGGCAAGCGGCGATGCGAAGGATTCCTTGTCTCTCGAAAAAGCTGTTTTAAAAATACCTTGAGAGGCGTTCCTTTCATGACCATCTTTTGCAGGGCTTCATTGACCCGCCTCATATCATCAGACGAGACTCTCAACGCAAGCCGGGCTCTTTTTGCTCGACTCCATGTATTTCCTCGCCATGTATTTCCTGGATTTTCTGGAACAGTTTGTTCATTGCGTCGTCGATGCCGGCATCCAGGGACTTATGGTCATGGGCGTCATAGACATAGCGTTTCCCATCATATTTGATGATCCTGCTCAGGGGTTTGGGGGGATTCGGTTTGGTAGCTGACACTTCGTCCGGGAAAGCAAAACTCCATGTTATTTTCGTCGTCAACCGGATGTCCGCAAAACCATGCGTGGCCGTTTTTTCGATGGAAATGGTGTTTTCCGAAGCCACTTCCACATTGTAGCCACACCCTCCCCAGCCCTCGGCAGAACCGATGCGGTTCAACT
>JAIRLE010000007.1 GCA_031259605.1 Zoogloeaceae bacterium
TCTGCCGGACAAGCGCATGACGCGCCGCAAGGGCGCAAGCCGCTGGAACGGCTTGCGCCAACTGGATGGATCGTGCCCGCGAAGGAGACGAAACCCGGCAACGGGCGCTTGACTTGGGGTGCCTTCCTGTCGTGCCGCCCAAGCGCAACCGGCTTGCCCCCTGGCGGTACGAGCGCGTGATGTGCCGCCGCCGCAACGAAGTCGAGCGGCTGTTCCGTCGGCTCAAGGGCTTGCGTCACCCGCTTCGAGAAACTCGACGTAATGTTTCTTGGTTTTATCCATTTCGCACGTATCGTCGAGTGCCTCCGATAGTGTGAACACGCCATAATTGTGAAATGGCGTACAACTCTAGCCCCCGCAACCCACGGCTTCGAATAGCGAATCAACCCGGCCATCGCCTCAAGGCGGTCGGGTTTTTGTTGTGCCGGTTTCCTGCTGACCAAGCTTGCGTCTGCCCCGCGATTCGCGTGGCGCGGACACTTTCATCCGGCGCAGGCCTTCCAGCGTCAGATCCGGGATATGGCGCACGGGCAGCGCGGCAAGGAACGGCAGCAGCGTTAGCGCCGCGCCGCCGGAAAGGAGGCAGCAGGCGGCATCCGGCAGACGCAGGAAGGCACGTTCGATGGCACCGATTTGGGCTTCCAGGCAACCGCTGGCGATGGCGTCCGCCGTGTTGCGGGGAAAAGGAAGATGCGCGCCGGAAGTCGTGTCCGGCGACAGCGCCGTGCCTTGTGCGAGCGCCGCCCGCATCATCTGCAAACCCGGCAGAATCAGTCCGCCCATGAAATTGCCTGCCGCATCCAGGCTATCCATGGTTGTGGCGGTTCCCGCCATGACGACCAGACAGGGACGCGCCTCCAGCGCGCGCGCGCCAATCAGGGCGCACCAACGATCCGCGCCCAGCGTTTCCGGCGCGCTGTAGCCATTGACCACGCCCGCCGCCGCCGCGCCGCTGCGAATGACGCTGACGGCAAGGCGCGGGTAGGCCGTTTGCAGCAGATGCTGAAGCAGCATCTCTCGTTCGCGGTCGACCACGCTGGCTAACCGCGCCGAACGCGGCGGCGTCGATGTTGCGCCGATGGCGGCAAGCGCTTGGGGCAGGCGGGCGATATCCGCCCAGGGCAAAGCGCCCCGGCCTTGCCAGTCGTCCGCGCGCTCCCGGCTCAAGCCCCATTTCAGGCGGCTGTTGCCCGCGTCCAGACAGAGCAGCATCAGGCGTCTCCGGCGCGCAGGCTCAAATCGCCCGCCCAGAAAGTCTGTTCGCCGTCCGCGGCGGCAAGACGTAATGCGCCGCTGTCATCCACGCCGCAGCATCGTCCTTCCGCCAGTACGCGTCCATCTTCCATCAGACGCACGGGCTTTCCCTGCCAGACATGGCGCGCCTGCCAGTCGGCGCGCAGTGGCGCAAAACCGTGCGCGGCAAAATCCGCCCACATGGAATCCAGTTCGCCAACTATCGCCGCCAGCAGCGCGGGTTTTTCCAAAAGCATGTCCAGGCAGTCCGCCAGTCCCGCCGTTGCCTGTTCCGGCAGGTCAGGAGCCTTGAGATTGAGACCAATGCCGATGATGGTCATATCGCCTGCGCATTCCATCAACACGCCCGCGAGCTTGGCGTCCATCCCGTTTTTCCGGCAAAGCAGGTCATTGGGCCATTTGAGGCGCAAAGCGCGCGCCCCCAGGTTTTCCAATGCCCGCAAAAGCGCCAGCCCTGCGGCAAGGCTCAACCCGGCCAACGTCCCCGTGCTCTTCCCTTTGTACAGCACGGAAAAGGTGAGGCTTTTCTCCGGTGAAGACAGCCAGAGGCGTCCGCAGCGTCCACGTCCCGCCGTTTGCCGCTCCGCGACCAGCACCTTGCCGGAAGGCGCGCCCGCCTCCGCCTGCTCGCGCAACAAGGTATTGGTGGAGGCGCACTCGGCGCGCCATTCCACGCGCTCCGGATTCAGTGGCATCATGCGTCCAGCGCGAGTTCCTGAATCTTGCGCGTGATGGTGTTGCGGCCGATGCCCAGCGATTGGGCGGCCTCGATGCGGCGACCGCCGGTATGCTTCAGGGCGCGGAGGATCAGGATGCGCTCGAAGCTGCGCAGCAGCTTTCCATGCAGTTCCGGAGTGACGGCGGCAAGCAGATGATCGACTTCTTTTGCCAGCGCGCTTTCCCAGTCGGCGGCGGCTATCCGTTCTGCCGGGACTTCCCGCAGCTCCGGCGGCAGGTCGTTGATTTCCACCTGCTGGCCAGGCGCCATGACCGTGAGCCAGTGACAGAGATTTTCCAGTTGCCGCACATTGCCGCCGAATTCCAGTCCAGTCAGGTATTTCAGGGCGGCATCCGAAAGCCGCTTGGCCTCGCCTCCCAATTCCTGCGCGCTCTTTTGCAGGAAATGCCGGGCAAGCAAGGGAATGTCTTCGCATCGCTCGCGCAGGGCGGGCAGACGAATACGGATGACATTGAGACGGTGAAACAGGTCTTCACGGAACAGCCCTTCCTTGACGCGCGTTTCCAGATTCTGATGCGTCGCGGCAATGATGCGCACATTGGCTTTTATCGGCGCATGACCGCCAACACGGTAAAAATGACCATCGGAAAGCACACGCAACAGACGTGTCTGCAATTCGGAAGGCATATCACCGATTTCATCGAGAAACAGCGTACCGCCGTCCGCCTGTTCAAAGCGTCCGCGCCGCTGGTTCTGCGCGCCGGTAAACGCGCCGCGCTCGTGACCGAAAAGTTCCGATTCGAGCAGATCCCTGGGAATGGCGGCGGTATTGATAGCAACGAAAGGCGCATTCTGGCGTGGACTGTGGCGGTGCAGGGCGCGGGCGACCAGTTCCTTGCCGGAACCGGACTCGCCGGTGATCAGCACAGTAGCATGCGATTGGGAAAGACGCCCGATGGCGCGGAAAACTTCCTGCATGGCGGACGCCTGCCCCAGGATTTCCGGCGTCAGGTCTACGCTCGCGGTAACGCCGGATTGGCGTATGCTCTCATCGATGGCTCGCCGTATCAGTTCGAGCGCCTGATCCACGTCGAAGGGTTTGGGCAGATATTCAAATGCTCCGCCCTGGAAGGCGGCGACGGCGGATTCGAGGTCGGAATAGGCCGTCATGATGATTACCGGCGTCTGCGGATGGCGCGCCTTGATGTGCTTCAACAATTCCAGGCCGGAAGCGCCGGGCATGCGAATGTCGGAAACCACCACCTGCGGTTGATCTCCGGCTTCCAACGCCGAAAATGCCTCGTCGGCGCAGGCGAAACTGGTGAAGGGAATGTTTTCGCGCGCCAGGGTTTTTTCCAACACCCAGCGAATGGAGCGATCATCGTCGATAATCCAGATAGGGTTCATTGCGGACTTTCCGTGGGCGCGGGTTCAAAGGCGTTCAAGGGCAGACGAATCAGGAATATGGTGCGTCCGGGGCGGCTTTCGCATTCGATTGTACCCTGATGTTGCTGCACGAAACTTTGCGCCAGCGTCAACCCCAGTCCCGTGCCGCCCGGGCGGCCGGAAACCAGCGGATAGAACATGCGCTCGCGGAAATCGTCGGCAATACCGGGACCATTGTCAATGATAGCGACATCAATTACCAGACGGAAACGCCGCTTGGCAAGCGTGACCTGCCTTGCCGAACGGCTGCGAAAGACGATTTCCCCCTTGCCGTCCATCGCCTGCGCGGCATTGCGGGCGATATTGAGAAAGACCTGGATCAGTTGCTCGCGATCGGCGGTCAGTTCCGGAAGACTCGTATCATAGTCGCGCAGAATGGAGAGGGTAGCCGGAAATTCCAGTTTGAGCAGGCTGCCCACCCGCTCCAGCACCTCGTGCACACTCATCCGCTGCGCTTGCAGGACGGCGCGGTGCGGCGAAAGCAGTCGTTGCATCAGGTCCTGCAGACGATCCGCTTCCTGGATGATGACTTGGGTATATTCCTGCAAGGCCGGGTTGTTGAGTTCGCGTTCCAATAATTGCGCCGCGCCGCGTATGCCGCCCAACGGGTTCTTGATTTCGTGCGCCAGATTGCGGATCAGCTCCCGGCTGGCCTGTTGTTGTTCGATCAGGCGTTCTTCCCGGTTGGCCTTCAATTGCTGGTCGATGGGCTGTAATTCCATCAGCATGCGAACTTCCGGCGCGTCGGGCGACTGCATGGGCGTCACCGTGCAATTCAAATGCAGCGTCTCGCCCCGATCCGCCGCCTTGCCGCGCCGGATTTCCACGTTTTGCCCGGTATAGCTCCAGTTATTGGACAGCGCGCTGTCCAGCGCCTGCTGAAGCGTTGCCGTGTAGCGCATCACCTCATTCAGCGGACGATGCAACAGGGCGCGTCCCGCCGCTTCCAGCAGATTCTCGGCGGCGCTGTTGGCATAACAGACCTGCTGTCCGGCATCGAGCAAAAGGATGGCGGAGGCCAGATAATCCAGACCGCCCAGAGGAGGAGGAAAGGTTTTTTGTGGAGTCGCCATGCCGCAAGGAAATGCCCGAATCAGCGCAAGTCGCCGAGTTCCCGCTTCAGATCCTCGATGTTGCGCTCATGCCGGGCGATGGTTTCCCGGAAAGGGCGCAGACGCGTCTCGCGCCTTTCGGCGTCTTCCATCCCCGGCGGGACTTTTTCTTGCGTCGCCAGTTGGTTTCTTGCGCTCTCCAGTCTTTGCTGCTCATCGGCAAGCTCCTGATTCAGAATGGCGCGCCGGGCATCGTTGCGTATGCTTTGTTCGTCCGCGCTCACCGAGGGATAGTCTGGCGGCGTCGACGTGGAAGCCGCGCCAGGACGGCGTTTGCTGCTGTCAATCGGCGGCGGCACTGTGGTATCGGCTTCGATCTGCATCCGTTTGCAACTGGTCTTGTCGATCAGGACGTTGGTAATGGTCACGCGCCCCTCCGCGTCCGTACAGCGATAAACCTGCCCCCAGGCAGGCGTCGCCAGCAGAAGACCCGCACACAGCGTCACAACAGGGAAACGCATCATCATCACAAACTCCGGACAGAAGGGGAGAAGTATAAATCAGGAACATCGTTCAGCAGCAGGGATCCGCAGGGCGGATCAGCAGAGCATGAAAATCGCTTCATATTCATCGCGTGATTCATTCCGAAAGATAGAAAGTTTGCGGCTGCGCCGTATGGGAAGACGCCCTCTCCTGCCCCTTTGAGGGGCACTCTCCCGCCAAGCGGGAGAGCGGACGGCAGGCGATAGCGCGAACTGAAAATACGATAATGGCATTCATGCGATTGCCCTGACCGCGCGCAACGCGCAAGTTGTCCTCCATGCGCCAAGAGCGTAAGCTCCGCACCTTCCTCCATCCGCCTTTTCGTCATGAGCACGCAGCCCTGCAAAATTCTGGAAACCTTCCCCAACCCCACGCCGGAGCGGGATTTTCATGTGCATATGCAGATTCCCGAATTTACCTGTCTGTGTCCCAAGACAGGCCAGCCGGACTTTGCGACCCTGTTCCTCGATTACATTCCCGACCGGCTTTGCGTCGAGCTGAAAAGCCTGAAGCTCTATGTCTGGTCTTACCGTGACGAGGGCGTGTTTCACGAGGCCGTGACCAACCGCATCCTGGAAGATCTGGCCGCCGCCGTCGCGCCCCGCTTCATGCGGTTGACCGCGAAGTTCCATGTGCGCGGCGGGATATTTACCCGCATCGTTGCCGAACATCGACAACCTGGCTGGCATCCCGCGCCATATGTGGAGTTGAGCGGCTTTTCCGAAGAGCGCGGCATCCGCGATTGACCTGCCATGGAAAATCCGCTTGCCGGCGCGCCTTCCCCGGACATCGACCTCCATTTTCTGCGCCGCGCCCTGAATCTGGCGGCGGAAAACGTCGAGCGCGGCGATGGCGGACCGTTTGGCGCGGTCATCGCGCAAGATGGCCGGGTGATTGCCGAAGCCCGCAACCTGGTGCTGGCGGAAAACGACCCGACCGCGCACGCCGAAATCCAGGCGATTCGCGCCGCCTGCCGGAAGGTCGGGCACTTCCATCTGGAAAACTGCGTGCTCTACGCCTCTTCCGAACCTTGCCCGATGTGTCTTGCCGCCGCCTATTGGGCCAGGGTGACGCGCATCGTCTATGCCAATTCCCGGCTCCAGGCGGCAAGCGCCGGGTTTGACGATGCCGATCTGTACCGCGAGCTTTGCCTGCCCGCCGCCGCCCGCCGCATCCTTGTCGCGCAACGGACGCTGGCGGAGGCGAACGCGCCCTTCGCGGCATGGCACAATAGCGCGAAGCGGCAGATGTACTGAAGCGGCGCAAAACAAGGAATCCACTTCGCGCAGGTTGCCAAGGCACACGCCGCCGCCGCATGTTTTGGGGAAAACACGGAAAGGCGCCTTTTCATGGATGTACGCTGGATAGACAGTCATTGCCATCTGCAAGCGCCGGAATTTGCGGCGGATCGGGATGCAGTCTGGTCGGCGGCGCGCATGGCGGGGGTGACGGGCGCGATTCTGCCCGCCGTGAATCTGGCGGACTGCGCGGCGGTGAACGCCTGCTGCGCGCGCCATGCCGGGACTTTCCCGGCCTACGGAATTCATCCCCTGTTCGTGGATACAGCGCAGGAAGCGCATCTGGCGCGGCTGGCGGAGATGCTGGAACGTGCCCGCCCGCTGGCGTTGGGCGAAATCGGGCTGGATGGCTGGGTTGCGCGCGCGGATTCTGCCCGGCAGGAATTTTTTTTCACGGCGCAACTGGCGCTGGCGCGGGATTTCGATTTGCCGGTAATCCTGCATGTCCGCAAGGCAATCGACGCGGTGCTGAAACAACTGCGCCGTTTCCGGGTTAAGGGCGGTATTGCCCACGCCTTCAACGGCAGCCGCCAGCAGGCGGATGAATTCCTGCGGCTGGGGTTCCGGTTGGGTTTTGGCGGCAGCCTCACCTACCCCGGCAGCACCCGCATCCGCGCGCTGGCGCAAACCCTGCCCGACGAAGCGCTGGTGCTGGAAACCGACGCCCCGGATATTCCGCCCCGCTGGCTTCTCCATCGGCGCAACCACCCGGCGGAACTGCCCGCCATTGGCCGCGTCCTCGCCGAACTGCGCGCCGCGCCCGTCTCCCGCATCGCCGCCTTGACCTGTCAAAACACCCTGGAGGCCGTCGGAGGACGGAGGAGAACGGCGCGCGCTCCCGCTCCTTCGGAGCGCCATCCGCCAGGCGAGGGCGGAGCGTTCGCCCTTGCGGAGCAAAGCGACGGATGTATTGCCATCTCCTGTCTACCGCCCCCTGTCCTCTGACAGGGACAACACATCCAGTAAATCCTGTTCGAGTTTCAGGCGCGGGCCGCGTTTTTTCAGGGCGGCGCCGGAGATGAGGAAGGTGTCTTCGACGCGTTCGCCCAGGGTGCTGATGCGCGCGGCATTGATGGCAATATGGTGGCGGACAAGGACGGCGGCGATGTGGTAGAGCAGGCCGGGACGGTCGACGGCGGTCAGCGAGAGCACCTGCTGGTCGCCGCGTTCGTCGGGATGGATATGCACTTCCGGCGCGATGGGAAAGTGCCGCACCTGCCGCGAGAGGCGTCCGCGCGCGGGCGCTTCGGCGGGGGCGTCCGCGGAAAGACGCAGGCTCAATTCGCTTTCGATGAAGGCGATCATGTCGCGGTCGCTGGCGTTGTCGGCGACATCGAGCAGGATGAAGCTGTCGAGCGCGTAACCGTGGCGGGTGGTATGCAGTTTGGCATCGGCGATGCTGTAACCGGCGCGGGTGAAAAAGGCCGCCATGCGTAAAAAGAGATCGGGGCCATCCTTGAGGTAGGCCATGACCTGCAAGCCGCCGCCGGGATAGACGCGCGCCTTGACCACGGGCTTGTCGATGTTGGTGCGATAGTGCAGGGAGCGGGTATGCCAGGCAATTTCCTCGGCGGTGTGCCGCAGGAAATACACGGTGTCGAACTGCTTCCACAGGCGCTCATGCACGGTGTCGGAGAGCGCGAAGTAACGCAGCAGGCTCATCGCCCCGGCCTGGCGCTCCTGGATGATGCCTTGCGGCGGCACTGGCGCGCCGGTTTCCAGGTAGCGCAGGGTGAGGCGGTAGAGGTCTTCGAGCAGCTTGGCTTTCCAACTGTTCCACACCTTGGGGCCGGTGCCGCGAATGTCGGCGACGGTCAAGAGATAAAGCGCGGTGAGGCGGCGCGTGTCCCCGACCTTGCGGGCAAAGGCGGCAACCACCTCCGGGTTGGTGATGTCCTCCTTTTGTGCTACCTGCGACATGTGAAGATGCGCGCCCACCAGCCAGACGATGAGTTCCGCGTCCTCGCGCGCCACGCCATGTCCGGCGCAGAATTCGCGCGCGTCCTCCATGCCCAGGAGCGAATGATCGCCGCCGCGTCCCTTGGCGATGTCATGAAACAGCGCCGCGACATAGAGCGTCCAGGGACGGGCAAAGGCATTGTGCAGGCGGCTGCAATAGGGATATTCGTGGGCGAATTCCTCGACGGCGAAGCGGCGCAGGTTGCGGAGCACTTGCAGGATATGCTGGTCGACGGTATAGGCGTGGAACAGGTCGTGCTGCATCTGGCCGACGATTTTGCCGAAAGCGGGCAGGTAATTGCCGAGGATGTCGTGCTGGTTCATGCGCCGGAAGGCGTGGACGATGCCGCGTTCGCCCTGGAAAAGACTCAGGAACCGGCGCCGGTTTTCCGGATCCTGGCGAAATTCGGGCGTGACAAGGACGCGCGCGTACCACAGGGCGCGCAGGGTGCGGGCGCTCATGCCGCGCAGTTCCGGATGGGTTTGCAGGAGCTGGAAGCTCTCCAGTATCGCGCCCGGTTGTTCCTCGAACACCTTGATGCGCGTAAGATCGAGAACATCGCCAAGAATGCGGAAACGCGCGTTGAGCGGACGCGGCGCGGCGCAGGCGGCGGGGATCAGTTCGGCGGCGATGTTTTGCAGGAAGATGGCGTTCAGTTGCGTAACCCGCTTGGCGTTGCGGTAATAGGTCTGCATCAGTACTTCCGAAGGGCGGCGCGCGTCCGGGGAGACGACGCCCATGACGCCCGCGAGCGACTCCTGGTGGTCGAACAGCAGTTTGTCCTCGCGCCTTCCGGTGAGAAGATGCAGACGGATGCGCAGGTTTTGCAGCATGTCTTCGCATTGCTGCAACTGGATGTAATCATCATGGGAAATCAGTTGCCGCGCCTTCAGTTCCTGCCAGTTCGCGCCGTAGCCGCCAGCCTTGGCGATCCAGAGGATGTTTTGCAAGTCGCGCAGTCCGCCGGGGCTTTCCTTGCAATTGGGTTCGAGACTGTAGGGCGTATCCTGGTAACGCTGGTGGCGTTCTTCCTGTTCCAGTTGTTTGGCGGTCAAGAATGCCCGCGGGTCGAGCCGACAGGCGAAACGCGCCTGGAAATCCGCATGGAGCGCGGCATTGCCGGTCAGGTAACGTCCTTCCAGCAATGCCGTCTGTATGGTGATGTCGCCCGCGGCTTCCTCGAGGCATTCGCCAATGGTGCGCACGCTGTGTCCGACTTCCAGTCCGATGTCCCAGAACAGGCTGACCAGGCGCGCCAGTTTTTCCCGCAGGGCGGCGTTGGGAACGAAGGGCAGCAGAACTAGCAGATCGACATCCGACCCCGGATACAGCTCGCCGCGCCCGAAGCCGCCGACCGCCGCCAGCGTCGGTTCCGGCGAGAAATCCATGTGCCGCCAGAGACGCGCCAGGATGCCATCGACCAGACGGGCGTGTTCGGCGAGATAGAGCGCCGCGTTGGGTGTGGCGGCGTAATCGTCGGCGAGCGCCTTGCGTTGTGTCCGCAAGGTTTCGCGCAGGGCATTGGCCAGCGCCGGGTTGTCCTCCACGCTCACGCGCTCATGCCTTCCGGCGCGGGCGGGCAGCCGGTCGAAAGCGTCAGCACTTCGACGCCGGTCTCCGTCACCAGCACCGTATGCTCCCATTGGGCGGAAAGGCTGCGATCCCGCGTCGTCACCGTCCATCCGTCCGGCATATGACGGATAGCGGCCTTGCCCGCGTTGATCATGGGTTCGATGGTGAAAATCATGCCGGGCGCGAGTTTCTCGCCTTGCCCCGTTTTGCCGTAATGCAATACTTGCGGTTCTTCGTGGAAGGCGCGTCCGATGCCGTGTCCGCAGAATTCGCGCACCACCGAGAACCCGCTTTTTTCCGCGTGTTTCTGGATGACCGCGCCAATGTCGCCCAGATGCCCGCCGGGCCGTACCGCGCCGATGCCCAGCCATAAGCATTCAAAGGTCACGTCGCACAGTCGCTTGGCCTGGATGGAGGGATTGCCGGGCAGGAACATGCGGCTGGTGTCGCCATGAAACCCATCCTTGATGACGGTGATGTCCAGATTCACGATGTCGCCGCTTTTCAGGGGACGCTCATTGGGAA
Source organism: Zoogloeaceae bacterium (assembly GCA_031259605.1). Lineage (GTDB taxonomy): Bacteria > Pseudomonadota > Gammaproteobacteria > Burkholderiales > Rhodocyclaceae > Azovibrio. The sequence continues at coordinate 10,330 of JAIRLE010000007.1, forward strand.
AGCCGTGGCAAATCTGGTGATTGATGGAAGCGCAGATGGCGAATGGATAAGGCGTATACCCCGGCGGCGCATAGTTGAGCGGCGCGGGAATCGTGTCCTGCACATTTGTCATGTAGTCATGACAAAGCCGGTTGAGTTCCAGTGTGCTGACGCCTGGTTTGACGTAAGGCGCGATGTAATCCAGCACCTCCGCCCCCAAACGGCAGGCCGCGCGCATTTTCTCGATTTCTTCCGGCGTCTTGATGAGGATGGGCATGAAAAGTTTCTGCGGGAAAAGGAAATGACAAGGATAAGGGAAGCCCCGCCTTTGAGCAAACCGGCCCTTGCGGGCGGCGATTTTTCTTTTTGGCGGTGGAGCGGAGCGGGAAGATGATGAATGGAATGCCTGCCTTCTATTCTCCGGCAATGAGGCAGGGTATCATCCTGGCAGGTTCATCAGAAAGAACGAAGATGTCTTCCGAAATCCAGCGAAAAGGCTCTCCGGCGAGGGCGCGAAAGTTGAAGTCCGGCGCGCGCCGTGCCGCCTTGTTGCGGGCGGCGAAGGAACTGTCCGTCGAAGAGGGCGTTGCCGCGCCCAGTCTCGATGCCATCATCCAGCGCGCGGGCGGCTCGCGGCGCAGCATCTACACCGAATTTGGCGGCAAGGCGGGCTTGATCGACGCCCTGATCGAGGAAGTGTCGGCGGAAATCCTGGCGCCGTTCGCCGTGGCCGGGAAAACCGGGGATTTGCGCGCTTCGCTCATCCATTTCGCGCGCAACCTGATCTCTGTCCTGATATCGGCGCGCGGCGTGACCCTGGCCCGCATCGTCCTCATGGACGCCCTTTCTTCCCACGCGCGGGCGGCGGCTTTTTTTGCCCGCGGGCCAGGAAAGGGCGCGATCTTGCTGGCAAAGATACTGGAAGAAGCGCGGGCGCGAGGGGAAATCGACATTCCGGATTGCGAGCGCGCCGCGAATTGTCTCATCGGCATCGTGCGCGGCAATCTCTTCATGGAGCGCGTCCTGCAACTCTCCGCGCCGCCCGACGCAGAGGAAATCGAGGCGCATATCCAGATTGCCGTCGATATTTTTCTCAATGGGGTCATCGTCAGGACGCCAAAACGGAAGGCGGCACGGCGACCGGAGGCTGAAAACACCACAAGGGAACACGGGAAAAGCGCCTGATTTTCACTCTTCCCCCAGGGCAATCGCATGAATGCTGTCATCGTATTTTCAGTTCGCGCCGCCTGTCGTCCGCTCACCGTTCCCTGCCCCAATGACGCATGATTTGCTGCTCCGGCCTGGCATTCCATTGCGCCCCTTGCGTTCGCGGATTCGTGTCCGGTAAATCGGTGCGCCGTTTGTCGTTCAATCCGCTTTTTACTCCGGGCCATGCTTACGGGAAGGCAATGCCCATATCGTGTGCGGGTTCGATAATCCGCGGTACCGGTTGTCGAGGCCATAGAGCAGGAAGACGCGTCTCTCCGTGAACCATTGTTCAAAGTTCGCATCGGCATTGATCATCCGGCCTTCACTTTCATCGTCGATCATGAATGGAGTTTCGACAACTTCCAGAATGGCGCTGCCGCGAAGCTTCTTGAATCGTTTGCCGCTGCCGTCTGCCAGAACATATTGCGCATTGTTGAGCGGTTTGTCATTGGACATGTCGTTTTTCATCTCGTTTTCAACATCGCGTTTGCGTTCCGGCATGATTCGGCGCACAACGGTTCTGTTCGGGCGGCGGTGCGTGAAACGGGTCAGCGCAGGATAGCGCAGCCGTCCGAATTTTCCGCTGACGCGACGCCAACGGGCATTTTTGACCTGATACAGATCGCTGATCCAGTAGCCGTATCCGAAGCGCATGGCCAGCAATTCAGCGCGGCCATCCCTGTTGATGTCCAACAGATATTCCACGCCTTTTTCATCCGCGCCATAAAAACCGGCATCGCCAAAAATGATGGGGCGTCCGTTTTTCTCGAATGTGACGATGTGGATGATGCCGGTTGGTGCCATGCCATTCCCCGCATTCGGCATCCAGACAACAATGTCCCCGATCCCGTTTCCATCGAGGTCGGCGGTAAATATTCGCGCCCATCCCGCCACGTTGTACACCTGCCCCATATGGACAGTCCAGGGTTTGCCGGCACGATCTTTTCCGGAAATGAAAAAATCCGCCGCGTATTCGTCGCCAGGCACAGGCTCGATGCTGGAGCCGCCCATGCCCGCGTCAAGCCGCCCGCTTTTGCCGTGTTCCAGCGTGAAATCCTCCTTGAGAGGAAAACGGTACCGGGATAACTCATGATCCGTCAGCGGCACGAATGCCTGTTCAACCGCCCATGGCGGGAAGGCAAATGAAATGCCAAGGAGAAAAAACGTCATGTTCTTGATCATGGCGGCGCGCGACAAAAAGCGGATGATTATCTGTATGCTTTATCGAGCATCTGATTTTCCATGAACTACGGCATTGCCCTGCTTCGTTTACAATGACGATTGATTTTCAAGGGCAAACAACACAAGAACGCGCTTCATGGCAGGAACCTTCTGTCGATGACAAGAAAATGTGGCGTAACGAAGTGCGCATTATCCGCCTTCCTCTGCTGTTTGCCAATCGCCGGAGGATGTGGCGTGGACAGCGCAGGGCAATCGCATGAGTGCCGACATTGTATTTTCAGCCCGCGCAGCCGCAAGAATCAAGGTGTCTGGAACAAGGCGCCGGGAGTTGCTCCCCCCTTCCCAATGGAGTTTGACCGGCAGCCCTGAAGGGCTGCCGCTGATTTCTTGCTTGCTCTGGCGGACAGCGTTTGACACAAACGGTACTCATCAGTACCATGTCTCCGGCGCGATCGGGGGAAGGTACTTCACCGGCGCGCGGCGCCGCAAACTTTTTCCGATTCCTGACCTCCGATCCCCATGACCACGATGAACGCTCCTGCCGATCCTCCCGCGCCGCCCGCCGATTCTGCGACACCTGACGCCAGTACGCGCCGGCGCGCGTTGTTCGTGCTTTGCGCGGTTTTTCTGGGGTTGGCGGCGGTTTGGGGCGCTTATTGGTTTTTCGTTTCGCGCTGGCAGGAATCCACCGACGACGCCTATGTCGCCGGGCATGTCGTGCAGATTACGCCGCAGGTGGGCGGCACGGTCAAGGCGGTGTCCGTGGAGGATACCGACGCGGTGATGGCGGGCGATACGCTTGTCGAACTCGATGACGCCGACAGTCAGGTTGCCTTGGGGGAGGCGAGGGCGGCGTTGGCGCAGGCGGTGCGCGAGGCGCGCGCGCTCCATGTCAACAACCGCGCCCTGCGCGCCCAGATCGCGGCGCGGCAGACGGAAGTCGATCGGCTCTCCCTGGATTTGTCGCGCCGTCTGGCCATCGCCGCCAGCGGCGCGGTGGCAGAGGAAGAAATCGACCACACCCGCGAGGCGCTCAAGGCGGCAAAAGCCAATCTCTCCCAAGCGCGGGCGCAACTGGCGGCCAACCGTGCCCTGACCGGCGGTTCGACGCTGGCGGAACACCCCATTGTCCTGCGGGCTGCCGCCGATTTCGAGGCGGCCTGGCTGGATTTATCACGCGCGAAGATCGTCGCGCCAGTGGCTGGACAGGTCGCCAAGCGCAATGTGCAGATCGGGCAGAGGGTGGCGGCAGGCGCGCCCCTGATGGCGGTCGTGCCGCTTACCCGTCTTTGGGTGGACGCCAATTTCAAGGAAGTGCAACTGGGCAGGATGCGCGTCGGCCAGCCGGTGACCCTGACCGCCGATCTCCACGGCCAGGACGTGCGCTACCGTGGCCGCGTGGCGGGCTTCGCCGCCGGGACGGGCAGTGCCTTCGCCCTCCTGCCCGCGCAGAACGCCACCGGCAACTGGATCAAGATCGTGCAGCGCGTGCCGGTGCGCGTCGAACTGGAAGCGGACGACCTGAAGGCGCATCCCCTGCGCATCGGCCTTTCCATGCGGGTGACGGTGGATCTCCGCGATGACGGCGGCGCGCGCCTGACGCCGGATGCCCGACCGGATGCCGCGCCGGAAGCGATCACGCCCGCCAACTCTGCCTCGGACGCGGCGCTGAAAGAAGCGCGGGCGCGGGTGCGGGAAATCATCCGCCAGCACGATGTCGCCACGCCCGGCGACGCGGACAAAAAATAAGTCGTGAGCGCATCCGTCACGCCTGCTGACGCGCCCGTCCATCTGCCGCCGCTCGAAGGCGGCGCGCGCGTTCTGGCGACCCTGGCGCTGGCGCTGGCGACATTGATGAACGTGCTCGACACCACCATCGCCAATGTCTCCATCCCCACCATCGCCGGCGACATCGGCGTTTCCGCCAGTCAAGGCACCTGGGTCATCACTTCGTTCGCGGTCGCCAACGCCATTTCCGTGCCGCTTTCCGGCTGGCTGGCGCAGCGGTTCGGGCAGGTGCGGGTGTTCGTCGTCTCGACGCTGCTCTTCGTCCTCGCCTCGTGGCTGTGCGGTCTGGCGCAAAGCCTGGAAATGCTGGTGGCCTTTCGCGTGTTGCAAGGACTGGTGGCGGGGCCGATGATTCCGCTCTCGCAATCGCTGCTTCTGCAATCCTACCCCGCCGCCAAGAGCGGCACGGCGCTGGCGATCTGGGCGATGACCACCACGGTCGCGCCGGTGATCGGCCCCATTCTGGGCGGCTGGATTTCCGACAACATGAGTTGGGGCTGGATTTTCTACATCAACATCCCCACTGGCCTCGTGGCGGCGGGGATAAGCTGGATGCTTCTGAAACACCGCGAACTGCCCACCGCGCGCCTGCCCGTCGATGCCGTGGGTCTGGCGCTCCTCGTCCTCTGGGTAGGCGCGATGCAGTTGATGCTCGACCGCGGCAAGGAACTGGACTGGTTCGGCTCACCCGTCATCGTGACCCTGGCGATTGTCGCCGTCGTGGGGTTTTGTTTTTTCCTCGTCTGGGAACTGACCGAAAAGCATCCGATTGTCGATCTGAACCTTTTCAGGCTTCGGAGTTTCACCGTCGGCACGCTTGCCCTGGCGCTGGGCTATGGCGTCTTTTTCGCCAACATCCTCATCCTGCCCCTGTGGATGCAGCAATACCTGGGCTACACCGCGACCTGGGCGGGGCTGGCCACCGCGCCGATCGGCATTCTGGCGATTATCTTCATGCCGCTGGTGGGCAAATCCATGGGGCGCGTCGATCCGCGCGGCATCGTCATCGTCGGTTTCGCGGTCTTCGCGTTGGCTTCCTTCTTGCGCGCCGGGTTTCATACCGGAGTGACGTTTTGGGATGTGGTCTGGCCGCAGTTCATCCAGGGCATCGCCATCGCCGGATTTTTCGTGCCCTTGTCGGCCATCGTGCTCTCCGGCCTGCATCCGTCGCGAATTGCCGCCGCTTCGGGCTTATCCAATTTCGCCCGCATTACCGCTGGTGCCTTCGGCGCGTCGATTTCCGTCACCCTCTGGGAAAACCGCGCCGCCCTGCACCACGCGCAACTTGCCGAATCCATCACTCCCTACCGCCCAGCTGCGCAAATGACGCTGGAGGGTTTGCGGCAACAGGGTCTCGATGAACAACAGGCGCTCTTTTTCCTCAACCGCGCCATCGACACCGAAGCCGCCACCTTGTCCGCCGTGGAATTCTTCTGGGCCTCCGGCATCGTCTTTTTATTGCTGATCGCGCTCATCGGCTTCGCGCGGCGGGGGAAGTAAAGGGCACGACGCCAAAAATCAGCGTCAGCCCTTCAGGACTGCCGCTCCAACGTCATCGGGAAGGTGGTTCTCTCCCCCTCGAGAATGGTTATGTGTTGGGTTTCGTGTGATCATATCCCCTGGTGTAGCTGGCCTTTGTTTCGCGCCAAGACATTTTGCGATCCTTCCTGGACAAGAAGCGGGATCGGCTGTCCGGGCTTCCCGGGAGAGGCGCGGGAGAGCGTAGCAACGCCGCAACCATCATTCACGGTCTTTCATCTTCTGTTCCCTGTCTTCCGGAGCATCTTCCGGCTCGATAAGGATTTCGCTGGCGGCCTGTTCGTAATGGTCGCCGTTCTTGTCGGTGAAGTGCAGGCGCACCGGCAGCATCAGGTAATCCTGCGCCAGCCAGATGTCCGTGCTGCTCTTGTCCGCGGCTTGCACATGCAGGGTATGGAAGCGCCCGGCGGGCAATTCCAGGGTTTCCGCGCCGATGACGGCAAACTGGATGTGTTCGTATTTCTTGTGGGTCGCCAGCCAGAAATCCAGTGTGCTGCGCGTACCGGCGGCGATGCTGCCGGGCAGTACGTTGTAGGCGAACTGATATTGCAGGCTGAGAAAATCATGGCTGTTCGCGCGCATCTCGACAGGCGGACGCTGCGGGATGCGCACCAGTTGCGCCGCATGGTCGAATTCCACGCGCTCCGGTGCGTCCTTGTTGCGGGTCTGCTGGTAGTATTCGGGCTGAAGCCCATGCGTGCCGATGCTGCCCACGCTTTCCGAAACGACGGCGACCGGATAAAAAAGAGCGGACAGCCCCGTGGTGCGCAACAGGGAAGCAAGACGATAGCGGCCTTCCACGATTTCCCAGCGCAGTTCGGCGCGTCCAATCTCGAACCCTTGCGTACCGCGATAAACAAGGTAGCGCACTTCGCCGCGCGCTGGGAAAAAGTCGATATTGCCGTCTTCTCCGGATGGCGCTTCCTCCTGGGCTTCCGGCACGAAAGACGGCGCTCCCGCGGCATCCTCCGGCAACAACGCTTCTGCCCCTGACGCGGGCGGCGCTTCTTCGGTCGGAGGCAAGGCGGCGATGGCCTGATCGGGCGCGGCGGGCGGAACAGACGGAGTTGCGGCAGGGGGCGGCGCGGGCGCGAGCGCAGCCTTGAGACGCATCGGCTGCGGCAGTGGCGCGGCACTTCGCCAGTCCCAGCGTAGCGGAAAAAAAATCGCCAGATGCAACAGGCAGGAAAGCGCCAGCGCAATATTCAGTTCGCGCCGGGGGAAGAACCGCGCAAAAAATGGCATGGATGGCAAGGCTAGACGAAGCAAGGCGCGTACAGGGCGTCTTCCTGTTGCCGCCCCCGCGCCTCAACCCGCTGGCCAGTGATGCGCAACCGGCCTTCCACGAACCAGCGCACGGCAAGCGGATAGATACGATGCTCTTCCCTCAGTACCCGCGCCGCCAGCGTCTCTTCATCGTCCCCGTCAAGCACCGGCACGGCGGCTTGCAGGATGATGGGGCCGTGGTCGAGCGCGGGCGTGACGAAATGCACCGTGCAGCCATGCAGGCGTACCCCCGCTTCCAGCGCGCGCCGGTGGGTATGCAAACCGGGAAAGGCGGGCAGCAGGGAAGGATGGATGTTCATCAACCTGCCCGCGTAGCGGCGCGTGAATCCGGCCGAAAGAATCCGCATGAACCCGGCCAGCAGCAGCAGATCCGGCTGGTGCCGGTCAATGGCGGCGATGAGCGCCGCGTCAAAACTTTCCCGATCCGGATGATTTTCGTGATCGACGACGAACGCGGGAATATTGGCGGCGGCGGCGTGGGCAAGCCCCTGGGCGTTAGCGCGGTTGGCGAATATGGCGACGACTTGCGCCTGGGCGAGTTCGCCCTGCCGTTCGGCGCGGATGAGACGTTCCATATTGCTGCCGCGCCCGGAAATCAGGATAACGATGCGTTTCATTTCAACAGGCCTACCGGCAGAAAAATCGAAGTGGCGAGCGAGTGGGTGACGCGGGTAATGGCGCGCCCGGTTTTGTCCGCCAGGATGTTGGCGACGTAATCCAGGAGCACGATGACGCCACCGAATTCCCGCTCGAAGGAAAGATTCTGCCGCGCGCCTTCCATCTCATTGGAATAAATGAGTGGCTTGCCCGCCGCATCCTGCGTGGCGGCGAGCTTCCAGACGGCGATCTCCATGTTGCGCGCGCAGTTGTAGAACTTCTGCGCGTCCAGCGAATCGAGCATGAAGAATTCGTCCTTGTGTTCGTAGGCGGCGTCCGTCATGGTCAATAGCCCGTACATCAGCGCCGCCACCCGATCGCCCGCATAATCGGGATCGAACGCCTGCAAGGCCGCCACGCCTTCCGTCTGTCCGGCAAGCGGCGCGGGCGCGATCTCCCGGTAACGCAAGAGCGCGGCCAGCGCCGCCTCGCGTCCGGCATGTCGCGCTTTTTGCCACTCACGCGGATTGCGCCGGTAAAGTTTATCCGCAATGCGTTCGAGCGCCGCCATGACGAGTTCACGGCTCAGGTCTACCACCCGGTCAATGTCGGATTTGACCAGATACTTCGGATTGAAGAGCGTCGCTTCCTGCCCATCCGTCCCGCGCCGGGTAGTACAGGCGGCAGGCAAAAGCATGCAGGCGGCGACAATGAGGCGTCGCCGGGTCAGGGACACGCTTTTCTCCGCCGCCACAAGCGCAATATCCAGGCAAACAGCGCGGGCAACAAGGAAAGAAGGATGATGCCCAGAATCAGCAGGGAAAGATTTTCCCGCACCCACGCCAGATTGCCGAACCAGTACCCGGCCAGGCAGAGCGTGAACACCCAGGAGATCGCGCCAAAAAGATTGAAAAAGAAAAACCGCCCATAATGCATGGCACCCACTCCGGCGACAAACGGCACGAAGGTGCGAAACAACGGCAGGAAGCGGGAAATGATCAGCGCCTTGCCGCCATGCCGCGCATAAAACGCCCGCGTCTTCAGGAGCGCCGCCGGGTTCAGGAAACGGGCATTCTCCCGCTTGAACACACCCGGCCCAAGATAACGGCCTATCTGATAATTCGTCATGTTGCCCAACACCGCAGCGGCGGACAACAGCCCCAGCAACAGACCAAGCTGCATCTCCCCCAGCGCGGCAATCGCCCCGGCGACAAAGAGCAGGGAATCGCCTGGCAAGAACGGCATCACCACCAACCCCGTTTCCGCAAAGATGATGATAAACAAAATGGCATAAATCCATATCCCGTACTGCGCCGTCAACAGCGTCAGATACTTGTCCAGATGCAGGATGATGTCGGCAAGCGTACCCAGAAATTCCATAGATCGAAGAATCCGGCAATCACGAAAGCCATAAGTATAGCCCTTGCGCGTCCTTGCGGGCGGTACCCGAATTGAGACATGCTCCCGCCGCGCCGCTGCGCGAAAATGACGAAAAAAGCCTTCGCCGCCAGAGGGACACGCCTGACGCCCGTCGCGCAACCCCGCCCGGCTCACGTCCGCGTGTTTGCGAATTGAATGCAGGGGTTTACCTCAAAAATCTATTATCATGCGCCCATTCGAAGACGCCGCACAAAGTGCGCGGCGAATGATTCCTGACGATGCGCCCTGAACAAACATGACAACATTTTCCATCCGGACCTTCCATACGCCGAGATTTTCGCGGATTGGCGACGCGGCGCTGTTGACAAGCGTAATCCTGGCGGGAACGGTCTTCCCGCGCCTGATGCTG
>JAIRLE010000082.1 GCA_031259605.1 Zoogloeaceae bacterium
GCCCGCCTGGTTTCCGCGCCCTTCCCCGCCAAGGAAACGCGCATCCTCACCGAAGGCCGGGTGGCCAGCCTCGCGCTCCTCGGCCAGAACGCCAACTGGCTCGCCGACCACAGCTACCAACAGGCCGACCTGGCGCTGCGCCGGGGCGAGAAGCGCGGCTTCTTCGGCGGCGTGGATTACGCCAACGTGCGCATGGACACCGGCGCGACCGTGGATTACGAGGGCTATACCCTGGTCGCGGGCGAGGCGATAAAGCGCGAGAAGGAAGATCAATCCTTCCTCCTCGGCGGCTTCTTCGAGGCGGGCCACGGCAACTACGACGTCCACGGCAAGTTCGGCCACCCCGACCACCCGCGCATGAAGGGCGACGGCAAACTGCGCTACTACGGCCTCGGCGTCATGGCGCGCCAGCACTGGGATTCCGGCCTGCGCCTGGAAGCCTCGCTCAGAGGCGGACGCCAGGAAAACAAGTTTCACTCCCGCGATCTGGCCGACGTGGACAACACCACCGCCCGCTACAAGCTCAACGTCCCCTGGTTCGGCGCGCACCTGGGCGTGGGGCACGAATGGCAGAAGGACGAACACACGCTCATCGACCTCTACCTGCGCTACTACTGGACATGGCAGGACGGCAAGCGCGTCCGCATCAACAACGGCAGGGAAGACGTGCGCTTCTACGCGGACCAATCCCACCGCGCCCGCCTGGGCGGACGCTACACCCGTGTGAAGGACATCCACCGCTCCTGGTACCTGGGCCTCGCCTATGAACGCGAATTCGACCACCGCGCCAGGGCGAGAAGCATCGACGGCGACATCGACGTCCCCGACCCCAGCGGCGACGGCTTCGTCGGCGAAATCGGCATGATCCTCCATCCCAGGAACCACGACCGCTTCTCCATCGAATTCGGCCTGCAAGGCTACGCCGGCAAACGAGAGGGCGTATCCGGCGGATTCCGGGCGGGATGGAAGTTCTGATCGGGAATCGGGAAGCGGGAAGAATGCCGCCATCGTACTTTCAGCCCGCGCCGCCTGCCCGCGCGCGGGCTTCAGCAAGGGACACGTCGGGGTATGCGCCAAAGGAAAGCCGCTTTCCCCGGCCTCGATGTCGATATTTGAGCCTCCAGAGCTTCCCGCCCGCTGGCGAAACTTCAAGGTATAATCCCTTGCTGTCGTAAAGCCTCAAGGGCATGTCGGCGGGTCTGGCGTTCCTGATGGCGGTATCGGTAAGCATTGGGGGCATTTTTTCCGTAGTTTATGCCCCCACGGGAGCAATGCCCCCAATTATGCCCCCGGATGCCCCCGGATTTCATCGTACCGCACCGGACAAGAAAAAGGCCGAAAACCCTGTATTTACTGGAGTTTCCGGCCTTTATCGGACTGCTTCGGACTACTGGATGGTGCCCAGGAGAGGAATCAAAACCTACTGTATCAAGGGATAAATCTGGTTTCGTGCGTAATTTATGCGGAATTCCTTCCAATCCCTCTTGATCCCCGATAATCCCTCACAATCCCAGCGTCGACACGCAAACGCTGTTGGGGCACAAGTCACAGGCGATGACCGGGGGCTGAACAAAAACAAGTGGAGGGCTTTGCGTCTGTAGACAACATCACGGTCGCGTTACCGTCCAGTCGTGTTGTTGCAAACTGGTGAGGCCGTCGCGGACGGATTCCAAGGTGATGCGCGCTTGGGTGTTCAGGGTTCGGGGTTGCAGCGTGGCTGGCGCGGTCGGGGGGGTGAAATTCGTCGTGTAGCGGGCAATGCCACGGGTGAATCTGAATTCGTCAATCTGCGTCAGGCATTGGCGTCCGTTGCCTAAATCGCTCGCGCCGACGTAATCGTAATAGCCGCCGCTCGTAAAATCACAGACGAATGTTCTGGAAGCGACGGCAACGCCGTCCAACCACAGCGTCCAGAGGTCACTCTCGCGCGTCAGCGCCAAGTGCCGCCAGCCGGAACCGACGATGTTTACACCTGAGTTCAGGAAATCCACCCGATCAGCGCCATACGGATACAGGCTTACCTTGAGCAGGTAGCCCTCGCCGCTTCCTCGTGCAGGGCAGATAAGCAGCGCCTCGCCGCCCCATAAGTTACCTGCCGTCCTCGCGTACAGCACGGCGACACCTACAGTTGCTGTCGGCACGTTCACCCAGCCCTCGATGGTGAAGTCGCTGCGGCGCAGTGTGTCCGCGGTGCGGCGCAGATAGGCGTATTCGGTGGTCTTGACGTCCAGGCAACCGCCGAACTTGCCGCTCGCGGAAAAGGCCACGCCGCCCGAACCCGGCGTCCACACGCTGCCCGAATCGTCGGTGTAATCCCCGTCCAGGTGCAGCAGCGCCGTGTCGCCCGCGGTGCCGGAATCCACGTCCTCCGTCTCCCATTCGTAGCTGGTTCCGGTCAGTCCGGTTTCCGTCCGCGCCAGAGCGCCGGTTTCGTCGTAGAGCTTCAGGGTGTAGGTGGTGCCGGGTTCCGGGCCGATGTTGCCGGTCGTGGTGTCCACCAGCAGATCGGCTTGCGTCAGGCGGTCACGGTGTGACCAGGAGATCGTCATCGCTCCGGTGATGGCTGTGGGATAGGCGATGCCGTTGACCCTGAAATTGCCGGGAGGATAGGGGCGTCCGGCGCGTCCGGTGATGGCGAGGTCTGACGCGGGTGCGGCGTTGATGTCCAGCGTGCCGCCGGGCGTTACCGTCAGCAGTTTGGCGGATACCGTCGCGCCGCTGATGTATTCCTGTTCGTCCGCGCCGCCGCAATCCTCGATCAGCCAGCAGAGCGTGCCCGCCGCGTGCGCCGTGGGCACGGTGTCGGCGCAGCCGCGCGCCAGCGTCAGGGTCACGGTCACGACCGGCGGATCGTCGGGGTCGGCGGCGGGCGCCTCATTTACGCTCAGGGTGGAAACGCGGACGATTTCATCGCCCAGCAGCGCCGCGCCGCCCGGCGCGAAATCGGCGAACAGCCCGGTGGCGTCGTCGGGATTGACCAGCGTCACGCTGGTTTGCGTCGGCGTGATCGCTGTTTCCAATTCTCCCACGGCGCAGAACGCGCCCTGTTCGGTCGACGCCAGCGCGTAGGCGTTCGCCCCGGTCTTTGACCACACGTCGAACCCGTAGGAAAGCGGCGATGGCGCGGCGGCAATCGCCGTCAGGAATCCCGAATACACGTCCAGGGCGCGCGCCGCCGTGTCGGAAAGCTGCGCCAGAAAGCGATACGGCGATTCCACTGTTCTCTGCCTGGTCACTGGGTAGGGCGTCACGTCCGGCGGCACGTAGCCGGGCGGTTCGACGCCGACGTAGTGCGTTTCCGGCATCCCGAACATATCCTGCACCGCCTCGACGGTGATGGTTCCGTCGGTTCCCTCTCCGGTTTCGCGGCGCGTGGCGCGCAGCACCAGCCTGCCGATGCCGCGCGCCGCGTCGGAGATGATGAACACGTCGCCCGGCAGTAGTCCGGCTCCCCTCCTGTCCAGACGCAGCTTGAGACGCTTGACACCAGAGGCCGTGGATTTCAGTTCGCGCGCGGCAACGCGCAGCGCCAACGCCGCCGTGGGAATGCCGGGGAACTCTCGCGTCTGCGAAATCACCGCCCCGGCGCTCATGATCGCCGCGTTGTTTTTTACCCGCACCGCCCGATCCTTGCCGTCTGAAGGCGAGGTGTATTTGACCACGATCTCGTTCGTCATGTCGGCGGCGGCGACCGATTCGTCTTCGTCGATACCCAGCAACCCGGAATCGGCGTCGAAGTGCGGCAGCGTGTCGATGTCGTAGTCGTCGCGAATGAGCTTCAGCGTCAACAAACCCGTCTTCTGGCTGGCATAGATGGTGGCGCAGATGTGATCGACGATCATCTGCGCAAAGGCGGCGATGGTGTCCTGCCGCGACCAGGCGATGCACAGGCCGAAACCTTCGGCGGCCAGGGTGTCGGCGGCGGCTTTGAAGCTGGCGTCGTCCAGCCGCGCCGTCGGCAGCCCGCGCCCAAAGGCCGGATCGGTATAGAGTTGATAGAGGATGTGCGCCGGATTCATCGCCTTGATGCTGCCGTCCTCCAGCCAGATCGCTGCTTTCGCCGGATACCATGTCTGCCCGCCGTGCCAGCCGTTGTTGGTGCGCCGCACACGGAACGCCCAGGCTTTGGGATACGGATTCATGGCGCAGACTTCGCCATCATAGAATGCCGTGGTGACGCCGCGAAAGGCCGGAACCAGCCCGCCCAGCATGTTCTTCAGCACGCCCAGCACGCCCTGGTCGGGCGCACCGAAGAGCGAATAGAAATAACCATTGATGCCGCCCTCCTTTTTGTCGCCGCCGAACAGACCGGGCTGGTTGATATGGATTTTGGTATTGCCGGTAATCGAACCCGACCAGGCGGTCTTGTCGCCCACGGTGATCCTGTTGATTTCATCCAGCGGGCCGCGCGCGATCCCCATGTGTATGCCCATGTAGTATATATAACCAATGGTGACTTTTTTACTGCCCATCGATGCGCTCCTCTGTGTCGTCCTCAACCGAAGGAATTTGCCGCACGCCAGCGCCGCCGCTGCACCAGTCGACCAGGGCTTTTGCCAGGGCGTCGCCGGTGGCGAGCAGTTGCTCGGCGGTGACGCCGTTCCTGACGAATTCTGCCCAATCGAGGCCGTGCGCCTGTGCCCATTCGCGGCAGCCGCGCGCGCAATAGCGCTGATGCCGCGCGCGGAATTCGGCGAGGTCGGCGGCGTAAATGCGCAGGGGCGGGTTGTCGTTGTCTGTCATTTGCCGCTCTTGGTCTTGATTTTTTGGGTGCGGAAATTGCCGACGCCGGTCACGAACCAGTCCTTGATCCAGACATCGCCGAAGACGACGATCTGCGCGGTACCCTCCGTCGATTGCGGGAACTCGAAGTCGGAAAACGACGCGGGCTTGGCCGACTTCGGTCGCGGTGCGGTGACGTAGCTGATGACCAGCGACAGCACCAGCATGATGAGTTGTGACCACATGATCTGATTCCTGATACCTGATCAATAGATTGGTTCGCCGTCGAACGGCGATTTACCGGGCATATGGCGGAATCCGCCATAATTGAGCATATTGGCGAAGCGCCCGTTGCAGGTGGCAGAAGTTTGATCGCAGCCGGGGAAGAGGCTGACTTCCAGCCCGATGTCCAGTCCTGCGGTTCCGCCCAGCAGGGCGAGGGTGGATACGGTCTGCGCCTCGATGCCGCGCCGTTCGGTGTAGAAGCCGGTTCGCCACTCGATGACCCCGCCCGTATAGATGTTCGCCAGCGTGGTATTGACCGTGACCTGCGCCCCGTCCATGCTGGTGATGGCGCAGGGGATTTTGTAGGTCTCGCGCGCCACGCGGCACTGGCCGTCATAGAGGCTGTGCGGACAGTTGCGCTCGAAGGAAAGCCGCAGGCCGTCATTGCCCATCGAGGCGGAAAGCGAATTGCAGACGATTTCCGCCTTCCCCGGCTCCGGCCTTCTGATCGCGCGCGCCGATCCCACCCAGACGACGGCGGCGGATGCCGGATCATCGGGCAGGCCGAAATGCGAATCGCGCACCGTCAGCCAGATTTCCTCTGAAGGCGCGACGCCGCGAAACATCCGCACCACTTCCAGATCGTCGGGCAGCGTCAGCGTGAGTTGATTGGCGGAGGTTTCCCCGGTAACGCGCAGGCCGTCGTCGGCAATGGCAATCGCCTGCCAGCGCGTCGCCTGAAAGTCGATGTCGTGATCGGCGTTGGTATACGCCCAGCGCGTCGCGCCACGCTCGAACAGGTACAGGCGAAACGGGCGTCCGTCAGCAACGCTGGTTTCAATATCTGAAAATAGCATTCTGTCCTCTGTCCTCTGTCTTCAGATCACCTGACCGCCCGCCAGCGGATGGCGGTTCTGGCGATGCCGTCGTTATCGGTCAGGTGTTCGATGTCGATGTCGTCGGACGCCAGGCGAGCGCAGATGAGGTAGCTGATGCGCGCGATGTCTTCCGGCAGCAGGACTTGCGGCAGGGTGGCGTCCAGCGCCAGTTCTTCGCGCGCTCCGGTATCCTCTGCCGCCGTGATCCGGCGGGTGAGCCAGGTGCCGTCTTTCAAGACAATCAGGATGTCCTGTCTGCCGGGTGTGCCGACGCCAAATCTGGCGTAACCGACGCGCGCGACCGGCAGGGTCGTTCCCCAGGCGGGCGCGACGGGCGTCAGGTCGGCGGCGTGTGTCGGCACCCACACGGCTTTTTGCCGTCCGTTCAGAGCGTAGAGCAAATCCAGAAGGGCGAGCGTGGCGGCGCGGTTGCCGGTGAGGAAGCGGTGATCGAGCGTCTGGAACGCCCGATCCGCCGCGTCCGTTACCGTTATCACCCCGGTTTCGTTGTCCAGGGTGAAGGTGATCCGCTCTTGTGAACGGGTGAGCGTCCGGTCTTCGTTCGGGCGCTCCAAAAACAACGGCAGTCCGCGCCAGGTATCAATGGGCAGGGTGCCAGCGCGGCTTCTCGGTTCCAGCAGTTGGAAATCGACATCGAGGGTATCGAGCGCGTCCGTATGCCGTTCGGCTTGTGGTGGAGACACCAGCCGCCCCATGCGGCACGGGTAGAGGCGCGAGGACACCGGCCAGTCGTTTTGCAGTTCGCGGCGCAGCAAGAGACCATCGGCGCGCACTTCCAGCACTTCCTCCGCCTCGTGCGTCAGGGCGCTGGCGTCGTCGACCAGCAGCGCCAGCAGACCGACGGCGAAATCAAAGCCCTGTGTTCGGCAGGGGATGAAGGTAGCGCCCTTGGCGAGCGCCCCGGTCAGGCGTTGCGCGTCCTGCCAGAGGGGGACGCACCAGGCGCGCGCCGCCCATTTGTTGAGCGCCAGATCGAGAAAGGCGCGATCGGCGTTCGCCACGATCAGCCGCGCCGAAAGCTGCGCGCGCGGCGCATGGCGCATCGCCCGCCGTTGCTCCGTGCCGTTCTCCGAGGTCAGCACATCGGTAAGCCAGGAGATGCGCTCATGTACTGGTTCCGACCAGTCGACCGGCCAGGGGAAGGCAACGACGCGGTTGCCGGTAACATGCACGCGCGGATCGGCGATGCCGGAAAAGCCGAAGGTGAGGGTAAGACTGATCGCCGACGGCCCGATGGGGGAGATCGCCAGCGCGTAGAGGGTTTCTTCCAGCGGCGCGTAGGTGTGTGGCAGGGTGTGCGGTAGCTCGATCTCCGTGCCTTCTTCGAGGCCGGTAATATGGGTGAGCGTCTGCGACGTGAGCCAGGCGTTCCACACCCAGAGGTCGATCCGCTGTTCGACGGCTAAATTGCCGACGTCGATATCGGCAGGCAAGACATGCACTCTGTAGTAATAGTCATCGACATACGCGCCCAGCAGTTGCCCGGCGTATTCATGCCGCGCCGCGGATGCGACGGGAAAGCCGCGCAGGACGGGAGCATCGCCGGGCGAGGCCAGATTCACGGCGGACGCGATGTCGGTGCGCGCGAAGCCGTAGAAGTCCGGCGTCAGATTGTCGTTCTGACCGCCAAACGCGGGCTGGACGTGGGAGATAGGCATGATCAGGTATCAGGGATCAGACTTAAAGCAGGTTTGTGTAGGTTTGGCAGAACGGTTTCTACCTTCTGATTCCTGATTACTGACATCTGATCGCCCATCCGAAGCTGTTCGAGTGCTGCCCGCTGATGCTTCCCGAAATATACTTCCGATACCAGGGAAATACTTTCCACTCGTCGTTACCGAGCGTGAGGATTTGGCCGGGCATGTAGTTGTTGACGCGCAGGGTTCTGGCGTGTTCGAGGTCGGCGACGAGCGACACCATGCTGGAGGGGCGTGACAGCCAGGCGCGCAGCGGCAGCAGGATTGCTTCGGAATTCCAGGCATTGGGCGAGACGGCGTTCAGCGGTTGAATGCCCAGTGCCGCGTTCATAGCGTTGCCCCATCCGCCGCCGTCCAGGCCATGATGCACATAGTTGTTGGAAGGCTCTCGTGACCAGAAAATGGCGGCGGACGTTTGATAGTCATACCCCATCCGACCATCAATATCGCAGATAATCGAGGTGCCCGTCGCGCGGTGCGTCGCCGAAAGCCATGCGCCGGTACCCGGCAGTCCGGCGACCGTGGATTTGCCGAACGCCAGATACTGGAAATACTCGACGTTGTAATGCACGACGAAATAGACATCGCCCGCGAAGGCGAAGGCGTGCCAGACACAGGGGTAGGCGATTGGATCGGCGGACGGCCCCAGATACAGGGTGCCGGGCGCGGTGCCGGTGAGGCTGCCGCTGGAGGTTCCGGTGCCGCCGGATAGGTCAAGGCCGCTGGCGGTTTGGGTGACGGCGAAATAACAGCCGTCGTTGAAAATCAGGTTGCCGGAAACCGACCAGCCCGCGGCGGCGGCCGCCGTCTTCAGCGCCTGTTGCAAATCGGCTGGCGTGCCCGCGCTTCCCGTGGTGTAGGTCATTTCAGTTATCCATCCTCAATGCGTAGTAATCGGCGAAGCCGGTGCGGTACACGTCCTCGATGACCACGTAGTCGACGCCGTCGAGGGTGATGGTTGATTCCGTCACCATGTCGAAGCCGGAAACATAGTAGACACCCTCCAGCGCGCCGTAGACGCCGTTAACGTCATAAAGTTCGACCGGCAGCAGCGGATAGTTGCCGCTGGTATCGCGCAGCTTGCCGCTGATGAAGGTGTTTGACCACGGGTGCGCGTAGGGTTGGATGATGCCGCTGTTGGTGCGCAGCTTCAGGTTGGCGCGATTGCCCTTGTAGGGCATGGAGTGCACGGTATCGGAAAAGCGGGTTGCCGCCGCGCCGTTGAGCATCCCGGCGCAGACCAGCGGGTAGGGGTACTGTTTGGGGCGGGCGTAGGGCATCATCTTGCCCAGGTAGAACGATTCATACACCGGCGTGCCGACCTTCAACGCCCCGGCGATCCTTCCCGGCGTAGTGGTCAGCCAGAAGTCGATCCGCTGGTTGTGCGCCGGGATGCCGGAGAGCATCGCGCCCGGCTGGTTATCGAAGGAATTGCCGGGAACATAGCCGGTGAACGCCCCGGCGCAGAGGTTGTAATAGTCGGCACCGGCGTCCTGATAGGTGCGCAGGCCGATGAAGATTTCCTCCGTGCCGGTGTAACCGTCGCCCTTGAGAATCAGTTCGCGGTTGGCGGAAACGTCGTCATAGCGCAACACCGTCCAGCCATTGGCAACGGCGAAGTCCCTGAAGACTTCCAGAAATTCGTAATGCGCCCACTGATTGGCGTTGTCTACATGGTCGATCACGTGCATGTTTTACCTCTGTCTTCTGAACCTCTGTCCTGATCGGAAGACGGAAGACAGTAATTCTTGCGGGCGCGAAGCGCCCGGTAACTCTACTGTCCTCTGTCCTCTGTCTTCTGAACCCTAAACGCCCAATATCTGCCGGAACTTCTGCGGGTTTCTGGAGAGCATGATTTCGATGGCCTTTTCGCCGCCGGGCGAGCGCATGGCTTCGTTGATGCGTTTGGGGTCGTCGACCATGTAGAACGCCAGGCGGTTATCGACGGAAGTGGAAACGTTGGCGGCCTGTGGCGTCCAGTTGGCGGCGATGTGGCGCATGGGGTCGTTGGCGGCGGGCGCGGCGGGGACGTGGCCACCATCGGCAAAGCCGGGCAGGGCGAGGGATTTGGCGAAGCGCGCTGCGCTGGCCAGCCCATAGCGATTGAGCACTTCGAGGAAGGCGCGCGTGCCCGGCTGCCGCACAACTTTGCGCCGGGTGACGAACTCGCCGGGTGTGCCCCAGTAAAGCGTGTTGTCTGAGGTGTCGGAAACCGAATGCCCCGGCAACGTGCCGCCTTCGGCAAAACCGAAGAGCGACATGATGCCGCCGAATAAGCCGCCAATGCCGCCGCCGGAAGACGCGCCTGTCGCCGCCGCGCCCTGAAGCGCTCCGGCAGCCGCCATCTGCTGCGTTGCCGCTGCGGAAAGCGAACCGCCCGCCGTGCTTTGCAGGCTGGCCGCCGTGGTTTCCATACCCGCCGCGGTCGTTTGCAGCCCTGCTGCCGTTGTCTGCATTCCCGCCGCTGTCGTCTGCGTCGCACCGGCGCTGGTGAGCGTGGTGGCGGAGCCTGTAAGCGTGGCGATGGCGCTCTGGAACTGCGCCACCGCTGCCTGGAATTGTCCCGATGCCGTGGAAAGCTGCCCGGACGCCGCCGTCAGCGCGCCGCTGGCTTGTCCTTCCGCCGTCTGCTGAACGCCGTTGCCGAACAGCGCCCCCAGTAACCCGCCCGCGCCGTTCGCACCCTGGTTGGCGGAGGCGAACAGACCGGCGAGCGGCCCGCCATCGCGCATGAAATACTGGATGGCGTTGTCGGCATACATCTTGATCAGCGATTCCGCCACGGTGGAGGCCAGTTCGTGGATCGCCTCACGCAGCGTCATCGTGCCGTCCGCCAGACCCTGAATCGCCGATTGCAGACCGCTGGTCAAACCGTTTTTGATGGTTGTCTCGAACAGCGTGGTGGTGGCTTGCAGGCGCTTCATCTGGTCATCGAGTGCCGCCAGCGCCGCCCTTGCCTGTTCGCCGACAGCGCCGGGAACCTTGGCCAGCGCCTCCAGCAGCGGCTTTTGTTTCAACAATTCCGCGCCGATTCTCTGATGCAGGTTGAGCAGCTTTTCCTGCGCCTCGACTTCGGTCAGGGTGCCGACCTCGCGCCCGGTGGAAATGCTCTGCTCCTCCTGACTTTGCAGGGTGCGGATTTTTTCTACGTCCGCCAGCACCCCGTCCAGCTTCGCCTTTTGCTCTTCCAGCCCTTGCAGTTGCACCACGATATTCAGATCGGCCTGCGCGGTGAGGCTGCCCGCGTCAATCTCGGCTTGCAGCTTGTCGTGGATGTCCT
Organism: Zoogloeaceae bacterium; assembly: GCA_031259605.1. Taxonomy (GTDB): domain Bacteria; phylum Pseudomonadota; class Gammaproteobacteria; order Burkholderiales; family Rhodocyclaceae; genus Azovibrio. Next base: position 10,824 of record JAIRLE010000082.1, read on the forward strand.
TGTAGCGGGCGGCAATCTCCCGCGCCGCCGTGTCCTCGCCCTGCATCTTGGCGAGTTCCAGGGTAATGGCGGGCATGGCGGCGGCGATGTCCTTCTGCCGCTTGTTGGCGTCGGTGAGCTTTTTGAGTGAGGCCGTGACGGTATCCACGGCGTCCGCATGGGCAAACAGCGCCGCCTTCTGCTGCGCGGAAAGCTTCAAGGCGTTTTCGTCGGTCTTTAGCCAGTTTTCCAGCGCATCCCGCGCCTTGGTCGTCGATTCGAACACGCCCGCTTCCGCCTTGGCGCGCTGCTGTTCGGCTTCCACCAGTTGCCGGGTGAGATCGCGCGTTTTTGAAAGGTTGGCTTCGGCAATCGGATCGCGCTTTGTGCCACCACCGCCGGTTCTTCGGCGAGCGTTGAAGGCGTCCAGTTCGCGCGCCAGGCGAATGGCTTCCTCAACGTCTTTTTGATCCGGGTCTACCCATGTGGGTATTTTGTCGCGCGTGAGTTCGCCAAGCGCGGAGGGGTCTTTCAGATTCGCCAGTTGCCTTTTTATGCCATCGATGTATTTCCTCGCGTCGACCGTTCCCTCCGAAAGGGCTGTATTCAGTGTGCCGACCCCGCCCGCGGCGTCCAGCATCGCGCTCTTGAGTTCCTGCACGACACCCGACAGCCCCCGCACGGACTGCTGCGATTCCTGTGCTTTGTCAATCAGCCCGATCAGCCGGTCGCGCGTGGATTTCACCATGCCGCCCGCGCCCGCCACGGCGTTGGCCGCATTGTCCCAATCGGCGGGGACTTTCGTCCCCACTTTCCTTGATTCTTCCAGCACCACCCGGAAAGCGTTCCGCGCGTCTTCGGCAATCTTGCCCGTGTAATTCGCGCCTTTCGCGCCCAGGCGTTCGAGTTCCGCCGCCTGTTTCCGGTAGGATTTCGACAGATCGTCAAGTTCTTTCTGCCGTTCGGTCAACTCCCCTTGCCGCTGCGCGTCCGAGAGTTTCAGGAACGCCTGGCGCACATCCTCGATCGGCTTTTCCAGGTCTTCGAGATGGCTCTTGATTTCATCCGCCGCCGCCTTGCCTTCCCGCCCGAAAGCGGAAAAGGCGGTGACGCCCGCCATCAGGAGGGTGAGGACTACCCCGACAGGCCCGCCCAGAAAGCCCATCACGCCGCGCAACACGGCCATGCTCTTCGCCGCCGCGCCCGTTGCGGCAGAGGCGGCGGTCATGCTGGCGGAAAGGGCGGCGGCGCGCGCTTTCAAGCCGATCAATATCTGCCCCGCCATGACACCGAATGTCCGAAATACCAAGGTCAATGCCTTGCTGGAGACCAGGAGCGTGAGCATCAGTGTCGAGAACATGGCAACCGAGGGCAGGTTCGTTGCTATCCCGTTGAAAACCTGCGCGATGCTGGTTCCGGCGTCGATCATGACCTTCACGATCGGCAGGAACAATGCCCCCATCGATTCCGCCAGGACTTCCACGTTCTGTTTGAGTATCTTTATCTTGTTGTCGGCGGATTCCATCTGCCGCAGGAATTCCGCGTGCATCGATCCGGCTTCCACGGTCTGGATTTTCGTCAGCGCCGCCCGGTATTGATCCAGCCCTTGCGTCAGGCGGGCAATTTCTGGCGCGTGCTCGCGCCCGAAAATCTTGGTCAGGATGTCGGTGCGCGCCGCGCCGTCCAATGACTTCAGCGATGTCAGAAAAGAGAGCAGCGCTTCCTGCGGTTTTTCGCGGATGTCGGCGGCCAGTTGTCTGGCGGTCAGCCCCAGGCGCGCCAGCGCGTCCTGCGCATCCTCGGAGAGCGACCCGACGGTCTGCAAGCGTTCCAGCAGTCCGCCCAATGAGGTGGCGGCAACTCGGGGCGACATGCCCAGCGCGTTCATCGTCGCCGACAAGGCCGCCGCCTCGCGTTCCGTCAGGCCGAAATTCCTTGCCGAGCCGCCAATTCTGGTCATGGTTTCCACGATGGCGCGCTCGTTGGTCGCCATCGTATTGCCCAGACCATTGATCGCGTCGCCCAGCGCCTCGATTTCTGCGAGCGGTACGCCATAGACGTTCATCATCCGCGCCACCACGTTCCCGGCTTCTTCCGAGGTCATCTTGAAGGCCGCCGACATTTCCGCCGTGAGGCGAATGAACTGCTCCATGTCCTCGATGGGAATGCCCATCTGCCCGCCCGCCTGCGCCATTTGCGTCAGGCCGCCCAGCCCGCCCTCCACGGGCATGGACTGCGCCATGTTTTTCAGGGATTCGGCAAGCCCGGCGATCTGCGCATCCGTGCCGTCCACCACCTTGGCGACGCCGGTCATGCCCGCCTCAAAATCTATCGCCACCTGGGTCATCTTGGCGATTCCGGCGGCGGAGACGGCAAGCGACGCCAGCGCGACCTTGGCGTTTCCCAGCGCCGTCGCCCAGCCATTGGTCTCTTCCTTCAGCCGGTTTATTTCCGTCGTCATCCGAAACGCCGCCTGCCAGCGTTCGGGAAAAGTGGCTTCACCGGATGCTTTCATCTGCGCGTAGGCGTTGCGCACTTTCTGGATGTCCGCCTGAATGGCGCTGTGCGAGCGCAGACCCAGAAAATCGCGCGACTGGTTGAAGGCAAAGCCCTTGTTGAAGTCGGCAATGAGCTTCTGATATTCCGGATTCAGGCTGGCGAGCGCCGTCTTGCCTTCGCGCACCTTGCGGGCAATATCCTCAATCGCCTTGATTTCGACCTTGGACTTGCCTATACTCTCAAGAGAGGCGCGTGCCTGGCGAGTGAAGGCATCGAGATTGCTCTTGCCGCTGGCGGCGTCGACGTTGATCTTCAGCGCAATGGAAAGGTTATCTGCCATGAACGTTCACCCACGTGGATACATGGAAACAGGCAATGACGCCCTCGAGGATGGGTCACTGGTATTCAAATCCGCCGGGAATTTTCTGAAATGTCTGCGATATGACATTTTCTGGTTCAGCGACGCGGACAAACAATCCGGGGCGTTGTACATCGTCCTGCTCACCGTTTTTCCGGGCGCATTCCTGGTCTGCTGGCTCATCGGCGGGCAGGAGGCTGTCATGATGTTCCTGGGCGCGATCCTTGGGATTGCGTTTGGTCTGCCGCTCATTCTCCTGGTCTTTCTTCTCTTCGCGGGTGCCATCGGTTTCATTATCGGGTCAGGCGGGAAATAGCCTTTTGGGCTTCATTGCCGCCCGCAAAGCCAAGGTTGGCGGCAATGATCGCCTGTGCCTGATGGCGGTTTTCCGCCCTCATCGCTTCCCGAAAAAAAAGCGCCAACTGGCGGGCGGTGTAGTGCATCAGTTCGCTTCTGGCGTGGCCGTGGCGGATGAGGGCGGCGAAGATTTCTCCCCAGCCGTCTTTTCCGCTGCCTTTCTGAACTCCGCCACCAGGCGGCGCAGAAAAAAACCCTGATTGGCGCTCCAGAACGCCCCCAGCAGCGCCTCCGCTTGTGCGCCGTGCAGGTCTTCGACGAAGGCGGGCGGCTTGCCAGTGGCAACGCAGAGCAGCGTCATGAACGAATCATGGCAGGCGACGAACGCCTCCAGAATGGCGTCGGGGTTGTCATCCTGCGCGGCGCGGGCAAGTTCGGCGGTGACTTCGGAGAGTTCCCGCCAATACTTCAACTGCTCGCCAAAGCGCAATTCCCGCGCTGTGACCTCCTCGCCAGCGAGGGTGAGCGTGATGTCGGGCGCGAGGATTTCCAGATCGTCGGGCGGCGCGGCGGCGCGCGGGTGTGCCGCCGCCTGCCGTTCCCGCTTGCCGGACAGTGCCCTTGCCATTTTATTGCTCCAGCGTCAGCGAACCGAAGCCGCCGAGTTCGCCGGTCATCAGTTCCGCGACCGCCAACAAGCTGCCGGTGAGTTCAAACGAACCGAACTCCTCATGGTGCAGATTGAGTTCGTAGGCCGGATTGAAGCGCACGCGATACAAATCCACGATCACCTTCGAGTTGTCCAGGGTATTGACGCCGACCATCTTCAGGAAGCGTTCCGGCGGCGTGGTGGTGAACAGGCCAGTGGTTTGTGCCGCGCCGTAGTCGTAGGCGGCCTTGATCGGTTGCGTCAGCGAGGTCGTGGAGAGCAGCTTGATGAGGCCGCCCGCCGCGTTCTCCACCGAGTAGTGCGTACCCTCGACCAGCCCGACCGGCGTGCCGGTGGAATCGGAGAGGACGAGATTGGAAACCAGCGCGTGATCGAGCTGGATCAGGGTTCCGTCCGTGGAGGTGGGCAGTTCCTCCGCCGTCGCCGATCCCGACAGCGCCGCGCCCGTCGCCACGCTGGCGCACGGTGAGCACCTGCTGGACTACGAGGTTATGGCCGAATATCGGCAAAGATTCTCCGAATACTGCATAAAAGGGTATGACTACGAAAATGACAGCGCCAACAAGGGGAAGGCGCGGGACGCTGGCCTCACCTTTTTCCGCCCGCTGGAAATCGTCGCCGACAAACACGGCAAGGGCGCGGGCGGCTGCGCCCGCCGCGCCGAACTGGAACGCAACCGCCGCCTGGCGCGCGCGCATCGCCTGGAATTGAACGTCCAGGGTTGGCGGTTTCAGGGATCAGGAATCAGGGATCAGGGATCAGATGGGCGCTTGTGGGCGATCAACACGCAGGTGCGCGTGGTCATCCCGCAAGAGGACATCGATGACGTGTTCCTGATTGGCGACCGCAGCTTCACCCTCG
>JAIRLE010000125.1 GCA_031259605.1 Zoogloeaceae bacterium
CTGGATTGGAGCGGCGAAGCCCTGGCGCTGTGCCTTGCCCATGGCATCACGATCACATGGATCGGCGACGATGGCCGCGCTCTCGGCAATAGCCAGAACCTGGACGACGATCCACACCCGGTGAAAAGAGTCATCAAGGATTACATGCAACTGCCCGACTGGACGGCGCGTTTCGGAAAATGGCTTGTCCGTCGCCGCCGCCAAATCCTCGCCGCCTGCCCTTCCCGCGCCAATTGGTGGGAAGAACCTTCCGCGGCGGAGAAAACCGAAGCCGTCCGCTATTATTTCGTCCGTACCGGATGGCACGAAACGCACTTTCCCGAAGCCGGCCAAGGCTGGATGCGCGCACGGATACTCGATCACCTGCATCGCAACGGCTTGCGCTCGGTCTATTGGGGCATCGACGGCAACCCGCTGGAATTGGCCCGCCACCTGGCCGCCCTGCTGTGGGCGGAACTCAATTTCGATTGCGGCCCCCTGCCCGCCTCATGCCGCGACACGCATCTGGCCACCCGTTTTTTCGAGAACTGGACGCGCCAGCACGCCGACCGCCTGCCGCTGCATTTGGGCGATTTCAAACTCCACGTCTGGCGGAGCGTCTATCAATGGCACTGAACGCCACGCGCGGCTGGCTCATCTCTTACGACATTTCCCACCCCAAGCGGCTCAACCGCGCGCACCGGCTACTGGTCAAACACGCCACGCCGCTGCAATATTCCGTATTCTGCTTCGAAGGCAACGCCACACAACTGGGCCGCCTGATGAAGCGCATCCAGGAAATCATCGACAAAACCATGGACGATGTCCGCGCCTATCCATTACCGGAAAACCTGCTGGTCGACATCCTGGGCAAGCGCCACCTGCCCGACGGCGTAGCGCTGTTTCCCCGCAGCGCCGCACTGCAAAAGCTGTTCGCCGCGGAACGCTCCAGCGGCGCATCCGCGCGCCAACCCGCCGATGCGCCAACCACCCGCAAGCTTGCCGCATGCCCCGAGCGCGGGCGTTTTCCGTTGTAATCCGGGCTGGACATTTTCCCTGGAGCGCCCGCCCATGAACCCCACGGATTTCCCCCGCCGCATCTTGCTCGCCGTCACCGGCCTGTCCCCGCAGATCGTCACTGAAACCCTATACGCCCTGTCACGGGAAGATACGCCGTTCATTCCCACGGAAATCCATCTCATCACCACCATCGAAGGCGCCGAACAGGCAAAGCGCTCGCTGCTTTCCGAACAAAAGGGCTGGTTCCACCGCCTGTGCCATGACTATGGCCTGCCTGGCATCCATTTCGACGCCGACGATGGCATCCACATCCTCCGCGCCGGCGATGGCAGGCCGCTGGAGGATATCCGCAGCCATGAAGACAATTTGCTCGCCGCGGACTTCATCACCGAAAAAGTCCGCGAACTTTCCGCCGATGACGCCGCCGCCCTGCACGTCTCCATCGCGGGGGGGCGCAAAACCATGGGTTTTTTCCTCGGCTACGCGCTTTCGCTTTTTGGCCGCCCGCAGGATCGCCTGTCGCATGTGCTGGTCAGCGCCCCGTTCGAAAGCAGTTGGGATTTTTTCTACCCGACTCCCAACGAAAACATCATCACCACCCGGGACGAAAAGCTCTGCGATACCCGCGACGCCCGCGTCATCCTGGCGGACATTCCGTTCGTCAGCCTGCGCCATGGCCTGCCCGCCGACCTGCTCAGTGGCCGCGCCCATTACATCGACGTCGTGCAACAGGCGCGCCAGCGCCTCGGACCGCCTTCCCTGGAAATCCGCTTGCGGGAAAAAACCATTCGCGCCGGCGGCGGCAATCCATTCCGTTTACCGCCATCGCAACTCGCGCTCCTCTGCCTTTTCGCCCGCCGCGCCCAACGCGGCGACGAAACGCTCACCGCGCCCGCCAAGGGCGGCGGCGACAAAGCGCTGGCGCAAGCTTACTTGCGGGAACTGGCCCTCATCTCCCCCGACAACGATCTCGACGCCACCCGCCGCGCGCTGCGCAACGGCATGGACGGAGACTTCTTTTCCTCGCTCCTTTCCAAACTGCGCCGCCGGATCAGGGAGCACTTGCACGCCGCCGCCCTCCCCTACCTCATCGACGATGGCGGCCGCCGCCCTCACCGCTACCGGCTTGCCATCGCTGTGGCGCGGATCGAAATTAAATGACTGGACATGATATATATCACAACGACGTTGTGATATTTTTACGTTTTTTTAACGCATCTGCCTTTTTGCGGCACACTCCATCCCGTCATTCCACAATCGACGGACCCGCAGCCACAGCCCCGCAGCCATGATGACCGGAACGCTCGCCGAATTCCGCGCTTTTCCGGGCATGCCATGCGCTCTCATGGATAAATAAATACTCATGACGCCATTGAACCAATCCTGCCGCGTCGCCTTCGCGGCGCTCCTGCATGATCTGGGCAAGTTCGCCGAACGCGCGGCGCCCGATCCCGGGCGGGAACGCCTCGACGCCCACATCACGAACGATGCCAAACGCAATGACGGGGAAGGCGGCCACAGCCATGGGCATGCGGCCTATACGGCGCTTTTCATGGAGAAAGTCGAAGAGAGCGCGCCGGATCTCGTGCGGGGATGCGGCGCGCCTTTCGCCAGCCGGCAAAACGGCGAGAGCGGCGACATCGCCGATGCGCTCGTCAATGCCGCCGCCATGCATCGCAGGCCGGAAACCCTGCTGCAATGGATCATCGCCACCGCCGCCCGCGCGGCTTCCGGTTCCGGGCGCGAAAAGTCCGGGCATCACAACGCCGCCAAGGACAAGACCGAGACAGGCCGCAATCATTGCCAGGCGCGGCAATCGACCCTGTTCGAGCAGGTCAGGCTCACGGAAGCAACCGGAAACGGCCCCGCCATCACGCCCGCGAACCTGCAATACTGTTATCCCCTGAAACCGCTCGCGCCGGAAAATCTTTTCCCGGTGAAACGCGCGGGATACGAACCCAGGCAGGACGCGCCCGCCCAGCGGGAATACCGGGCGCTCTGGGACGCATTCATCGGCGCGCTGCGCGACATTCCGTCCTCGCATCGCCAGCAATGGCCGCTGTGGCTGGATCATTTCGATACGCTCTGGCAGAGCTTCGCGCACGCCATTCCCGCGGCCGCCGCCTTTGGCGCGGGGCCGGAAGTCTCGCTCTACGACCACGGCAAGGCCACGGCGGCGCTGGCCGTGGCGCTCTGGCGCTGGCACATCGCCCAAGCAGGCTTGAACGAGGCGGAGGCCATCCGCCAATACGAGGAGCGCGCCGATTGGGATATCCCCAAGTTCCTGCTCGTCCAGGGCGATTTTTTCGGCATCCAAGAGTTCATCTTCTCCGAGGGCGCGGAAACCAACAAGAACGCCGCCAAACTCTTGCGCGGGCGTTCGTTCCAGGTCTCGCTCTTTACCGAGCTGGCCGCGCTCAAGATACTGGAAGCCTGTGAATTGCCCTCCACTTCGCAAATCATCAACGCGGCGGGCAAATTCCTGATCGTCGCCCCCAATACGGCGGAGATACGCGAAAAAATCGCCGCCGCGCGCCGCGAATTGGATCGATGGTTCCTGGAAAATACCTTTGGCCTCGTGGGGTTGGGCGTGGTGGATCAAGAGGCCAGTTGCAACGACTTCGTGGAGAAGCGTTTTGGAAATCTGCTGGAAACTTTGTTTGGCGTGCTCGAATACGCCAAGCTGGCGCGCTTCGACCTGACGGGAAACGATGCGCCCAAGGTATTTCAGACAGAGTACCCTTGTGGTATTTGCCAATATAGCAGCCGCTTGCCTGCGGATAAAGCGGAAGGAGAAAACAAGGCTTCCTCCCGGCTTTCCCGCGACCAGATCGAAATCGGCAAGGCGCTCGCGCACCAGGATAGATTGCTGGTTGTCCGCGATAAGGCGGACTTGCGCGCGGGCAGCGCCGTCATTCTGGAAACGCCGATATTGGGTTATCGCGTCGGCTTTACCGGGACGGAAGAAATCACCGGCGGATTCGGCGAACTTGCCCAATCCGGGCAACTGTTGCGCTGCTGGGATTTCAGTTTGCCCGGAAATTTGCAGGATACGCTTTGGCATGGCTATGCCCGCCGTTATATCAATGCCCATGTGCCCCATTTTTCCGCCTTCGACCAGCAGACGAGCGGCAAATACCGCGAGGCGGAAGCGGACGATACCGACCCGCGCGCGCCCAAGACTTTCAATCATCTGGCCTGCGAAGACCGTGTCCAGGATGGCAACGGTAAATGGATGGGGCAGATCGCGCTCGCCACCTTGAAAGGCGACGTCGACAATCTGGGCAGGATTTTCCGGCGGGGTTTGCCGCAAATCACCTTCGCCGGAATGGCGGCGCTTTCGCGGCAGATGAATGCCTTTTTCGCCATCTGGCTGCCCGCCTATTGCAAGGAAAAATATCCGAACACTTATACCGTCTTTGCGGGGGGCGATGATTTTTTCCTGATCGGCCCCTGGCACAGCACGCAAGAACTCGCCGCCAAAATGGCCGGGGAATTCAAGCGATTCGTCGCCGAAAACAAAGAGATTCATTTCTCCGCCGGTTTTGTGCTGACCAAACCCGGCCACCCGGTGCGCGCGCTCGCGGAACAGGCGGAGAGCGCGCTGGAAATGGCCAAGAATCACCAAGCGGATAGCGCCGCAAACGCGAAGAATGCGGTTTGCCTGTATGGTGAAATCGTGCCATGGCCCAAGTGGGAAATACTCGCGGGACTGGAACGGGAAGTTCACGACCTGGCGGGCGCATATAAACTTTCCACCGGCTATATCTATGGCCTCTTGTCCCTGATCGACCTCGCCTGCGACAAGAACAGGACGGAATCCGCCATGTGGCGCAGCCACTTCGTCTATCGCACCCGGCGTTACGTGGTCGATAAACTCAGGCAGGAAGCACGCGCCACCGCCCATGCCCGGCTGGCGGACGCCTTTGGCGAACGAGGCATCGCCCAGCAGCAAGGGCGTTTCCGCATTCCACTCTTCAACTTTTTCTACAGCAAACGCTAAGGAGTCGACATGAACCATCCACAACGCGCGCAAGGCGGTTTCGGCAATGACCGCCACCGTGATCCGCCGCCTTCCATCAGGCTGGACGACATCAGATTCGGCGAATCGATCGACGACAATCTGTTTGCCGACATCGCCCAGGCCAAGGCCAGAGCCATTGCCGAAGAAGGCCGGGGCAGGAAAAACAGATCCACCCAATTACGCAAGTTTTATGATGAATTGGTGATGTGGCACGACAAGGTGTTCGATCACGGCGTCAACCGCGAAGAGAAATACAAGGAACTCGCGCCTTTCATCAAAATGTTGTGCGCCAAGGTCACTTATGCCAAGGGGCGCGATCATGTGAGCGAGGGGTTCGAGAAACTTTTTACCCACGTCATCCGCGCCATCTCCGATCCGAAAACCCTGAAGCAAGCCAAACTCTTTATCGAAGCCTTCATGGGTTTCTACAAAGCCGAGGAAAAATGATCATGCCGAAACTCAACAACATCACCACGATCGAAGCCATGCTGGAAGTCGTCACCGGCTTGCGGATCGGCGCGGGCGATTCGGAAATACACATCGGCGGCGTGGACAACACCGTCATCAAACATCCGCTCACCGGCTCGCCTTATATTCCCGGCTCCAGCCTCAAGGGCAAGATGCGCAGCCTGCTGGAATGGCGCAGCGGCGCGGTGAAGGAAGCCCCGCTCGGCGCGAAGGATCTCGAAAAGGCGGAAACCGCGCAAAAGCCGGAAATCGAACGCATCCTCCAGCTTTTCGGCATCGGCGGCGATGCCAGGGATGCCGATGCCCTGATCAAGAAGCTTGGCCCCACGCGCCTTGCCTTCTGGGATTGTCCTCTGGAAAAGGATTGGGAAGACGACATCCGCGGCAGCAATCAATTGCTGGTCGAAGTGAAGAGCGAAAATCTCATCAACCGCATCAGCGGCGTGGCCGAACATCCGCGCAATACCGAGCGCGTTCCCGCCGGAGCGAAATTCGTCTTTCGGCTTTCCCTGAAAGAACTGAAGGGCGATGATGAAAGTTTGCTGGATACCGTATTGCAGGGTATGAAACTCATCGAGCACGACAGCCTGGGCGGCTCCGGTTCACGCGGCTACGGCAAGGTGAAATTTG
>JAIRLE010000029.1 GCA_031259605.1 Zoogloeaceae bacterium
CCATTGGCGAACACGGCATAACCCGATGTCATTTGCCAGGGCGTGACGGAACCCGCGCCCAGCGCCATGGTCAGATAGGGCGGGTGACGCGCGGCGTCAAAACCGAAACGGGTGACGTAATCCTGGGCATAGCGCGGGCCGATGTCCTGAAGCACGCGGATGGAAACCATGTTCTTGGAACGCGCCAACCCCATGCGCAGGGTAATTGGGCCATCGTATTTGCCATCGTAATTCTTGGGTGCCCAGGGTTTTTCGCCGGTGACTTCCGGGCTGAGCGTCAAGGGTTCATCCGGCACGACGCTGGCGGGTGAAAAGCCCTTTTCCAGCGCCGCTGAATAAATGAAGGGCTTGAAGCTGGAACCCGGCTGCCGCCAGGCTTGGGTAACCCGGTTATATGCGCCCAGATTGGAATCAAAACCGCCGACCAGCGCGCGCACACGGCCATTTACGGGATGAATGGCGACAAAGGCGGCTTCCACATCGGGAAGTTGCGCAATCCGCCATTGATCGTCCTTTTTGCTCAGGCGAATGACCGAACCGGGACGCAGCCGTTTATCGGGTTTCGCCTTGTCGCCCAACAGACGGGCGGCGAATTTGATGGCGTCGCCAGAGAGCGTAAGCGTCTCGCCATCCTGAACGCGCGCCTTGACGGTCTGCGCCGAGGCGTCCAGCACGACGGCGGGCAACAGGTCTTCCACTGCGGGGAATTCGTGCAGGGCGGCATCCAGCGTGTCGTCGGGATTGTCGTCGGAAGATTCATCGGCATTCCGCGCGAAGCGCGCAAGGTCAATGAACCCCTCCGCGCCGCGATAGCCCTGGCGCAGGTCGTACTCCAGCACACCCTGGCGCAAGGCGCGCCAGGCGGCTTCCTGTTCCGCCATGTCGATGGTGGTGATGACTTGCAGGCCGCCGCTATAGACCGTGTCCGGGAACTGTTCCTCCGTAATCAGGCGCGCCATTTCCGCCACGTATTCGGCGTGCTGGGTATGTTGTCCGATGTCGCGCTTGATGACCAAGGCATCCGATAGCGCTTCCTGGCGTTCTTCCGCGCGGATGAAGCCGAGCTCGAACATGCGGCGCAGCACGTATTCCTGGCGCTGGCGAGCATATTTGGGGTCTCTGACCGGGTTTCTCGAGGGCGTCTTGGGTAATCCGGCCAGCATGGCGGCTTCGGCAAGACTGATGCGCGCCAGGGGTTTGCCAAAATAGATCTGGGAGGCCGCCGCAAAGCCATAGGCGTGTTGCCCCAGGAAAATCTGGTTGATGTACAACTCGAAAATCTGATCCTTGCTGAGATTCTGCTCAATCTTCAGGGTCAGCAGCATTTCGTAGAACTTGCGTTTCAGGGTTTTTTCCGGGGTGAGGAAAAAATTGCGCGCCACTTGCTGGGTGATGGTCGAAGCCCCCTGCCGCCGCCCCTTGTTCATGAGGTTCACGTAGATCGCGCGCAAAACGCCCTTTGGGTCGATGCCGTAGTGCTGATAGAACTCGTCGTCCTCCGCTGCCAGCAGCGCCTGTTTCAGGGTATCGGGCACATCTTGGAACTTGACCGGGGCGCGGCGTTCCTCGCCGAACTCGCCGATCAGGTGACCATCGTTACTGTAGATGCGCAGCGGAATCCTGGGCTGGTAATTGGTGAGCGCGTCCAGATCGGGCAGGGTGGGATAGCTGATCACTACCACGATGACGGCGATGGCGACGCCCATGAGCGCCAGACCCAACACAAAACCAACGGGATAGAGTATGATGCGGACAACACGTGGCAGCGCGGCAAAGGAGGGGATTGCAAGAGACATCGCGGGATTGTCGTAAGTTGAAATGTGGCGCATTATACCCGCATCGACGCCGCGCCCTAACACAACATAATTTTTTTGTAATAAATTGCTTTACATTATCAAGACTTATTGCTAGGATTTAATGTGAATTATCGGTTTGTGGCGTAACTCGTGGTTTTATCGAGTTTTTTTGAAGAGTGGAGGTGATCTTGGATCTGTCCTTTTTCAATCCCAAGGCGCGTTCCCTGCTTGGGTTGGATGTTTGCTCGTCCGCAGTGAAGATGCTGGAGTTGTCTGCTGTGGGGCGCAACGACTTTCGCGTTGAGCGGTACGCGATCGAAGTCCTGCCCAAGGATGCCGTCACGGATGGCAACATTGCCAACGTAGACGCCGTCATATCAGGTATACGCAATGCCTGGAGGCGCATGTCGACTTCCGTGCGCAATGTGGCGATGGCGTTGCCCGCGTCTGCCGTCATTTCCAAGAAGATCATCGTGCCGGACGGTTTGCGCGATGATGAGCTGGATGCGTTGGTGGAGTCGGAAGCCAGTCAGTACATTCCGTTTTCCATCGACGAAATCAATCTGGACTACCAGGTGCTGGGGGCTGCGCCCGCTTCGCCGGGCGAGCGGGAAGTCCTGATCGTCGCGTCCAAGAAGGATCGGGTGGAAGACCGTCTGGCGGTGGCGGAAGGCGCTGGCCTGAAGCCGGTGGTGATGGATGTCGAATCCTACGCTTCGCAACTGGCGTTTGATCTGATCGTCCAGCAGCTGCCCGAAATCCACTCTTCGTCCCTGGTGGCGCTGGTGGATATCGGCATGAACACCATGCGGCTTTCCGTGCTGCGCGGCGATGCCACCGTCTATACCAAGGAATCGGTGTTTGGCGGCGGAATGCTCACACAGGATATCGTGCGGCGCTACGGCATGAGTTATGCCGAAGCCGAAACCGCCAAGCGCACGGGGGAATTGCCGGGCGACTACGAAACGGACCTGTTGCCGCAGTTTTCCGAAAACCTGTCGCTGGAAGTCGCGCGCGCCCTGCAATTCTTCTTTACTGCCACGCAGTTCAACAAGGTCGATCTCATCATGCTGGCGGGCGGTTGCGCCGCGATTCAAGGAATTGCGAATCAGGTGGCGAGCCGGACGCAGGTCAATACCGTCATTGCCGATCCCTTTACGGGCATGACGGTTTCCAGCAATGTCCGCGTCAACAATCTGCAAAGTGACGCGGCTTCCCTGCTGACCGTGTGTGGTCTGGCTTTGAGGAGGTTTGATCCATCATGATTCGCATTAATCTCCTTCCTTACAAGGAAGAACTGCGCAAGGCCAAACGGCAGCAGTTTGGCGTACTGGCCGTTGCGTTCGCGGCGGCGGCGGCGCTGACGGTCTTTGTTGCCTATGAGTTGTATGATGTGGCCATTGGCAGTCAAAACAGCCGCAACCAGATGCTGCAAGCGGGCATTGACTCCACCAAGCGCCAGCTTCAGGAAATCGAGGAGATCAAGGCCAAGAGCGCGGCGTTGCTGGGGCGCAAGAGCGCCATCGAGTCCTTGCAGAAAGACCGTAACAACACGGTGCGCCTGCTGAGCGAAATGGTGCAGCAAACGCCGGAAGGCATCTATCTCACCTCCTTGCAACAAACGGGCGCCAATGTCGAGATCAAGGGCTATGCCCAATCCAGCTCGCGGGTGTCGATTCTGATGCGCAACATTGAAGCCTCCCGCTGGATGAATGCGCCCATGCTGAAGGAAGTCCAGGCTGTGGTGGTGCGTGGGCGGCGTGTGCCAGAGTTTACGCTGTCGTTCCAGGCGGTAGACAAGGGTGAGGCAACGGCGGCGGAGGCGTCTCCGGCGGTGGGAGACGAAGACGCGGCGCTTGACGCCGCGGAAGCAAACGCTTCTGCCGAAACCGCGCCGGGAGCGACATCGGCGCCGCCTGCGCCAACAACGGAAGGCGAGGCGGCAACAACGCCCGCAGCGACGACGGATAGCGCGCCCGCCGAAACGGCCAAGGAGGGATGAAGAACATGGAAAAGCCGAGTTTTCAGAAAATCATCGAAGATTTTCGTTGCCTGAATAACAGCGATCCCGCAGCGTGGCTTCCTATCCCACGTTTCACGGTGCTGGCGCTCATTTTCATTCTGGTCGCCGGCTTGGGCGGCTACCTGCTCGTTTCGGACCAGATGGCTACGCTTGAGAGCGTCAAGGCTCAGGAAGCGCAACTGCGGGAGGAATTCCTCAAGGGCAAGCGGGCGTCGGCCAGTCTGGAGCTTTATCGCCAGCAACTGGAAGAAATCGACAAATCGTTTGGTGCCCTGCTGCAGCAACTGCCCAATCGTACCCAGGTCGACGCGTTGTTGCAGGAAGTGAACCAGGCGGGCGTGGGGCAAGGGTTGCAGTTTGAATTGTTCCGTCCGTCCAACGAGATTATCCGTGAGTTCTATGTGGAGCTGCCCATTGCGGTGCGTATTTCCGGCGGGTATCACGACCTGGGTTCCTTTGCGGCGGATGTCGCCAAACTGCCGCGCATCGTCACGCTTTCCGATATCCGGATTACCCCGTCGGCGGATAATCTAAGCATGGAAATGCAGTTGAAGACCTACCGTTACATTGATGAAGAGGAGCAGGCGCAAGCCGCTCAGGGAGGCGGGAGATGAACAAGATTTTCATTGCTGTGGCGGCTTTGGGCCTGGCGGCCTGTAGCAACCAGGACAATCTGGAAGCCTGGATGGAAGAAAGCACCAGGGACATCAAGGTCAGCATCGATCCCATTCCCCAGATGACGCCCTATGAGCCGGTGACGTATGACGTGGCCAGTCTGCTGGATCCGTTCAACAATGCCAAGATTGTGCCGGCGGGCAGGGGACGTCCACGCACCGGGGGTTCGCTCGAGCCGGATTATGAGGCGCGCGAATTGCGCAACAACATCATGGAAAGGTATTCGCTGGAATCCATGAACATGATTGGCGTCCTGAATCTCAACAATCAGATCATGGCGGCCATTCTGGTCGATGGTCTGGTCAGGCAGGTCAAGCTTGGAGATTACATTGGGGTTGATTTTGGCGTGGTCACGCAAATTACCGACAATGAAGTCACCATCAAGGAAGTCGTCGAGGATCGGAACGACGAATGGGTTGAGCGTATCAACACGTTGAAATTGCAGGTTAAGGAGGGTGCGTAAATGAAACACGTCAAAAAATACATCGCCTGGGCAGCGACGCTTTGCCTGGGAGTGCTGTTTTCCGCATTCGCTGGCGCGGAAGAAGCGGGAAAGAACGCGATTACCGCAGTTACCATCACGACTCAGGGCAATGCCATCATGCTCAAGATCGACTTGAAAGAGGCGTTGACGGAATTGCCAACGGAATTCAGCATTGCCAATCCGCCGCGCGTCGCGCTGGATTTCAAGGATGTTGATAACGCACTGGAGGGCAATCGCCGCGTGGTGAAAGAAGGCGACTTGACCAGCCTGGATGTCATCCAGTCGGGCAACAAGACGCGTCTGGTGCTCAATCTGGTGCGCAGCATGCATTATGCCGCGCGCCTGGAAGACGCTTCCCTGCTGGTTACGCTGACGCCGCTGGAAAATGCGGACATAACGCAAAAAAGCGTCTTTACCCAGGAATCCATCCGGCAGCAGCACGAGATACGCGATATTTCCTTCCGCCGGGGCAAGGATGGCGAAGGGCGGGTCATCGTCGAACTTTCGGATGCGGGCGCGGGCATCAACATTCGCCAACAGGGCAATGACCTGGTGGTGGATTTCCTGAAAACCGATTTGCCGGAGAATCTGCGTCGGCGCATGGACGTGCTTGATTTCGCAACGCCCGTGACCGCTGTGGCAACAGACGGCAAGGGCGAGCATGTGCGCATGACGATTACCTCGCAAGGGCATTGGGAACACAACGCCTATCAGACGGAAAATCAGTTCGTGGCGGAAGTCAGGGCAATTGTCGAAGATCCGACCAAACTGGTGCAAAGCAGCAAGCTCGGCTATCAGGGGCCACGCATCAGCATCAATTACCAGAATGGCGACGTGCGCGCGTTGTTGCGCTTGATGGCGGAGGAACTGGGTTTCAACGCGGTGATCAGCGAAACCGTGCGCGGCACGACCACGCTGGTATTGAAAGACGTGCCGGCGGATCAGGTCATCGACATCATTTTCCAGCAAAAAGGGCTGGATATGCGCAAGAACGGCAACGTGATCCTGATTGCGCCGCGCGACGAACTGGCGACGCGGGAGAAGCTGGAATATGAAACCAATCGCACCCGTGAGGAACTGGAACCGCTGGTCATGGAAAACTTCCAGTTGAATTATCACAATGCCGGTGCCATTCAGAGCATCCTCTCAAGCAAGGATCAGCAGATTCTTTCCAAGCGCGGCACAGTCAGTACCGACCCGCGCACCAACATCCTGTTCGTGCGCGACACGCCGGATCGCCTGGACGAGGTGCGGCGCCTGCTGGCGCAGATTGACGTGCCCTTGCGCCAGGTGCTGATTGAGGCGCGCATCGTGGAGGCGACGGATACCTTTGCCAAGAATCTGGGGGTGCGTCTGGGCTTGCTGCACGGCAAGAATTACACCAACGCTGGTACTTGGTTCGGGATGGGAGGAGATGCTTCGCAGACGTCGAGAGCCTTTGCTCCTGCTGCGGGTAAGCCTTCCGATGTCTCGAATCCGGCGTGGAGCGTGGAGGGTACCGCAGAGTTCCCAGCCGTAAACCAGGTCAATCTACCTGCTCAAGGTTATGGCAATGCGGATGCGCAATTGTTCTCCTTCCTTCTGGCCAACAGACAAGGCACGCGCATGTTGAATCTTGAAATTTCGGCGCTGGAAGCGGATCTGAAGGGCCGCGTCGTCTCCAGTCCGCGCGTGTTGACTTCGGACAAAGGGGAAGCGCTGATTGAACAGGGGGTGGAAATTCCCTATCAGGAAGCCTCCAGTTCCGGATCGACCAGCGTCTCCTTCAAGAAGGCCGTGCTTTCCCTGAAGGTAAGGCCGCAGATCACGCCGGACGGCAAGGTGGCCATGAAGATTGAGGTCAACAAGGATTCGCGCGGCGAAACCGTGCCGGGCGGCGTGGCCATCAACACCAAGAAAGTGCAGACCGACGTGCTGGTGGAAAATGGCGGCACGGTGGTGATTGGCGGCATCTATGAACTGACGAATCGTAACGACATCGACAAGGTGCCGCTGTTGGGCGATATGCCCATTCTCGGCTACCTCTTCCGCAGCCAGGCGCGCGTGAGCGAGAAGTCCGAGCTTCTGGTGTTCATCACGCCGAGAATTCTCAACGAAAACCTGACGATAGGCAGCAATTGATCGTTTCTCAGGGATAAAAAAGCCGGGATATTCCCGGCTTTTTTTGGGGATTTTATATCATCCAACTTTCCACCGGCATGAAAATGCCGCAGAGGCGGACGAGCGTTGCGCCGACCTGGAAGGCGTCGCCGCTGGTGGCAAAGCGCAACTGGCCGTCACCGCCTCCCGGAATGCCCGTCTCTTTCAATCGGCGCTCAAGCTGACGGGCGACGGCTTCGCCGGTGTCGACCACGGTTGTTTCCGGCGGAAGGCGCTGGACGATGCCTGTCTTGACCCACGGATAGTGGGTGCAGCCAAGAACGACGACATCGGCATTGGCATTGGCGAGCGGGCGCACGTAGGCGTCCAGCAGGGTTTCGACTTTTGCGCTTCCTGGCCCTTCGGCTTCGATGGTTTCGGCAAGGCCGGGACAGGCTTGCGTGATGACGGTAGTTCCGGCGGCATGGTTTTTGACCAGTTGGGCAAAGCGGCGGCTTGCCAGCGTGTGGGTGGTGGCGAGCACGCCGAGTATGCCGTTTCGCGTCAGTGCCGCCGCCGGTTTGATGGCGGGTTCCAGCGCGACGACGGGCATGGCGAGCCGCGCGCGTATGCTTTCGGCGGCAGCGGCGGTGGCAGTGTTGCAGGCGACGACGATTGCCTTGCAGCCGCCGTGTTCCGCCAGCGCGGCGCTGATGCGCTGGGCGCGCGTCTGGATGAAGGTTTCCGGTTTGTCGCCATAGGGCAGGTGGCGGGTATCGGCGAAATAAATGAAATCCTCGTCCGGCAGACGCGCGCGCAGGGACTGCAACACGGTCAAGCCGCCCAGTCCCGAATCGAAGACGCCGATGGGTTGGTGCGGCACGATGCTCACGGCGCGCGGGCGGATTGCAAAGACGTGATCAGAGGGTCAAGAACCGCGCCTAATTGCCGTTCGTATCGACAAAACTGCGGAGCCGATCGGAACGGGTGGGGTGGCGCAGTTTTCGCAGCGCCTTGGCTTCGATTTGCCGAATGCGTTCGCGGGTGACGTCGAACTGCTTGCCGACTTCTTCCAGCGTGTGGTCGTTGTTCATTTCAATGCCAAAACGCATACGCAGCACCTTGGCTTCCCGCTGTGTCAGGGTATCCAGTATTTCCGCCGTGACTTCCCGCAAGCTGGAATACATGGCGGCGTCGGCAGGCGCCAGGGTCGCGGTGTCCTCGATGAAGTCGCCCAGATGCGAATCGTCGTCGTCGCCAATCGGCGTTTCCATGGAGATCGGCTCCTTGGAGATTTTCATGATCTTGCGCACCTTGTCTTCCGGCATTTCCATCTTTTCCGCCAGTGTCGCCGGATCGGGTTCAAAGCCGGTTTCCTGCAAAATCTGGCGGTTGATGCGATTCATCTTGTTGATGGTCTCGATCATATGCACCGGAATGCGAATGGTGCGCGCCTGATCCGCAATCGAGCGGGTGATGGCTTGCCGGATCCACCACGTCGCATAGGTGGAAAACTTGTAGCCGCGCCGATATTCGAATTTGTCGACGGCTTTCATCAGGCCGATGTTGCCTTCCTGAATCAGATCAAGGAATTGCAGGCCGCGATTGGTGTACTTCTTGGCGATGGAGATGACCAGTCGCAGGTTGGCTACGGTCATATCGCATTTGGCGCGCCTGGCCTTGGCCTCGCCGCTGCTCATTTGCTTGTAGATGCCCTTCAGCTCTTTCAGCGGCAGCCCCAGGCGATTTTGCAGGTCGATGAGTTTTTGTTGTTCCTCGCGGATATTGGGCGCATTACGTTTCAATATATCGGCATAATGTTTGGGCGCGTTGCTGATTTCCGTTTCCACCCATTCCAGACGAGTTTCGTTGCCGGGGAAGTTCTCCAGGAAACTGGGGCGCGGCATACGCACTTTGTCTACACAGATACGCTGAATGTTGCGCTCGGATTCACGCACACGCTCCACCATGCCGCGTACGCTGTTGCAAAAGCGTTCAATGACGCGGGAAGTGAAGCGGATGTTCAACAGTTCGTTGCTGATCTGCTGTTGCAGGGCAAGATAGTTTTTGTGCTGTGACCCCTTGCTGCTCAATACCTTGAGCATTTTGCCGTAATCGGCGCGGATGCGCTCGAAGTGCGCCAGCGCATCCGCTTTCAGTTGCGCCAGAGAGGCGGATGCGGCGCGGCTTTCGGCGTCTTCATCCGATTCTTCGTCTTCGTTTTCGTCCTTTTCTTCCTTGTCGCTGTCTTCGCTTACGGCTTCTTCCGTATCGTCTTCGCGCTGTTCCTTTTCCGGCGCGTCCGGATCGACCAGGCCATCGACCAGCTCATCGATGCGGATTTCGTCCCTTTTTACCTTGTCGACCATCTCCAGAATTTCGGCAATGGTGGTCGGGCAGGCGGAAATGGCCTGCACCATGTGTTTCAGGCCTTCTTCAATGCGTTTGGCGATCTCGATCTCGCCTTCGCGGGTGAGCAGTTCCACCACGCCCATTTCGCGCATGTACAGGCGCACCGGGTCGGTCGTGCGACCATATTCGGACTCGACGGTGGAAAGCAGCACCCGCATGGGTTCGTCGTCTTCATCGTCGTCGTCGCCAGGCGCGGCGGCGGGCGCATCGGACAACAACAGGTCTTCATCGGCGGGCGCTTCGTCAAACACCTTGATGTTCATGTCGCTGAACATGGTGATGATGGATTCAATCTGCTCGGCATCCACCACGTCATCCGGCAGGTGGTCGCTGATTTCGGCGTGGGTCAGATAGCCGCGTTCCTTGCCCAGCTTGATCAGCTCTTTCAGGCGCAGCCTGCGCATTTCGACGTCTACTTCCGTTTGCGCGGTGCCATTGACCATATTCAGGATGCTTTCCGCCGCCTTGTCCTTTTTGCTGGATCGCGTCCTGAGCGCCCTGGCGGCCGCCGCCGCTTCTTTTGCCGCTTCTCTCGCGGCTTTGGCTTTTGCCCTGGCGGCTTCCCTCGCGGCTTTTTCCGCTTCCTTTGCCGCCACCTTCGCGGCTTTTTCCGCCGCCTTGGCGGCTTCCTTCGCGACCTTCGCCGTTTCCCTCGCGCTTTTCTCTGCGCGCGCTTTCTCTTTCTTGACGGCAGCATCGGCCTTTGCCTTTGTCGGCGCTTTTTCCACCTTGTCTTTCGCGGCGTTACGGGCGGGCTGGGGGGTTTTGTCTGGCGGCGCTATGGACGCGGCGTTGGTCGCCGCCTCCTTGTCCGCGGTCGTGGCGGTTATCCGCCTGGACGCAGGTTTGGCTGGCGTTTTGGGGGTTACCTTGCTTGCGGCCTTGGCGGGCGCGGATTTCTTCTCCGGCGCAGCTTTTCCCTTCCCTGACGCGGCAGTCCCGGCGGTTTGCGCAGGCGGCGCGACCGTCTTTGCCGCCGTCTTGTCCGTCGCGCGCGCGGAGGTTCCCGATGTTTTCCTGGTGACGGCGCGAGACGCGGATTTTACGGTCTCCGGCGCGAGCTTGCGAGCTACCCTGTCTGTCGCCGGTGGTTTTTTCGCGTCAGTTGGCGTTTTTGCCTTGCGTGGCGCGGTTTGCGCCGCCGTTTTTACAGATTTCCTGCGCGATGCGTTCTTCGCAGTTTCTATACCTTTGTTTTTGCTGCTCTTGTCTGTAACCATGGACGCCTACTTTTCTGCTGGTAAAGAAGTCAGAGAAACCAACAATTCTAGCACAAACTCAAAGAATTTTGACAAACCATTCCGCATTTTTGTTCTGCCGGAGAAAATGCGCTGAAAGCCGCGTCATCGTAAAACCAACTCCGGTTTGAAACCCCGCCCGTTGATAAGGCGCGAAGGTTGAGACCCCGGCCGCGGCCGGGGTTTCGACCGTAGCCATTCTTGAGAGGAGAGAAACCCCTTCCCAATGGAGTTGGACCGACAGCCCTGAAGGGCTGTCGCTGATTTTTGCTGGAGGAGGGATCGGCACAATCCGGCACAATCACGCGGAAGTTTTTTTACTGTTTCTGTGCGCCAGGGCGCGGAAGCGTTCTTTTTCTTCCTCACTCAAGCCCATCATGCCGAACTGTTGCGCCTGCGTTTGCAAATGTTCGAATTCCGTGTCCTGGGCGGCGGCTTCCAGGCGCGACACGGCGGCCTGAAATTCGTTCTCTACCGCTGCGTCTTCCAACTTCATGTCCATCCATTCGCCCGCCAGCGCGTCCAGTGCGCGTTCTTGCGCGTCGCCGCGCAACTGCTCGCGCAATTGGGCATAGCTGGGCGCGGGCGGCAAATACGCCACGGCGCGGGCAATGGCCTCCAGCATTTGCCGCTCCGGGCTTGCGGGCAATTGCGCCAGCGGAATCCGCGCCGCCAGTTCTGGTTTTTGCAATACCAGACGCAGCAAGGCGCGCGTGAGCGATGGCGCGTGACGCGCCGCTTTCGGCGGGGCGGGCGGCGCGTAGCCGCGAATGCCGCACAACCGTTCCACTTCGGTCTGCGAGAAACCGCTGGCCTCCGCCAGACGCTTGACCAGTTGCAGACGCAGCAGTGGCACGGGAATTCGCAGGAGCAGCGGCTTGGCTTCGGCAACCAGCCGCGCCTTGCCTTCCGAAGTGGTCAAATCGCAACGCGCGCTCAACTCGCGCAGCAGAAAATCAGAAAGCGGCACCGCCTGGGCGATCAGGCGGGTAAAGGCGTTCTTGCCCGCTTTGCGAATGAAACTGTCCGGATCTTCCGGCTCCGGCAAAAAGGCGAAGGCGATGATCTTGTTGTCGGCGAGCGCCTCCAGCGCGTTATCCAATGCTCTGGAAGCGGCCTTGCGTCCGGCGGCGTCGCCATCG
This sequence comes from Zoogloeaceae bacterium, assembly GCA_031259605.1. GTDB lineage: Bacteria > Pseudomonadota > Gammaproteobacteria > Burkholderiales > Rhodocyclaceae > Azovibrio. The sequence goes on from JAIRLE010000029.1 coordinate 11,850, forward strand.
AAACAGAAAACGACGCGATCCACCTGACGCAAGAGTTTTTGCACGTGTGTCGGCGTGGTGGCCGTGCCCAGCGTGGCGACCGCATTGCCGACATCATGTTGCGCCAGCGCCACCACATCCATGTAGCCTTCCACCACGATGGCGCAATTTTCTTCGCGCAGCGCCTGGCGCGCCTGCGGCAGTCCGAACAGTTCGCGCCCTTTTTCAAACAACGGCGTTTCCGGCGAATTCAGGTACTTGGGTTCGCCCTGATCCAGGATGCGTCCGCCAAAACCGATAACCTCGCCTCTGGCGTTGATGATGGGAAACATGATGCGATCCCGGAAACGGTCGTGCCGCCGTCCGTTTTCGCTGTCGATGACCAGTCCCGTCGCCAGCATTTCCGGGGAAGCGTAATCGGCAAATACCGCCTGCAACGTCTGCCAGCCTTCCGGCGCGTAGCCCATGCCGAATCTTGCTGCCACTTCGTCGCTCAGCCCCCGGTTTTTCAGGTAAGAAGCAGCGCGCTCGTTTTTTTCCAGGGCGGCCTTGTAGAACGCCTGCGCCTCACTCATGCGCTCGCTCAAGCGGCGCAGGCGGCTGCCGTGTTCGGCGTTGCCGCCTCGATGGCTTCGCTCTTCCGGAACCTGCATGCCCATCGAGGCCGCCAGTTCCTTGACCGCATCGACAAAACCCATGCCCTGGTATTCCATGAGAAAACCGATGGCCGTGCCATGCGCGCCGCATCCGAAGCAGTGATAAAACTGCTTGCTCGGACTGACGGTGAAGGAAGGCGTTTTTTCGTTGTGGAAAGGGCAGCAGGCCATGTAATTGGCCCCCGCCTTTTTCAGCGGCACGTATTTATCGATCAGGTCGACGATGTCGACTCGCGCCAGTACGTCCTGGATGAAGGATTCCGGGATCATGCGCGCCGTATCAGGCGAAACGCGCCTTGACCCGCCCCGACACCGTGCCCATGTCCGCCTTGCCGGAAAGCCGCAGCGTGAGAATGCCCATGACCTTGCCCATGTCGGCGGATGTCGTTGCGCCGGTTTCACGGAAGGCGGCGTCAATGGCGGCGTCGACTTCCTCGACGCTCATTTTTTCGGGAAGATAGGCGCAAAGCACACTGATTTCCTGGCGTTCCTTGTCGGCCAGATCCGCGCGCCCCGCCGCCTCGAACTGAACCAGGCTTTCCTTGCCGCGCTTGACCATTTTTTCAACGACGGCAATGATGCCTTCGTCGTCAAGGTCGATGCGTCCATCGACTTCTTTTTGCCGGATGGCGGCTACCAGCAGACGGATCGCGCCCAGGCGCACCGTCTCGCCTGCCTTCAGGGCGGCTTTCATGTCTTCGTGGATGCTTGAGCGCAGACTCATGTTTCATTCTCCCGGTGCGAAGGATTGGGTAACAACACAAAAAGCCGCTGTCGAACGACGAGCGGCCTTGCAAAACGCCGAAAAAAAACCGGTACGGCGAATCAGTACAATTTTGGCGGCAATGTCATGCTGCGCAGGCGCTTGTGATGGCGCTTGACGGCAGCGGCTGCCTTGCGTTTGCGCTCGGCGGTCGGTTTTTCATAAAACTCGCGGGCGCGCAGTTCGGTCAGCAAGCCGGTCTTTTCGACCGCGCGCTTGAAGCGGCGAATGGCAACCTCGAACGGCTCGTTTTCCTTGACGCGAATGCTTGGCATCTAAAATCACCCCCTTTTGGTCAGGCAGCGTCCCTGCCTGGTTAATCGTTGCGTCCGACAAGACGAAAAGCAGCGATTATAACGTCTTTTTTAATGCTGCGCTATTTATTGCATCCCTCCGCGTATGTGAACAACAAAGCACAGGAGCGGATATCTCCGTGGCCGCATACGTGGCAATGCCACTTCGGTGCGCGATTTTCATCGTAAAACCAACTCCGGTTTGAAACCCCGCCCGTAAGAAAGGCGCGAAGGCTGAGACCCCGGCCGCGGCCGGGGTTTCGACCGTAGCCATTCTCGCGGGGAGGGAACCCCCTTGCCAATGGAGTTGGACCGACAGCCCTGAAGGGCTGTCGCTAATTTTTGCTTGTTGCCATAATCTTGATAATCGACTTTAACTTCAATCTATCAAACATTGATTTTAAAGAAAAATATATTCCGATTCTGCATGCAAAATCGCGGCTAAGTCCTTGTCTTGATTCAAAAATTTGTAAAAAACGCTTGCATTGGGTTTGGGAGTGTTTTAAAGTGGAAAAATGTGTTGGAAAGTGGAGAAAAAGTTCACAAAAGTGGATTTCGTTGTTATCGATATGTTTCAGGGAACCGCTACGCTCACGTTGGACGCCAAGGGACGCTTCGCCATTCCGGCATTGCACCGGGAGGCGCTTGCGCGGACGTGCGAGGAGGAATTGACCATCACGGCGCATCCGGATGGTTGTCTGTTGCTTTATCCGCGTTCCGTCTGGCAGCAGGTGCAGGAAAAGCTGATGCGTTCGACGATTCAGGACGCGCAGCGCTTGAAGCGGATACTGAACGGCAACGCGCGTGATGACACGATGGATTCGGCGGGGCGTCTGCTCATTGCGCCGGAACTGCGCAAGCTTGCGCGGCTGGAAAAAAAGATTGTCATGGCAGGCATGGGCAAGCGTTTCGAACTCTGGGACGAGATGGCCTGGGAGCGGCAGAACGATTTGAGCATGGAGGTGAAATCCCTGATGCCGCCGGGTCTTGAGGATTTGTTGCAATGAGCGAGTCCCTGACGCACGTTGCCGTTTTGCAAGAAGAAGCGGTCATGGCGCTGGATGTGCGACCGGAAGGGGCTTATCTCGATGCCACCTTTGGGCGCGGCGGGCATAGCCGGGCAATTCTGGCGCGCCTCGGGCAGGGCGGACGGCTATTGGCGTTTGATCGCGATCCGGAAGCGATTCGCGTCGGAAAAGCCATTCGGGATGCGCGGTTCACGTTGTTGCATCGTCCTTTCGCCGAATTGCGGGAGGGCGCGCTGGAGGCGGGCTTGTCCGCGTTCGATGGAATTCTGTTCGACTTGGGGGTCTCCAGCCCGCAGTTGGACGATGGGCGCAGGGGGTTCAGTTTCCGGCACGACGCGCCGCTTGACATGCGCATGGATATCACGCGCGGCGAGACGGCGGCCGAATGGCTGGCGCGAGCCGAAGTCAGGGAAATCACGGAGGTCATCAGAAATTATGGCGAAGAACGGTTTGCTTTCCAGATTGCAAAGAAGATTGTGGCTTTTAGGGCCAAACGGCCTGTTGCGCGCACCGGGGAATTCGCCGCGCTCGTACGTGAGACCGTGCGCTCCCGCGAACCGGGGCAAGATCCGGCGACACGCAGCTTTCAGGCTTTACGGATTCATGTCAATCAGGAACTCGATCAGCTCGCGTTAGCCTTGCCGCAGGCGCTGGCGTTGCTGAAGACAGGGGGGCGGTTGGTGGTGATCGCCTTTCATTCGCTGGAAGATCGCGTCGTCAAGCGTTTCTTGCGTTCTGCCGCCGCGCCGGACGATCTGCCCAAGGGTCTGCCCTTGCGCGCGCATGAGATGCCGCAGCCGACCATGCGCCTGATCGGACGGGCGAGGAAGGCGTCGGCGGCGGAGGTGGCGGCCAATCCGCGTGCGCGCAGCGCCGTGATGCGAGTGGGAGAAAAATTGGGCGTGCGGCAGGGAGGTGTCCATGCCGCGCATTAACTGCTTCATTCTGCTCTTGTTGATACTGGCTTCCGCTCTGGGAACCGTGACCGCCCAGAACAAGGCGCGCAAGCTCTATCAGGCGCTGGAAGCGGAACAGGAACACGCGCGGCAACTGGAAGTGGAATACAACCAGTTGCAACTGGAGCTGGCGACCTGGGCCGGTCACGCGCGTATCGAGCAGATTGCGCGCGGTCCGCAGCTCAAGATGGTGGCGCCGGTACTGAATTTTCCGGGCGCGGCGTCTGGGGGAGGGCATTGATGTCCATCATCCGCCGCCGTCGCATCGCGGCCAAGGCGCATCAGTTTGCGGAAAATCCCCTGCTGCAACTGGCGTTGCCGGACTGGCGTTCGCGCTTTGCCGTGCTGACCCTGCTTTTTTTGTTTCTGGTCTTGTTGGGGCAGGCCTTCTATTTGCAGGTGATTCATAACGATACCCTGCAAAAAGAAGGCAATTCGCGTTATCTGCGCGATCTGGAAGTACCGGCTTCGCGCGGCAAGATTACCGATCGCAACGGCAATCTGCTGGCCATCAGCGCGCCGATGAAATCCATCTGGGCCATTCCCGCCGATGCGCGTCTGGAGCCGCAACAGCAAAAGGCGCTGGCGAAGCTCTTGGAGATGGAAGCCAGGGAACTGAACCGGCGTCTGGCCGCGGAGAAGAATTTTGTTTACCTTCGGCGGCAGGTCGCGCCGGAGATGGCGGCGCGCATTGCCGCCCTGCAACTGCCGGGGATTTTTCAGGGCGACGCGTTCCGCCGTTTCTATCCAGCGGCGGAAATGACGGCGCATGTGGTGGGTTTTGCCGGTATTGACGACAAGGGACAAGAAGGCGTGGAGCTGGCCTTTCAGGACGAACTCACGGGCGTCTCCGGGCATCGCAGCGTCATCCGCGACCGGCGCGGGCGGATTGTCGAGGATGTCAAGGGAATGCGGCCGCCGCAGGATGGACGGGATATTCTGTTGGCGCTGGATTCCAAGATTCAATATCTGGCTTTTTCCGCCGTCAAGCAGGCGGTTCATGAGCATCGGGCGAAAGCGGCGAGCGCCGTGGTGCTGGATGCGCAAAATGGCGAGGTGCTGGCGCTCGCCAACTGGCCTTCCTACAACCCGAACGATTTTTCCCAGCGTTTTGGCTCGAAATTGCGCAATCTTGCCGTGACCGACAGTTTTGAGCCGGGTTCCACGCTGAAGCCCTTTACCGTGGCGCTGGCGCTGGAAAAGGGGCGTTACCGTTTTGACAGCTACATCGATTGTTCGCCGGGGCGATTGACCATCGGCAACGCCACCATTTCGGATTCCCATGCCTACGGCCAGCTTACCCTGGCGCAGGTGATTCAGAAATCTTCCAACGTCGGCACCGCCAAAATCGCCGCCGCCTTTCAACCGAAGGAAATGTGGGAGATGTTCAGTGGTCTGGGTTTTGGCGCGCCGCCGCGCCTGGATTTTCCCGGCGTGGTCGGTGGACGCCTGCGTCCCTGGAAAAGCTGGCAGCCGATTGAGCAGGCTACCATGTCATATGGACATGGCATTTCCGCCAGCCTGTTGCAATTGGCTTCGTCCTATCTGGTTTTCGCCCGTGATGGCGATTTGATCCCGCTTTCCCTGCGCTTGCGCGAGGGCGCGCCGCCACGCGGCGTACCTGTGTTTTCCTCGCAGACGGCGCGTGAAATGCGCGCCATGCTGGAGATGGCGGTGCGTCCCGGCGGCACAGCGCCGCGCGCGCAGGTGCCGGGCTATCGCGTCGGCGGCAAAACCGGCACGGCCTACAAGATTGAGGGCATGGATTACGCGCGCGACAGGTATGTGGCTTCCTTTGTGGGCATCGCGCCCATGTCGGCCCCGCGCCTGGTGGTCGCGGTGATGATCGACGAACCTTCGGCGGGGCAACACTATGGCGGCATGGTGGCCGCGCCGGTATTCGCCAAGATTACGGCGGGCGCGCTGCGGACACTGGGCATTGCGCCGGACATAACGACGCAGGTCGCCGCCCTGCCTGCGGAGACGCCGCTATGACCCTGGCGATAGAACGGACGGCGCGCCAGCAAGAAGACCTGCAACGAGCGCGGGAAATACTGCGTGTCCTGGCGGCGGAAACCGGCGCGCAACTGGTGGGCGCGTCGAGCGACAGCCGGCAGACGCTTCCCGGCGATCTGTTCATGGCGTTCCCGAACCATACGGGCGATGGCCGACGGCATATTGCCGGCGCGCTGGCAAAAGGCGCGGCGGCGGTATGTTGGGAGACAGGCGGCGATTTTTCCTGGGACAAGGCGCATGGATGCCCCAATCTGGCGACGTCGAATCTGCGCGCGCTTGCCGGAGTGTTGGCGCACGAAATCCATGGGCGGCCTTCGGAACGCCTGAAACTCATTGCCGTTACCGGCACCAACGGCAAAACCAGCATCAGTCAATGGCTGGCGGCGGCCTGGCCGGAACGCTGCGGCGTCATCGGCTCTTTGGGCGCGGGTTTTCCGGAAGGCTTGCGCCTTACCGGCTTTACCACGCCGGAGGCGGCAACGCTGGCGCGTTTGCTCAAGGATATCCTGGCGCAAGGCGGCAAAGCTTGCGCGCTGGAAGCCAGTTCCATCGGCATCGAAGAAGGGCGGCTGAATGGCGCGGCCGTGGATACGGCCATTTTTACCAATTTCACCCGCGATCATCTCGATTATCATGGCACGATGGCCGCTTATGCCCAGGCCAAGGAAAAACTCTTCCACTGGCCGGGGTTGCGGCTGGCGGTCGTCAATCTGGATGACGAAGAGGGACGGCATCTGGCACGCGTGACGGCGGCCAAGCGCGTTATCGGTTACGGCCTTCACCCGGAAGGCATCGGTGCGGATGCAAATCGCTCGGGGCGCGCGCCGGAGCGCGTCCTGGCGCGGCAGGTGCGCGCCACGGCGAACGGCCAGGCGTTCGTCCTTTCCACGCCCTGGGGCGATGCCCAGGTCGAAACGGAGTTGTTGGGTGTTTACAACGTCGCCAATCTGCTGGCGGTGGCGGCGACGCTTCTGGAAGCGGGACTTTCCATGCGCGATACCACGGTGCGGCTGGGGAAGATCACGCCGCCGCCGGGACGCATGCAGCGCTGCGGCGGCGCGCGTGGGGACGCCTATGCCGCGTTGCCGCTGGCGCTGGTCGATTACGCGCATACGCCCGCCGCGCTGGAAAACGCGCTGGCTACCTTGCGCCCATTGGCAAGGATGCGCGGCGGACGGCTGATTTGCGTCTTCGGCTGCGGCGGCGACCGCGATCGCGGCAAACGCCCGCTGATGGGAGAAGTCGCGGCAGCGGGCGCGGACATGCTGTGGATCACCAGCGACAACCCGCGCCACGAGAATCCTTATGTCATTATCGATGACATTCGCCAGGGCGTTCCGGCGAATGCGCCGGTGGAAATGGAAGTGGATCGGGGCGAAGCCATTCGCCGCGCCATCTTGTCGGCGGCGCAACCGGACGTGATTCTGCTGGCGGGCAAGGGACATGAGAACTACCAGGAAATTGCCGGGACGCGGTATCCGTTTCGCGATGGCGAAATCGCCCGGTCGTCGCTGGCGATCTGGCGGCAAACACAACCATACAGGGAGGGTGGGGCATCATGATGCACTGGTCATTGGCACATATTGCCAGGGCGGTGTCGGGTCGTCTGGTGGCGGGCGGCGGCAACGGTAAGCTCGTGGGGGTGGCGACGGATACCCGTCAAGCCTGCGCGCAGCGCCTGTTCGTCGCGTTGCAGGGCGAGCGTTTCGATGCCCACGATTACCTGGAGGAAGCCGTCGCCCAGGGCGCGGCGGCCTTGCTGGTGCATTTTGCGGAGAAGCTGCCGCGGGACGTTCCGGTCATCCTGGTGGAAGACACCCGGCTGGCGCTGGGACGGCTGGCGGCGGCGTGGCGGCGCACATATCCGCGACCGGTGATCGCCGTAACCGGCTCCAACGGCAAAACCACCACGCGCGAAATGATTGCCGGCATCCTGAAAACAGCCTGGGGAGAAGACGGCATCCTGACGCCGCAGGGCAATTTCAACAATGATATTGGCGTTCCGCTGACCCTGTTGCGCCTAGGGCCGGAACACCGGGCGGCGGTGCTGGAAATGGGCATGAATCGTCCCGGCGAGATCGGCTATCTCACCCGCATTGTCCGTCCCACCGTGGCGCTCGTCACCAATGCGCAGCGCGCCCACCTGGAAGGCATGGGCGACTTGACTTCCGTGGCGATGGAAAAGGCCGACATCTATGACGGCCTGGAACAGGGCGGCGTTGCTCTCATCAATAACGACGACCCGCAGGTCGCGTTTTGGCGGCGGAAAAACGCCAGCCGCCCGACGTTGACCTTTGCGCTCGAACATCCCGCCGACGTGCGCGGCAAAATCAGCCTGCACGGCCTCTCCACCCGCCTGACTCTCGTCACTGCCCAGGGTTCGCGCGATCTTGATCTGCAAATTCCCGGTCGTCACAACGCCATGAACGCCTGCGCGGCGGCGGCGGCGGGGTTGGCGGCGGGGCTGGAACTGGATGCGCTGGCCGAAGGCTTGCGTCGCTTTTCGGGTGTGAATGGGCGGCTGCAACAAAAACCAGGGCCGTATGGCGCAATCCTTCTCGATGATACCTACAATGCCAACCCGGATTCGGTGCGAGCGGGCATTGACGTGCTGGCGGGCACGATAGGGCGGCAGTTCCTGGTGTTGGGCGACATGGGCGAGGTGGGCGAAGCCAGCGCCCAGTATCACGATGAAATCGGCGGTTACGCCCGGAGCATGGGCGTGGATCGCCTCTATGCGTTGGGCGAGGCCAGCGCGCAGGCGGCGCGCGGTTTTGGCGAAGGGGCGCATGTCTTCAAGACGCCGGAGGAGCTGGTCAAGGCGCTGCTGGAAGAATTGCGGGATTACGCCGGGGATGACGGGCATTCCGGCGTACCCACGCTCCTAGTCAAGGGTTCGCGCTTCATGCGTATGGAGCGGGTCGTGCGGTTGTTGCTGGACGCGGCGCGAACGGATGGAGGCGCAAACTGATGCTGCTTCTGTTTTTTCAGTGGCTTGCCCAGGAAACGCGGGCGTTTTCCGTCTTCAATTACCTTACCTTGCGTACCGTGCTGGCGGCGATGACGGCGATGTTCTTTTCGCTGGCCCTGGGACCCAGGGTCATTCGCTGGCTGGCGGCGAGAAAAATCGGACAGGCGGTGCGCCGTTGCGGGCCGGAAACGCATCTGGCCAAATCCGGCACGCCCACGATGGGCGGAGTGTTGATTCTGCTTGCCATCACGCTGACCACCCTGCTGTGGTGCAATCTCGCCAATCGCTATGTATGGACGGTGCTGGTCGTCACTTTGGGTTTTGGCGTCATCGGCTGGTACGACGACTGGAAGAAAGTGGTGTACCGCGACCCGGAAGGGCTGGCGAGCCGCTGGAAATTTTTCTGGCAATCGGTGCTGGGCCTGGGCGCGGCGCTGTTTCTCGCCTTTTCCAGCAACAATCCGGCGCAGCAGACCGAACTGATTGTGCCGTTCTTCAAGATTGTCTCTTATCCTTTGGGCATATGGGGGTTCGTGGCGCTGACCTATTTCGTCATCGTTGGCACTTCCAACGCCATTAACCTGACGGACGGCCTGGATGGCCTGGCGATCATGCCGACGGTGATGATCGCCGCCGCTTTCGTTATTTTCGCCTATGTGGCCGGTCACGCCAGACATGCCGAATATCTGCTGTTTCCTTATGTGCCTGGCGCGGGCGAACTGTGCATCCTGTTGGGCGCGATTGCCGGGGCGGGACTGGGTTTCCTGTGGTTCAACGCCTATCCGGCCGAGGTCTTCATGGGCGATGTCGGGGCGCTTTCGCTGGGCGCGGCGCTGGGCTGCGTGGCGGTCATTGTGCGTCAGGAAATCGTGCTGTTCATCATGGGCGGGGTGTTCGTGGTGGAAACCCTGTCGGTCATGATCCAGGTCGGCTGGTTTCAGTACACCTTGCGCCGCCATGGCGTGGGACGGCGCATCTTTCTCATGGCGCCGCTGCATCACCATTTCGAGCAAAGCGGCTGGAAGGAAACGCAAGTGGTGGTGCGCTTCTGGATCATCACCATCCTGCTGGTGCTGTTTGGTCTTTCCACTCTGAAACTGCGCTAGGGACAAGGCGACATGCAATTTTCCGGCAAACGCTTTCTGGTAGCGGGTCTTGGTGAATCCGGGCTGGCGATGGCGAAATGGCTCCATCGCCAGGGCGCGTTCGTGCGCGTGGCGGACAGCCGCGAGGCGCCGCCGGGCATGGCCGCGCTGCGGGCATTCGCGCCAGGGATCGAAATCGCAACCGGTGCCTTCCGGCGTGAAACCTTCCGCGCCATCGACGCCATTGCCCTTTCTCCCGGCATACCGTTGTCTACGCCGGAAATTGCCGCTTCGGGAATCAAGGTGGTTTCGGAAGTCGATCTGTTCATGGCGGCGCTGGATGACTGCCAGCCCGACGCGCTGGTGTTGGCGATTACCGGCAGCAACGGCAAGACCACGACCACGGCTTTGACCGCGCATCTTTTGAATGGCGCGGGCATCTCCGCCATTGCCTGCGGCAATATCTCGCCTTCGCTCCTGGATGCGTTGATGGCGGCGCTGGACGCGGGCGCGTTGCCGAAGGTCTGGGTGCTGGAGCTTTCCAGCTTCCAGTTGGAAGCCAGCCGCTACCTGCCCTTTTCGGCGGCGGCGGTGCTGAATGTGACGGAAGATCATCTGGATCGGCATGGCGACATGACGGCGTATGCCACGGCCAAGGCGCGCATTTTCCGGGGGAGGGCAAGCCAGGTATTGAATCGTGAGGATGACTGGTCGCTCGGCATGGGCAACTGGCAGGATCTGGGGCGGATGCGTACCTTCGGCCTGGATGAGCCGCCGCGTCCCGGACATTACGGCATTCTGGAGGATATCCTGTGCTGTGGCGAGGACGCGCTCATCCGGCTGGACGAACTGCCGCTCAAGGGGCTGCACCATGCCGCCAATGCCATGGCGGCGCTGGCGCTGTGCGCGGCCATCGGCATCGACGGCAGACGGCTTTTGCCCGCCTTGCGGGATTTCAAGGGTTTGCCGCACCGGCTCATGCCCGTGACGGAAATTGCGGGCGTACTGTACGTAGATGATTCCAAGGGCACCAATGTGGGCGCGGCGCTGGCGGCGATTCGCGGCATGGGGCGCAAGGTTGCGCTGATTCTCGGCGGCGAGGGCAAGGGACAGGATTTCGCGCCGCTCTTGCCCGCATTGCGGCAACATGGGCGCGCCGTGGCGCTGATTGGACGCGACAAGGCGCTGATCGGCCAGGCGATTGCCGGTTGCGGCCTGCCGCTGGAATCCTGCGCCGACATGCCGGAGGCGGTGCGCTGGCTTGCCGGACAGGCAAAGCCTGGCGATTGCGTCCTGCTCTCGCCCGCCTGTGCCAGTTTCGACATGTACAAGGACTACGCCGACCGCGCCGCTGCCTTTATACGCGCCGTCGAGGAAATGGCGGGTGAGGAGGCGACGAAACCTGTCAAGGCGGCGAAGCCCGCCAGGGCGGCAAAGCGTTCCCGGGGGGCGGGCGCATGATCCCGGTTTCCCTGCACCTGGCATCCGGCGAGGCCGCCAGCCGCCGTCCGGCATATGAAATCGATCCGGCGTTGTTCTGGAGCGGATTGATGTTGCTGTGCTTCGGCCTGGTGATGGTCTATTCCGCCTCCATTGCCTATGCCGAAGGCCATCGCGCTTTCGGCTACGCCAGTTATTTTCTCTTGCGGCATGGCAGTTTCTTGGTCATCGGTCTCGTCTGCGGCGCGGCGGCATTCATGGTGCCGGTGAAGCGCTGGCAAAAGGCCGCGCCCTGGCTGTTCTTGCTGGGCGTGGTGTTGCTGGCCGTCGTGCTGATTCCCGGCGTGGGGCGGGAAGTCAACGGCGCGCGGCGCTGGATATCGCTGGGCATGGTGAATGTGCAGGCTTCGGAATTGATGAAGCTCTTTGTCGTGCTGTATGCCGCCGACTACGCCGTGCGCAAGATGAATCTCATGCACGATGTCAAACGCGCCTTCCTGCCGATGGCGAGCGTCATGATACTGGTCGGCTGGCTGTTGTTGAAGGAACCGGATTTCGGCGCGTTGGTGATCATCGTCACCATTGCCATGAGCATCCTCTTTCTCGCGGGGATGAAAATGCGGCTCTTTGCCGCGTTGTTCGTCGGTCTGTTGGTGACGTTCGCCGTGCTGATCATCATCGAGCCATATCGTCTGGAGCGCATGTTCAGCTTTTTCGACCCTTGGCGCGACCCGTTTGGCAAGGGCTATCAACTGACGCAATCCGAAATTGCCTTTGGGCGGGGAGAATGGTTCGGCGTGGGGCTGGGCGCGAGCGTACAGAAACTTTTCTATCTGCCGGAGGCGCATACCGATTTCCTGCTCGCCATCATTGCCGAGGAGCTGGGATTTGTTGGCGTGTCGGCGGTGGTCTGTCTGTTCGCGCTGCTGGCGCATCGCATCTTTGCCGTGGGACGCCAGTGCGTGCAACTGAATCGCGTCTATCCGGCGCTGGTGACGATGGGCATCGGCATCTGGTTCGGCGTGCAGGGTTTCATCAACATGGGCGTCAATGTCGGTCTCTTGCCGACCAAGGGGTTGACCCTGCCGCTGATGAGTTTCGGCGGTTCCGGCATTGTCGCCAACTGCATCGCTTTTGGCATTTTGTTGCGCGTGGATTGGGGAAATCGACAGATCATGCGGGGAGGAACATCATGAGCGCGACGCAAAAAACCGTCCTGATCATGGCAGGCGGCACGGGCGGCCACATCTTTCCGGCGCTGGCGGTGGCGAACGCCTTGCGCGATGCCGGTTGGCGGGTGTCCTGGCTGGGCAATCCGGAAGGCATGGAAGCGCGGCTGGTGACGGCACAGGGTTTTGACATGGCGCATGTGCGCTTTGCCGCCCTGCGCGGCAAAGGACTGGCGCGCAAGCTGATGCTGCCCGTCAGTCTGGCGCGCGCCTGCTGGCGGGCGGCAAGGGAGATTCGCCGCCTCCGTCCCGATGTGGTGCTGGGCATGGGCGGCTATATCAGTTTTCCCGGCGCGCTCATGGCTTGGGTGATGGGCATTCCCTGCGTCATTCATGAACAGAACGCTATTGCCGGGCTGGCAAACCGCGTCCTGTCCTTCCTGGCGAACCGGGTGTTGACCGGTTTTCCGGATGTTCTCTGCCGGGGCGTCTGGGTGGGGAATCCGGTGCGCGCCGATATTTTGCGGACGCCGCCGCCGGAAATACGCCTTGCCGGACGCGAAGGCGCGTTCAAGTTGCTGGTGGTGGGCGGCAGCCTGGGAGCGCAGGCGTTGAACGAAATCGTCCCGCAGGGACTGGCGTTGATGCCTGCGGGCTTGCGGCCGGAAGTGGTGCATCAGGCGGGCGAACAGCATCTGGAATCCCTGAAGGCCAGCTATGCCGCCGCAGGCGTCGAGGCGCACTGCGTCAGCTTCATCGAGGATATGGCAGGCGCTTACACCTGGGCGGATCTGGTGATCTGCCGCGCCGGGGCGCTCACCATCGCCGAACTGGCGATAGTTGGCGTACCGGCGATTCTGGTGCCTTTCCCGCAGGCGGTGGATGACCATCAGACGCAGAATGCCCGCTTTCTTACCTTGGCGGGCGGCGGCATTCTTTTGCCGCAGGAACGGCTGACGCCGGAATCCGTGGCGCTGATGGGCAATTACAGCCGCAGTCAATTGCTGGAGATGGCAAAAAAATCCCGCGCGCTGGCCCGTCCCGACGCGACGCTGGCGGTCGTGCGTCATATCGAGGAGTGCGCCGCATGAAGCACAAGGTCAAACACATTCACTTCGTTGGCATTGGCGGTTCCGGCATGAGCGGTATTGCCGAAGTGCTGTTCAACCTGGGCTATACGGTTTCCGGCTCCGATCTCAAGGCGTCCGGCGTGACTTCAAGGCTGGAAGGGCAGGGGATGCGCATCCGCATCGGTCACGCGGCGGAAAATATCGTTGGCGCGCATGCCGTGGTCACGTCTACCGCCGTCAAGGCGGATAACCCGGAAGTGGAAGCCGCGCGCCGCGCCAATATCCCCGTTGTTCCCCGCGCCCTGATGCTGGCGGAACTGATGCGCCTGAAACAGGGCATCGCCATTGCCGGAACGCATGGCAAGACCACCACCACCAGCCTCGTCGCCAGCATTCTTGCCGAGGCGGGTCTCGATCCTACCTTCGTCATCGGCGGCAGGTTGAACGCGGCGGGCGCGAACGCGCGCATGGGCAGGGGCGATTTTCTCGTGGCCGAGGCCGATGAATCGGACGCTTCCTTCCTCCACCTGAATCCGGTCGTTTCCGTCGTCACCAATATCGACGCCGATCACATGGATACCTATGGACACGATTTCTCCCGTCTGCAAGACGCCTTCGTGGAATTCCTGAATCGCCTGCCTTTTTATGGCGTGGCGGTGCTCTGCCAGAACGATCCCAACGTGCGCGCGATTCTGCCGCGGGTTTCCCGCCAGGTGGTGCGCTACGGCCTGGCATACCACGGCCTGTCCAAGCCCAACCTCTACGCCGAAAACATTCGCGCCGAAGCAGGACAGATGCATTTCGACGTCGTGCGTGTAAATGGCAAGACGTCGCGATTGCCGATTACCCTCAATCTGCCAGGGGTACACAATGTGCTGAATGCGCTGGCGGCGATTGGCGTCGCTACTGAGGTGCAAGTGGGCGACGACGCAATCGTTCGCGCGCTGACCGAATTCAAGGGCGTGGGACGGCGTTTTCAATGCCATGGCGACTTTTTGCGCTCCGAAAAAAATGGCGGCGGCAGTTTTACCCTGGTCGATGATTACGGGCATCATCCGGCGGAGATGGCGGCAACCCTGGACGCCGCGCGCGCCGCGTTTCCCGGCAGACGCCTGTTGCTGGCGTTCCAGCCGCACCGTTATACCCGCACTCGCGATTGTTTCGAGGATTTCGTCGAGGTGCTTTCCAGTGTCGACGCGCTGTTCCTCACCGAGGTCTACGCGGCGGGCGAGCCGCCGATTGTCGCCGCCGACGGCCGCAGCCTGGCTCGCGCCGTGCGCGTGGCGGGCAAGGTGGAGCCGGTGTTCGTCGAACATCTGGCCGACTTGCCGGAACGGATAGTCGAGGCGGCGCAAGACGGCGATGTGGTGCTGACCATGGGCGCGGGATCCATCGACGGCGTGGCGGAAAAAATCTGTTTCATGAACCCATTGGCGGCGGAAAAACAATGAAGAATCCGGGCAAGGTGGCAGTACTCCTGGGCGGAACTTCCGCCGAACGCGAAGTTTCCCTGCAAAGCGGCGCGGGTGTGCTGGCGGCCTTGCGACGTCAGGGCGTGGACGCGCATCCCTTCGATCCGGCGCAAAAACCGCTGGAAAACCTGCGGCGCTATGATCGCGTGTTCATCGCCCTGCATGGACGGCATGGCGAGGATGGCACGATACAGGGGATGCTCGAACTCATGGGGATTCCCTATACCGGTCCCGGCGTCATGGCCTCCGCCGTGGGCATGGACAAGTTGCGCAGCAAGCTCATCTGGCGGGCGGCGGGGTTGCCCGTACCTGACTACGCCTTGCTGGAGGACGATACGGATTTTGCCGCCGTGGAGGCGCGCCTGGGTCTGCCGCTGTTCGTCAAGCCGGTGCGCGAAGGCTCGTCGGTGGGTATTTCGCGGGTGGAAAAGACGGGCGAACTGCCGGCGGCCTATGCCGTGGCCAGACGGCACGACGCGCTGGTGATGGCTGAGGCGGGTGTCATGGGCGGCGAATACACGGTGGCGATCTTGGGCGATGCCGCTCTGCCGCTGGTGAAAATCGAACCGAACGCGGATTTTTACGATTATGACGCCAAGTACCTGCGCGACGATACTCGCTATCTCTGTCCTTGCGGCCTTTCGCCGGAAAAGGAAAAAGCGGTTCAGGAAGACGCGAAAAAAGCTTTCCGCATTCTGGGCGGCAAGGGCTGGAGTCGCATCGATGTGCTCATGGACGCGGCGGGCGCGCATTATTTGCTGGAAATCAATACCTCGCCCGGCATGACCTCGCATTCGCTGGCGCCCATGGCGGCGAAAGCCGCAGGAATCGGCTTTGATGAGCTGGTATTAAAAGTGCTTTATCAAGAAAGCGATGGAACTGTTTGATTAAACGGAATTTTTAAGGATTTTCGAGAAAGAATGAATGTGGCACCAACCCAGGGTACTCAATTTGCTGGCGGATATGCTGTTTGCCGCCGGATGGGCGATGTTGCTGGCTTTGCCGGTGATTGCGCTCATGCGGATGCCGCTTGCGCCGGTGCGCGTGGTGTCGCTTGCCGCGCCCTTGCGCTTCGTGGCGGCGCGGGAGCTGGAAGAGGCGCTTGCCGGGCGTTTGCGCGGCAACTTCTTTGCGCTTTCGGCGGAAAACGTGCGCGAGGCGCTGGAGCGTCTGCCTTGGGTGCGGCGCGCCCGTGTGCGCCGGGTCTGGCCTGGGCGGCTGGAAGTCGTGCTGGAGGAACAGGAAGTCCGCGCGCATTGGGGCAATTCGGGCAACGAATGGGTCAATCGTTACGGGGAAGTTTTTGCCGCCAATCCGCCCGATTTGCCGGGGGGCGGCAAATTCTCCTTGCCGCGCCTCTCCGGGCCGCCGGGCAGCGCCGCTTTTTTGCTGCGGCGTCATGGCGAGAGCGCGCAGCTTCTGGCGCGTGTTTCCCTCGTGCCCGTGGCGCTTTCGCTCTCGGCGCGGCAGGCGCTGGAAATGGAACTCGCCAACAAAATGCAGTTGAAGCTGGGACGGGAACGCGAGCGTTCTCCGCTCATCTGGCGGCTGCAACGCTTTATCGACCTGTACCCGTCCGTCGTAATGGGGCGGACGCCGCCCACGCGCATCGTGGATTTGCGCTATCCCAATGGTTTTGCGCTTTATCCGGCGGGCGCGCGGACGACCAACGGAGGCTGGGAAGATGAGTAAGGAAAGCAAGGATCTGATTGTCGCCCTGGATATCGGCACCTCCATGATCGTGGCGCTGGTGGCGGAATTGACGGTGGAAGGCGAACTGAACGTCATCGGCAGGGGCATGCACGACTCGCGCGGCCTGAAAAATGGCGTGGTGGTGAATATCGAGGAGACCGTGGACGCCATTTCCGGGGCCATCGCCGAAGCGGAATTGATGGCGGACTGCAAGGTGGAGATGGTCTATACCGGCATTGCGGGCAGTCACATCAGAAGTTTCAATTCTGACGGCATGGTGGCGATCACCGACAAGGAAGTCAGTCCGCCCGATGTGGCGCGGGCATTGGAAACCGCGCGCGCGCGTCCCATGCCCACGGATCAGGAAGTCCTGCATGTCCTGCCCCAGGAATTCGTCATCGACGGCCAGGGCGGCATCCGCGAACCCATCGGCATGAGCGGGATGCGCCTGGAAGTCAAGGTGCATATCGTCACCGGCGCGATCTCCGCTGCCCAGAACATCATCAAATGTGTGCGCCGTTGCGGGCTGGAAGTGAGCAACATCGTGTTGCAACCGCTGGCTTCCAGCTACGCGGTGCTTTCGCAGGACGAAAAGGATCTGGGCGTGTGCATGGTGGATATTGGCGGCGGCACGACCGACATCGCCATCTGGACGCGCGGCGCGATTCGTCATACGGCGGTCATTCCGGACGCGGGCGATCTGGTGACGACCGATATCGCCATGATGCTGCACACGCCAAGGCGCGACGCCGAAGACCTCAAGTGCCGCTACGGTTGCGCCTTGGCGCAATTGACCGATCCGGAGGATTTCCTGGACGTGCCCGGCGTGGACGAGCGTCCGCCGCGCAAGGTTTCACGGCATACGCTGGCGAACGTGATTCAGGCCAGGGTGGAGGAAATTTACGAAAAAGTCCTGAAGGAAATCATCCGCGCCGGTTATGGCGAAGTGCTTTCCTCCGGCATCGTCATTACCGGCGGCGCTTCGCTCATGCCGGGCATGGTCGAGCTGGGCGAGGAAATTTTCCACATGTCGGTGCGCCAGGCCACGCCCAAGTATTCGGGCGGGCTTTCGGACGTGGTGCGCAACGCGCGGTTTTCCACCGCCTACGGGCTGTTGATGGTGGCGCAGGAAGAATGCCGCCGCGGCCTGAAAATCGAGAAAAAACGCACCCTGCGAGATGGCTGGAACGATCTGGTCGCTTGGTTTGGAAAGAATTTTTAACCCTTTCATTTTTAACTTTTGCAAAACGGAGGCAGCGATGTTTGAAATCATTGATAAACAGGAAGCGGATGGCGCCATCAAGGCGGATACCATCATCAAGGTGGTGGGCGTAGGCGGCGCGGGCGGCAATGCCGTGGATCACATGATCCGCGAGGGCGTGCAGGGCGTGGAATTCATCGCCGCCAATACGGACGCGCAGGCGCTGAGGAACTGCCAGGCCGCCAACAAGCTGGCGCTCGGCACCCTGGGCGCGGGCGGCAGGCCGGAAGCGGGGCGGGCGGCGGCGGAAAGCCACCGCGAAGACATCCGCAAGTATCTGGAGGGTACGCGCATGGTGTTCATCACCGCCGGCATGGGTGGCGGCACCGGTACGGGTGCCGCGCCCATCGTTGCCGAAGTGGCGCGGGAAATGGGCGTGCTCACCGTTGGCGTCGTTTCCAAGCCTTTCAGTTTCGAGGGCGGCAAGCGCATGAAGAATGCCGAAACGGGCATCATCGAATTTTCGCAGCATGTCGATTCGCTGATTGTCATCCTGAACGACAAGCTCCAGGAAGTCATGGGCGAGGACGCGGGCGTGGACGAGTGTTTCCGGGCGGCGGACGATGTGCTGAAAAACGCCGTCGGCGGCATTTCCGAGATTGTCACCAATCATGGCCTGGTCAATGTCGACTTCGAGGACGTGTGTACCGTGATGGGCGAAACCGGACGCGCCATGATGGGTTCCGCCAGCGCCAGCGGGCTTGACCGCGCGCGCATCGCCGCGGAACAGGCAGTGGCTTCGCCGCTCCTGGAAAGCGTCAATCTTGCGGGGGCGCGCGGCGTACTGGTCAATATCACCGCCGCGCGCGCTTCCCTGCGGATGCGGGAAGTCACCGAGGTCATGGCGACCATCGAGAATTTCGCCGCCGAAGACGCGCACATCATCTTTGGCGCGGTCTACGACGAGCACATGGGCGACCAACTGCGCGTCACCGTGGTGGCGACCGGCTTGGGCCAAGTACAAGCCCAGGAAACCGAACGCCCGCCGCTCACGGTCATCAGAACCGGCACGCACGATCAGTTCGGCAATCCCGATCCTGGCTACGATCCGGAAATTCCCGCCGCTGTCCGCCGGGGCCGCCGCGCCACCATTGCCGCGCTGGAAAACAGCGGGATTCCCAAGCAGGACATTCCGTCTTTTTTACGCAAACAGGCGGATTGACGGCAGCGTCGGACAGAGGGCGGAAAGATTGCGGCTTTGCCGGAGGGAACAATGCCCTCTCCCGGTCTTCGGCCACCCTCTCCCCGATGGGGAGAGGGAGAAAATATTCCTGCTCCCGCAGGCGGGAGAGGGTAGCGCGTAGCGCCGGGAGAGGGCTTGCGCCCTGCGCGAACGGTACGCAAAATCCATAAAGGTCTTATAATCGGCAGTTGCCGTTATTTCCCGCGCAACCGCGTGGCGCGATTACGGTTCTTCCCGAATTTTCCCGCGCAGCAGAAACGCGCATTGCCGTCCGCATGGATTGCGGGGCGGCGGCCGGAGAACAAAGACAATGGAAATAACCTTGTGGGGCGTGCGCGGCAGCATGGCCTCGCCCGCGCGGGATACCGCCTTTTATGGCGGCAATACCGCTTGTATAGAATTGCGCAGCAATGCGGGAACGCTCGTTTTTTTCGACGCGGGAACAGGATTGCGCGAAGCGGGCGGCAGCTTGCCGGACAGTGGCGAATGTCATCTGTTCATCACCCATGCCCATGCCGATCACATCATTGGCCTGTGGTTTTTCAAGCCGCTGCATTTGCCGAGCTGGACCGTGCATTTGTATCTGCCCAACTGGCTTGGTTATCTGCCGGATTACTTTTTCGCGGGCGGCATTTTCCCCGTGCCTTTCAACAGCTTGAAGGGCAATATCATCCAGTATTCCATCGGCGCGAATGAGGAAGTCTGCATCGGCGCGGACAAAATGCGCGTTACCGCCCTGCCGACCTGTCATCCCGATGACTGTCTGGCGTATCGCGTCGATGTCGACGCGGCGCGTTTCTTTTACAGCGGCGACCACGAAATCAAGGCGGACGCCGCGTCACGCGCCGCCGCCCGCGAGATGCTGTCCGGCGCGGACATCGCCGTGGTGGACGCTACTTACGAGCGCAGCGACTACAAGGAAGACTGGGGGCATTCGACCTGGGAAGACTGGGCGGATGCCGCCCAGGACGCGGGGGTGCGCAACCTCGTCCTCACGCATCACGAAGTCGGCAGGAGCGATCAGGAACTCGACTGCATAGCGCAAAAATTGCGCGCCTGCGAAAATACCGAGGGGCCGGAGGTTTATCTTGCCCGCGAAAGATTGCGCTTTTCGCCAGAAGGCCCCATTCCCGATGTCTTCCTGGAAAGCGACTGGATGTTGCATTTTCTGGATGAACTGTCGCATTACAAGGACGAAAACGTCACCCTGGATCGTATCCTCGCCATGGTGCGCACGGTCACCAACGCCGAAGCGGGCACGATTTTTCTGGTCGATGGCGACGAACTGGCTTTCGCCTATACGCACAATGACCGCCTGTTCGCGGTCAGCGACGCCTACAAATACGCCTACGCCACCAGCCGCCTGCCCATTTCCGAGGATTCCATCGCCGGCTATGTTGCCGGCACCGGCAAGACGCTGAATCTGGATGACGTTCGCCAGTTGCCGCCGAACGTGCCCTATCGCTTCAACGGCAGATTCGACGAAAGCACCGGATACCGCACCAAGTCCATGTTGACCGTGCCGTTCCTTGATCTCGAAGGCCGGGTTTCCGGCGTGCTGCAACTCATCAACCACCTTGTCCGGAAAGACCATTCGCCCTCGCCCTTTACGCTCGACATGGTCTATACGGCGCGTCTCCTGGCGCGTGAGGCGGGCAGCGTCATCGCGCACAACGCGCTTTACCGGAGAAACGTCTACAACATCCTGAAAATGGCGCGGGTGCATGATCCTTCCGAAACCGGGCCGCACGCGGAGCGGGTCGGCGCGGTCGCCGCGGAACTGTATCAATGCTGGGCGGAAAAAAACAACCGGCCGATCGAGGAAATCCGTTACGAAAAAAGCCGTATCCGCCTGGCCGCCATGTTGCACGACATTGGCAAGGTCGGCATCAGCGATCTGATTTTGAGAAAACAGGGAAACCTGAGCGAAGAAGAGTATCGCGTCATGCGCAGCCACACCGAACTGGGCGCTTCCATCCTCGCGGAAGAGACGGACAGCATCAGCATGCTGGCGCATGACATTGCCCTGCATCATCATCAGAAATGGAACGGCAAGGGCTACGCGGGCAGCGGCGACACGGGGCGGCTTGCCGGCAGGGAAATTCCGCTGGCGGCGCGCATCACCAGCATTGCCGACGTCTTCGACGCCCTGATTTCTCCGCGCTGCTACAAGGAAGCCTGGGCGTTCGAGGACGCGCTTGCCTTGCTCCGGAAGGAAGCGGGCCAGCACTTCGATCCCGAACTCGTCGCCTGCATGGAAGAAATCCGCGACATGTTGCCCATGATCTATCGGCGCTTCCCGGATCTGGCGGAGTAATTGCGCCGATGCTCTTTTCTCCGTCGTTAGTTTTACGATGAACCGGCTTTCCCGGCATGCGCACAAAATCCTGGCGCTGGGCATCAGCCTGGGTGTCGTCGTTGGCATGTTGTTGCTCTATATCGCCCAACCCGCGCTTGTTTCCCGCCTGGATCTGAAAATCTACGATACGCTGCTATCCTTGCGCGCCGCGTCCGCGCCGCGCTCCGTCGCGCAGGATCTCGTGGTCATCGTCGATATCGACGAAGCGTCGCTGGCCGCATACGGTCAATGGCCATGGCCGCGCTATCGCCTGGCCGATCTCATCGATGCGCTCAAGCGTCATCAGGTTGCCGCCATTGGCGTCGATATCCTGTTTTCCGAAGCGGATCGCGCATCCCCCAGCGAAATGCGCGCCGCCCTGCAACGCGACCACGGACTGAATCTCGACTTTCGCGGCCTGCCCGAGCGGCTGTATGACCATGACCGGCACTTTGCCGGATCCCTGGCGCAAGCGCCCGCCGTGCTGGGCATGTACGGACGCTTCGACGACCCGTTGCCGACGTTGTCGACGGCGCCGCCCGACCCCGGTATCCGCGTCATCGCCCGCAGTCATCCCGGCGACTTGCCTTTTGCGGCGCAACTGCCTGTCCTCTCAGGCATCCGCCAGCCCCATGAATCCTTGCGCGGCGCCGCGCCATCGGGATTCTTCAACGTCGCGCCCGACTGGGACGGCATCGTGCGGCAAGCGCCGCTCCTGATGCGAATTGAAGAAAACATCTATCCCTCGCTTGCCCTGCGTACCCTGATGCGCGCGCTGGAAATCGAAAACGTCATCGTGGAATCCGGCGTGGATGGGCTTTCCGCGGTACGCGTGGGCGATTATCGCGTTCCGGTTTCCGCGAGCGGCATGATGCACATTCCTTTCATCGGACCGCGCAAGACCTACGCGTATGTCAGCGCCCACGACGTATTGAGCGGCGCGCTCCCGCCGGACGCCCTGCAAGGGCGCATTGTCTTCATCGGCACTTCCGTCCCTGGCCTGCTGGATATTCGCGCTACGCCGTTTGATCCGATATATCCGGGCGTGGAAATCCATGCCGCCGTGATTGACGCCATCCTGGCGCAAAACGCCATCGATGTTCCCTTCTGGACGCCCTTCCTGCAATGCCTGGGCATTCTCTTCGCCGGTCTTGCCGCCGCCGCCGCCTTCGGCATGGCGCGTCCCCGCGTCTACCTGCCTCTTGCCCTGTGCCTTGTGGCCGCCGTCATCTGGGGCGCGCGCTTCCTCTTCATGCAGGGACTTTTTCTTTCGCCGTTGTACATCGTGCTGACCATTGCCGCCCAGGGCGCAAGCCTGCTGTTCCTGCGCTTTTGGCAGGAAGAAAAGCAAAAGCTCATCTTGAGGAACGCCTTTTCCCACTATGTTTCCCCCGAAATCGTCAAACGCATCACCCGGGCGCGCGGCGACCTGCTGGCAGGCGAAGAACGCGAGCTTTCCATCCTGTTTACCGACATCCGGGGCTTTACCTCCATTTCGGAACGGCTCACGCCGCAACAGACCGTCGCCCTCCTGAATCGCTACTTCACGCCCATGACCGCGCTGGTGCGCGAAAGCGGCGGCACTGTGGACAAATTCATCGGCGACGCCCTCATGGCCTTCTGGAACGCGCCGCTGGATGTGCCAAACCACGCCATCCGCGCCGTATCCGCCGCGCTCGCCATGCAGGAGACGCTCTCCAGACTGAACGCCGGACTCCAGGCCGAATTCGGCATAACCCTCACCATCGGCGCGGGCATCCACACGGGGCCGGCCTATGTCGGCAACATGGGTTCGGCGGATACCGTCAATTACACCCTGATTGGCGACAACGTCAACATCGCCTCGCGCCTGGAAGGACTTTGCGCTCAATACGGCGTTCCCGTGATCGTCAGCGAAGCCACCAAAACGCAGTGCGGCGAGCATTTCGCCTTCCGCTTCCTGGATACCCTGCGCGTCAAGGGCAAACAACACCCGATCAGCATCTACCAGGCACTGTCCATGGCGGACGGCGGTTCGGAGGACAGGGGGCAGGAGACAAAGGACAGAGCGACCGCTTTGCGGCCTTTGGAATCGGCAGGGGCGGCGCGATCCGCCGCCTGCGGCAATCAGAACGGAGCCAATCATGCCGGACACGCGACAACAGACCATTGACCGCAGACGACAAAGCGCGCAGCGCGCGCGCCGTCTTCTGTCCTCTCTCTTCTGAACGCCATGCCCACATTGAACTGGATCGGCAAGAAGGCCGTCGAGACGCATCACCGGGAGGTGCCCTTTCATTTGCTGGAAGCCGCGCCGGAATTGTCTTGCGGCGATGTTGGCGGCGGCAATCTGATCGTCGAGGGCGACAATCTGCTGGCGCTGAAAGCCTTGCTGCCGCGCTACGCCGGGCAGGTGAAGTGCGTCTACATCGATCCGCCCTATAACACCGGCAACGAAGGCTGGGCCTACAACGACAAGGTGAACAGCCCGGAAATCCAGAAATGGCTGAAGGAGGTGGTGGGCAAGGAAGGCGAAACGCTGGATCGACACGACCGCTGGCTCACCATGATGTACCCGCGCCTCGCGCTCCTGCGGCGGTTTTTGCGGGAGGATGGGGCGATCTTCGTTTCCATCGACGACAACGAAGTCGCGCATCTGCGGTTGCTGATGGACGAAATTTTTGGGGCGCAAAATTTTGTGGCGACCGTGCTTTGGCAAAAAGTGTATTCGCCCAAGAATTCCGCGCGGCATTTATCGGAAGACCATGACTACGTGGTCATCTATGCGGCAAACGCGGCTACTTGGACGCCCAATCTTTTGCCCCGCACGGATGAACAGAACAAGGCGTATAAAAATCCCGACAAAGACCCTCGCGGCGTGTGGAAAACAGGCGACTTATCGGCGCGCAACTATTATTCCGCCGGGACTTATTCGATAACATGTCCGTCCGGGCGCGTCATAGACGCCCCGCCCAAGGGCATGTATTGGCGCGTTTCAAAAGAAAATTTTGAACGGCTGAATCGGGAAGGGCGTATCTGGTGGGGAAAAGATGGAAACGCAATTCCTCAAATCAAGCGTTTCTTGAGCGAAGTGAAAGATGGAAGAGTCCCGCAAACCATGTGGTTCTGCGATGAAGTCGGCCACACGCAGGAAGCCAAGAAAGAATTGCTGGAATGCGTCGAGTTCGCCACATCCGACGATGTTTTCATCACCCCCAAACCTACGCGCTTGATCCAGCGCATCCTGCAAATCGCCAGCGACAAGGATTCCCTGATTCTCGATTCCTTCGCCGGTTCCGGCACGACTGGCCACGCCGTCCTGAAGCAAAACGCCGAAGACGGCGGATCGCGCCGCTTCATTCTCGTGGAAATGGACAAGGCCATCGCCCGCAACGTGACCGCCGAACGCCTGAAGCGCGTAACAGAAGGTTATACGAACACCAGGGGTGAAACGGTTGCGGGTCTTTCCGGCGGCTTCCAGTTCTGCCGCCTTTCCGCCGAACCGCTCTTTACCCATGACGGCGCGATTCGCCCGGACGTTTCCTTTGCCCAACTGGCCGAATTCGTCTGGTTCATGGAAACCGGCGCGGGGCATGAACCGCCGCAAACAGGAGAAGCGCAGCCCTCCGAAACGCCGGAGCCAACCGTGTACGGCCCGTATCTGGGCATCCATCGTGGCCGCGCCGTGTTCCTGCTCTACAACGGCATCCTGAAAGACAAATCCGATCTCGGCGGCAATGTGTTGAACAGCCGCACCCTCGCCTATCTGGAAAGCTGTCTGCCGGAAGGATTTTCCGGCACAAAGGCCATTTATGGCGCGCGCTCCCGGTTCGACAAGGCAAGACTCGCCAGAATGGGCGTAACCTTTC
>JAIRLE010000069.1 GCA_031259605.1 Zoogloeaceae bacterium
CCCGGAAAGCTGGGTCGACGGATTCGTCGAATCCTGCAGGCAGCTGATCCGGAATTCAGGCGTCGATCCAAGGGAAATCAGGGCGATCGTCCCGTGTTCCGCGACGCACACGGGCATCTTGCTGGATGAGGAATTGAGGCCGGTGCGCCCGGCGATCTTCTGGACCGACCAGCGCAGCACGGTGGAAAACGACGCGCTCAACCGCGACCACGGGGAGAGCATTTTCGCAAAAACGCATCATTATCCCGACACCATGTGGACGCTGCCGCAGATTCAATGGGTGATGAGGAACGAACCCGATATTTTCCGGCGCGCGCGGCATCTCCTGTTCGCCAAGGATTATCTGCGCTATCGTTTGACGCCGGTTTACTGCACCGACTACATCGACGCGCTGGGCTCGATGCTGCTCAACGCCGAAACCAGCGAATGGGACGAGGATCTCTGCGCCATGGCCGGTCTCAGGATCGAAGACATGCCCAAAATCGTGAAACCCACCGACGTCGTCGGGCGGGTGTGCGCCGAGATGGCGCAGAGGACGGGGCTTGGCCAGGATACTCTGGTCATCGCCGGGGCCTCGGACACGGCGCTCGAAGTGTTCGCCGTCGGGGCGGTGCGGCCGGGGCAGATGACGGTCAAGATGGCGACGGCGGGGCGCATCTGCGTCATGACGGAAAAGGCCCATCCCAACCGCTTTCTGGTCAACTACCGTCATGTCGTCGAAGGACTCTGGTATCCGGGAACGGGCACCCGCTCCTGCGCTTCGTCGTATCGCTGGTTCAAGGATACCTTCGGGCAGCATGAGAGCGCGCTGAGCAAGGAGGCGGAAGGCAGGGAAAGCGCCTACGACTTCCTGAACAAGGGCGCGGAAAACGTTCCTCCGGGTTCGGAGGGACTCTTTTATCACCCCTACCTCCTGGGAGAGTTCGTCCCTTATCGGGATCCCTATCTGCGGGCCGATTTCGTCGGCGCGACGATGAAGCACACCAAGGGGCATTTCGTGAAAGCGGTGATGGAAGGTGTGGCATTCTCGCTGCTCGATTGCCTGAACGTCATACAAAGCCTCGACATGCCGACGTCCTCGGATGTCCGCGTCATCGGAGGCGGGGCGCAAAGTCCGATGTGGCGCGGGATATTGTGCGACGTTCTGGGACTGACGCTGACCAAGGCCGAGGTCGACGATTCGTCGTTCGGGGCGGCGATGCTGGCCGCCGTCGCCACGGGAACCTTCAGGGACCCCGTGGAAGCGGCGGAGCGCTGTGTCAAAATCCGGGAAAAGGTCGCGCCGAACATGGAAAATCACCGGCAATACCTGAAATGTTTCGGCATTTACAAAAAGATCCAGCAGGCGCTGGCGCCGATCTATCACGAGCTGCACGAGATGCAGGCTTGATTCCGTTGCGAGGGAGGACTCCTCAAGGATCGGTTTTCATCCGATCCCGGATCACTGGGATTCGTTACCGATCAAGAGCCGGAATGAAGGAAGAGCGCCGAATTTTTCCACGGCATCGACGCAAGGCGAGTCCCCGTGTCCGCTCCTTGCGCCCGTTTGCGCGATGGCCGGTGAACGCGGCGGTGAATCCCTTTCGTCATGGACGATGCCCGTGAAAATCGTGGTGTGCGCAAAACAGCTTCCCCGGGAAGCGCGCTTCGATCCGGCGACTCGCACCGTCATCCGGGAGGAGCGGGATCAGATCATGAACCCGGCGGACCGCTACGCGCTCGAAACCGCCCTGGAACTCAAGGAAAGACTCGGAGCGGAGGTAAGCGCCATCAGCATGGGCAAACCCCTCGCCGCGAAAATGCTGGCTTCCGCCGCCGCGCTGGGAGCCGACGCGCTTTACCTCGTCAGCGACCCCGCTTTCGCGGGTTCCGACACCCTCGCCACGGCTTCGATTCTGGCTTCCGCCATCCGCCACGTCGGAGGCGCCGACCTGGTGCTGTGCGGCAGACGCGCCATCGACGGGGAAACCGGGCAGGTCGGGCCGCAGCTCGCCGTCATGCTGGGCGTGCCGTGTCTCACCAACGTTTCGGGCATCGAGTCGGCGGCGGCGACGCACATCGTCTGCGCGCGCCTGCTGGAAGACCGCCGCGAACTCTGGCGCGCGGCTTATCCCTGTCTGCTGACCGTCTGCGAGGGCGTAGACGGGATCACTCATCCGCGCCTTGCCGGAATCGCGGACATGCGCCGGGCCAGGAACATCCCGGTGAAGGTCCTGACGCGAAAGGACCTGCCCGGCATGGATGGCAGAAAAAGCGCCCTGCGGGTGTGCAGGATCCTGGAACCCGAGCGCGGCGAGCGATCGTGCCTCGTCGATACGGACATTGTCTCCGGTTCCGCAAGAATCGCCGATCTGCTTCGGCGCGCGAAGGTGGCGAGAATCTCATGAGCCCGGAGAGCCTGCGGCGGGAAATATGGGTGGTCTGCGCAGACCGGGACGGCGAGATTCCCGATGTCTGCTTCGAACTGCTGGGCAAAGCCGCTTTTCTGGCGGCGCGAGACGATTCGCGCGCCTGCGCCGTATTTTTCGGAGAGACGCCGGGAGCTCCGGCGCTGTTCGCTTCGGGAGCCGAGAAGGTTTATCTGCTCTCCGGG
>JAIRLE010000138.1 GCA_031259605.1 Zoogloeaceae bacterium
AGCTGGCGGTTGAACGCCAACGCCAACGCCCTGTTCGGACAACGCAAGGGCCTGGGCGGCTTCGTGCAGGCCAGCTACCGCTTTTGACGAACATCGCCGTCCGTTCTGAGCGCGCGCTGTGCGCGCTACGATTTCTGGCCTTGTCCTCTGACTCCCAGCACGGTCATCAGATAGACGATGCCGTAACAGAGCCAGCGCGTGAGACGGGTGATCCAGGAGCGGCGTCCCAGGGCATTCAGGGTCAGTTCCTGCGCGCCGTTGGCAATGACCTGGTTCAGGTTGGCACCCAGTTCCGCGGAAAATGGACCGTCCAGGACGGCGACGTTGCTTTCCCTGGCAAGGAACAGACTGAAAGGATCGATGTTGAAGGAGCCGACGGTTGCCCATTTCTGGTCGATGACCGCGACCTTGGCGTGCAGGAATCCCTGCTGGTATTCAAAGATGCGCACGCCCGCGCGCAGCAGCAGGCCATAGAGCGTCTGCGCGGCATAGTGCAATACGGGATGGTCGCTTTTGCCCTGCAACAGCACGGTAACGCGAATGCCGCGCCGGGCGGCGTTGGTCAGGGCGCGCCGGAAACGCAGTCCAGGGAAAAAATAGGCATTGGCGATGACGATGGAAACACGCGCGGCGCGCATGGCTTCCAGATAGGCATTGGCAATGGTATTGCGATGGCGGATGTTGTTGCGCAGCAAGAAAGCCGCCTGCTGGAAGCCCGCCACCCGCGGACGCGGCAGATCGTCCGCGGGCAGGCGATCGCGGTGCTTGAGGCTGACCCAGGCGACTTTTTCCCAGTCGCGCCGCAAGATGTCCCAGATCGGAACCAGCAGCGGCCCTTCGATGCGCACGGAGTAATCGAGACGCGGGCCGATATGGGCGGGAACATTGCGATCGTCGATGATGTTGATGCCGCCGACGAAGGCGACGCGCCCGTCGATGGCGACGAGTTTGCGATGCAGGCGGCGCAGGCGATGGCGGCGCAGACGAAACACACCGGGAAAGCGGGCGATTTCCGCGCGGAACACCAGCGCCGCCACGCCTGCCGTGCGCAAGGTCTCGCCAAAGGAGGAGACGAAATCCCGCGAGCCGAAGCCATCGACCAGCACCCGTACCTTGACGCCGCGCCGTGCCGCTTCCGTGAGCGCCGCCGCGACCGCCCGGCCAATGGCGTCGTCGGCAAAGATATAGGTCTGCAAGAAGATTTCCCGCCGCGCCGCCGCTATCGCCGCGAGAAGCGCGGGGAAATATGCCTCGCCGCAGCAAAGCAGGGCAATGCGATTGCCGCCGGTAAATTCCGTCATGCGCGTCCCTTACAGCCCGCGCGCCCAGGCCGGGCGCAGGGGCGCGGTTTCCGGACGCGCCAGCGCGGACTGTAGCTGGTTCAGCAGTTTTTCCTTGTCCTCCGGCAGATTGCCGCGCAAGGACAGCCAGTTGGAAGCGTGATCGCTGCGAAAGACGCTGCGTTTCAATTCGAGCCGTTCGATGAAGCGCGCCAGCTCACCCAGCAATCCGGGGATGGAAAGCGGCGTCCATTCCGGAAAAGCGGCGCGAAAACGCGCTTCGCCCAGCGGAAAACTCAATACCAGCGTCGCCAGGTATTCCGGCTGCGCGGCGTTCATCAGTTCGGCGGAATGCCGCGCGTGCGCATCGCTCAAGACTTCGCCGCCCAGTCCGTTCAGGATCATCACCGAACGGCGTATGCCCGCCGCGCCCAGTTTTTCCAGACCTTCCAGCGTACTGGCGAACGTTTCGCCCTTGTTGATTCGGGCAAGCACGGCGTCATCGCCGGATTCCGCGCCCACATACACCAGGGAAAGCCCCGCCGCCGCCAGTTCCCGCAATTCCGCCACGCTCTTTTTTTGCACATTGCGCGGCAGACCGTAGCAGGAGACCCGATGTACGGCGGGCAGGTGCGCACGAATGGCGAAGAGCACTTCCAGCAGACGCCGGGTCGGCAAGACCAGCGCGTCGCCGTCCGCGAGAAAGATCCGGCGAATGTCCGCCGCGCCCGCCGCTTTTCCCAGCGCCTGGATGCCCGCCAGCACTTCTGAGGCGTCCCGCGCGCGAAAGCGTTTCTGCGGAGCGGTGTACATCTCGCAAAAAGCGCAGCGATTCCATGAACAACCGTCCGTCAGCGGCAAAATCAGGGAACGCGCCTCGCTGGGCGGACGATAGACCGGCTCGATGTAACGCAGGGGAAAACCCATGGCGCATGTCCTTCGCGAGCGGAAAAATCAGGGCGCTTCGGCCCAGGGTTCGCCTTCTTTTTCGATGGCCCGCCGGACGCTTTGGGCATCGGCAGCGATCAGGCCGTTCGGACAGAAGAAATCCATGAACAGGGCGGCGTGATAACGGTTGGCGGTTTCGTTGCGGATGCGCGTCCATTGACTGCCGCGCGCGGATACCCAAGTGTTTTCATGAACGCGACCCACGGCATAGGTACGTTTTTCGCGGCTCTGGCAGCGCATTCCTTCATGGCTGACGTTCTTGATGCCGGAGGGCGTGACAATCATCAGGGTATAGCGCACCACGCCGTCGCTGCCAATGCCGATGTTCTTGACATCGATGAAAAAGCGGTTGCGGGTGGCGGCGCTCACATAGAAGCTGTAGAAATCCTGCGGCTCCGGATAGCCGGGGAGTTCGACCTGGTTTTCTTTCCAGTCCGCGCGTTCTTCTTCGTCTTCGTCGGAAGTATAGGTGTCGCGCTTACCGTAGCCATAGACATCACCATCCCTCGGCGCGGCCTGGAGGGTGAGGCAGAAAACCGCCGCGCCAAGACACAGCAGCGCCCCGCGGCAACGCGCCCGGATATTCTTCATGCTTCGACTTCCGAAACGGTCTCTGGCGCGACGGATGGCGTCCAGGTTTTTCCGCATCCAAGAAAACGCGCCAGTTCGTTCAACGCTTGGGTGTAGACATCGCGCTTGAATTCGATGACGTTTTCCAGCGGCGTCCAGTAATCGAGCCAGCGCCAGGCGTCGAATTCGGGATGCGTGGAGGCGCGCAGGGAAATGCTGCTGTCGTGGCCGGCGAGCCTCAGCAAGAACCAGATCTGTTTTTGTCCCTTGTAGGAGCCGCGCCATTCGCGTTTGATCCAGTGTGTCGGCACCTCATAGCGCAACCAGCCTCGGGTTCGGCCCAGGATATGCACGTGTTCGGGGCGCAACCCGATTTCTTCGTGCAGTTCGCGGTACATGGCTTCCTCCGGCGTTTCGCCGCGTTTGATGCCGCCTTGCGGGAACTGCCAGGAATGCGCCCGTATCCGTTTTCCCCAGAAAACCTCGTTTTTGGCGTTGCACAAGACGATGCCGACATTCGGGCGAAAGCCTTCGCGGTCGAGCATGATGTGTCCTGCTAAATTGTTGACTTAGGGCGAATTCTTCCATAATTGTAACTTCCATGCAAAATTACCTGCCGTTGTAGAATTCCGTTTTTTTGCCAAGTGGATGTTTTTTATGCGTTCTTCCCGCTTCTTCTTTGCCACCTTGAAAGAAGCGCCCGCTGACGCGGACGCGATCAGCCAGAAACTCATGTTGCGCGCCGGACTCATCAAGCGCGCCGCTTCCGGCGTATACACCTGGATGCCGATGGGATTGCGGGTACTGCGCAAGGTGGAGCGCGTCATCCGCGAGGAAATGAACCTGGCGGGCGCGGTCGAACTCCTGATGCCCGCCGTGCAGCCCGCCGAACTCTGGCAGGAATCGGGACGCTGGGAAAAATACGGCCCGGAACTGCTGCGCTTCAAGGATCGGCGCCAGCGCGATTTCGTCATCGGCCCGACGCATGAGGAAGTCATCACCGACGTGGTGCGCCGTGACGTGAAAAGTTATCGCCAGTTGCCGCTGCACTTCTACCAGATCCAGACCAAGTTCCGCGATGAAATCCGTCCCCGCTTCGGCGTCATGCGCGGACGCGAATTCCTGATGAAAGACGGTTACTCCTTTCACACAAGTTTCGCGGATTTGCAGCGTGAATATGCGGTGATGCACGCCACCTACAGCCGCATCTTCACCCGTCTGGGACTTGAGTTTCGCGCCGTGGCGGCGGATACCGGTGCCATCGGCGGCACTGGCTCGCACGAATTCCACGTGATTGCCGAAACCGGCGAGGACGACATCGCCTACTGCCCGGATTCCGATTACGCCGCCAATGTCGAACTGGCCGAGGCCCTGGCCCCGCCCACGCCCCGCCCCGCCGCTTCCGCCGCGCTGGAAAAAGTCTCCACGCCCGGCAAGACGACCTGCGCCGAAGTTGCCGAATGCTTGCATATTCCCCTGCAACGGCTGGTCAAGGCCATCGCCGTGGTGAGCGCGACCGGGGAAGAGAAAAATTTCGTCCTGCTGCTTTTGCGCGGCGACCATGAATTGAACGAAATCAAGACGGGCAAGATCGGCGGTCTTGCGGAGTTTCGTTTTGCTTCCGAATCCGAAATCGTGGAATTTCTGGGCTGCGAGGCGGGCTATATCGGTCCCGTGGGCGTGGATTTGAACAGGGTGCGCGTCATTGCCGACCGCAGCGTGGCGGCGATGGGCAATTTCGTCTGCGGCGCGAACGCGGCGGGCTTTCATCTGGCCGGCGTCAATTTTGGCCGCGACTGCCCGGAACCGGAAGTCGCCGACCTGAGAAACGTCGTCCCCGGCGATCCTTCACCGGATAAAAAGGGCACGCTGGCGTTGTGTCGCGGCATCGAGGTCGGACATATCTTTCAGTTGCGCACGACCTACGCGCGCGCGCTGGAATGCTGCTACCTGGATGAACAGGGCAAGCGCCAGGTCATGGAAATGGGCTGCTACGGCATCGGCGTTTCGCGCATCGTCGGCGCGGCCATCGAACAGGGAAACGATGCCAAAGGAATCATATTTCCCGCCGCCATCGCGCCTTTCCAGATCGCCATCGTGCCGATGGGGTACCACAAGAACGAAGCGGTAAAGGCCGCCGCCGACCAGCTTTACGCGGAACTTTCCGCCGCCGGGTTCGAGGTGTTGCTTGATGATCGCGATGAGCGTCCCGGCGTGATGTTCGCCGACATGGAGCTGATCGGCATTCCGGGGCGCATCGTCGTGGGCGAGCGCGGCTTGAAAGAGGGCAGTCTGGAATGGAAGGGGCGGCGGGATGACGCGGCTGTCCTGCTGGAAAAAAGCGCCTTGCTGTCTTTTCTGAAAGAAAAACTGTGCGTCGCCTGATTGTCGCGCTGCTGTTCCTTGCGCTTTCCCCCGCGCTCTGGGCGGGGGCGCAGCAGTATGAACCCTTGTCCGCCAGCGTCCGGGCGGCGTTATCCGGCGCGATTGCCGACAAAAAACCGCCGGGCAGCTCCTTCAAGAATTACGCCGAGGCATTGGCCTGGCTTTCCGCCATGTCGGAACGCCTGTCTGGCCGTATACCCGATCAGGAATACCGGCTGGAACTCCTGCGCGCCATCCACTACGAAGCCACCCGCGCCGGACTCGATCCGCAGTTGGTGCTGGGGCTGATCCAGGTGGAATCCGGTTTTCGCAAATATGCCGTATCTTCCGCCGGTGCCAGGGGTTACATGCAGGTCATGCCGTTCTGGATCAAGGTCATTGGCCAGCCTGACGACAACCTGTTTCACCTGCGCACCAACCTGCGCTACGGCTGCACCATCCTGCGCCATTACCTGAACATCGAGAACGGCAACCTCTTCCGCGCCCTGGGACGCTACAACGGCAGCTTGGGGCGCGCCGAATATCCGAATCTGGTCAAGTCTGCCTGGGAACGCTGGCGTCTTGATTCCGCCGCCGGGAGCGCAAATGAACAAACGCCATGACGCCGATTCCGCGTCCGTTTCGCGCAGATGCCGCTGTCCTTGTCGCGGGCTGGCCGTGGCGCTGGCCTTGACTCTGAGCGTATCGCTGGCCGCCTGCACGCGCATGCCGGGAAAAAACGCGGGAACACCGCCGATCGTCGCGCCTTTTTGCCTGGGAGAATACGAACAGACATGCGGCATTGTCAGCGAACAGGGCGACATCGTGCTGGCGCCAAGGGAAGGCCGGATCGAGCACTTCAATACGGACGGCGAGGCAACTTTTTTTGACCGGAAAAGCGGAAAATACGGCGTATTGGATTACCGGGGGAAAATCATCGTTCCGCCCAGCCTGGGCAATTCCGGCTGGAAGAGCAGGGCGCAACGCGCCAGGGAAGCGGAAGCCAAGAAGCAGCAGGCTCCCGATCCTTTTTTGCCCGTCGATCTGGTCATCGTAAAACCAACTCCGGTTTGAAACCTCGCCCGTAAGAAAGGCGCGAAGGTCGAGACCCCCGCCGCGGGCGGGGGGTCGACCGGATCCCATAACCAGGGGTGGGAAAAACCAGACCCAATGGGTTGGTCCGCCACCCCCGAAAGGCGGTCGGGAAATT
>JAIRLE010000207.1 GCA_031259605.1 Zoogloeaceae bacterium
TCGGCCACGATCAGCAAAAACCACGCGATGGTGTGCATCGAGGATTTGCGGGTAAGGAACATGTCCCGCTCGGCCTCTGGCACGGCGGAAAATCCCGGACGCAATGTCCGGGCGAAGTCGGGCTTGAACAAGGCCATTCTCGATCGGGGCTGGTTCGAGTTTCGCCGCCAGTTGGAATACAAGCTGGCATGGAACGGCGGCTGGCTGATTGCCGTGCCGCCGCAGAACACCAGCCGGACATGTCCGGCCTGTGGTCACGTGTCGGCGGAGAATCGCCCGACGCAGGCCAGATTCTGCTGTGTGGAATGCGATTTCGAGGAAAACGCCGATCAAGTCGGCGCGATCAACATACTGGCGCGGGGGACACCGCGTCGCAGCCTGTGGAGAGTTGGCGCAGTCAGGCCGCTCGCTGAAGCAGGAACCCGCCGAAGCAATTCAGTCCGGCAGGGTGCCGGGCTGAACGCCGCAGGAATCCCCTTCCTTCAGGGAGGGGAGGATGTCAAGATCAAGTTTGGCGTAGGGGCAAATCAAGAACCACCCACTGGCGCAAAGCAGGTTTTCACTTTCCGCGCCAATTTTTAAAACAGTGTCCAATCTTTTTTAGTGGCGGGATTGGGCAATCTTAATCCGCCATTCCCGCGGCCCGCTCTGATGCACGCTGTTGCCCTTGGCATCAACGGCGACGGTGACGGGCATATCGGCCACCTCGAATTCATAGATGGCTTCCATGCCCAGGTCGGCGAAGGCGGCGACGCGGGCGCTCTTGATGGCCTTGGAGACCAGGTAGGCGGCGCCGCCCACCGCCATCAGGTAGGCGGAGCGATTGTCGCGAATGGCGGCAATCGCCTCCGGGCCGCGTTCGGATTTGCCGATCATGGCAATCAATCCGGTTTTTTCCAGCATCATGCGCGTGAATTTATCCATGCGCGTGGCGGTAGTGGGGCCGGCAGGGCCGACGGCCTCGTCGCGCACCGGATCGACCGGGCCGACGTAATAAATGACCCGGTTGGCGAAATCCACCGGCAGGGGTTCGCCCTTTGCCAGCATGTCGGCAATACGCTTATGCGCCGCGTCGCGTCCGGTGAGCATCTTGCCGTTCAGCAGCAGAGTCTGTCCGGGTTGCCAGGCGGCGACCGTATCGCGCGTCAGGGCATCCAGATCGACGCGGGCGGCGACATTGGCGTCGGCCTGCCAGGTGACGTCCGGCCAGTCGGCAAGACGGGGCGGTTCGAACCGCGCGGGGCCGCCGCCATCGAGATGGAAATGCACATGCCGGGTGGCGGCGCAGTTGGGAATCAGGGCGACGGGCAGGGAGGCCGCGTGCGTGGGGTAATCGAGTATCTTCACGTCCAGCACAGTGGTCAGTCCGCCCAGTCCCTGCGCGCCGATGCCGAGCGCGTTGATTTTTTCCATCAGTTCCAGGCGCAATGCTTCGATGCGCGTCAGCGCCGCGCCGGAAGCGGCGATATTCGCCGCTTTTTCGCGCAAAAGATGCATATCGACCGGTGCCATCAGCGATTCCTTGGCAAGCAGCATGGCCTTTTCCGGCGTGCCGCCGATGCCGATACCCAATATGCCGGGCGGACACCAGCCCGCGCCCATGTCCGGCACCGTCTTCAGCACCCAATCGACGATGGAATCGGAAGGATTCAGCATCGCCAGCTTGGATTTGTTTTCCGAGCCGCCGCCCTTGGCGGCGCAGATGACTTCCAGCCGATTGCCGGGGACGATTTCGTAATGCACGACGGCAGGCGTATTGTCACGGGTGTTCTGCCGCTTGCCCGCCGGGTCGGAGAGCACGGAGGCGCGCAGCCTGTTTTCCGGGAGAAGATAAGCGCGGCGCACGCCTTCATTGACCATTTCCTGCACGCTCATGCTCGCGTCCGCCCAGCGCACATGCATGCCCACTTTCAGGAACACCACGGCAATGCCAGTGTCCTGGCACAGCGGCCGACGCCCTTCGGCGCACAGCCTTGAGTTGGCGAGGATCTGGGCGATGGCGTCTTTCGCGGCGGGACTCTTTTCGAGCCGCCAGGCTTCGCCCATCGCGGCAATGAAGTCCTGGGGATGGTAATAGCTGATGAACTGAAAGGCATCGGCAATGGAAGCAATGAAGTCTTCCTGACGAATGTCGGTCATGCGAGGTTTCTCCGTTTGTTGCAACCGATTGTTTTAGTGGCTGTTTTTGGAAACCAGCAACGCCTGGTTCATCACCTTGTCCGTATAGGCCATGGCGATGGCGGAGACGATGAACACCAGGTGAATCGTCACCTGCGCCGCGATGGTTTTCGGTTGCATCTGGTCGGCATTGATGAAGGTTTTCAGGAGATGAATGGAGGAAATGGTGACAATGGCCGTGGAGAGCTTAACTTTCAGCACACTGGCATTGACGTGCGACAACCATTCCGGCTGATCGGGGTGCTTTTCCAGATTGAGGCGGGAAACGAAGGTTTCATAACCGCCAACGATGACCATGATCAGCAGATTGGCGATCATCACCACGTCGATCAGCGCCAGCACACTCAACATCACGGCGTTTTCCGTCAGCGTCAGCGCGCCGGAGACCAGATGGTAGAGTTCCACCATGAACTGGAAGACATACACGCCCAGGGCGACGATCAGCCCCAGGTACATCGGCGCTTGCAGCCAGCGGCTCCAGAAAATGAGTTTTTCGGTAAAGTCTTCCAATTGTTTCATCGTAAAACCAACTCCGGTTTGAAACCCCGCCCGTAAGAAAGGCGCGAAGATCGGAACCCCGGACTGAAGGCCGGGGTTCCGACCGTGGCCATTGGAGAGGGGGAAAGAAACCCCTTCCCAATGGAGTTTGACCGGCAGCCCTGAAGGGCTGCCGCTAATTTCTTGCTGCGTGAAGAAAGATGGAAAAGATGTAGTGTAGCATCAGGGATCAGGAGACAGGAGACAGAAAGGGACAATCGAAGGTGGAGGACTTCCCGAAGATGGCGATCGCATGAGCGCGTCAAGAACCGCCCTGTCGTGCATTTCCGCAAGGTGCGTTGGATTTAGGTGTTTTGGAAAGCACGGCGCTTGGGGAGTGTGCTGCCGCCATCGGTTTACCTGTAGATGCCGCCCTCCCCAAAACCCTTGCCGCATCATTGCCGAGCGAGAAGTTATCATTATCGATCTAAGCGCCGTCGCGTTTGCCCGTTCGGGTGGAGAGGAGGGTCATTCGCTTTTTTCCGACAGGGATTTTCCAAAGAGGCAACCGGGATAGTATTGCTGGCATGCCTTGTCGTAATACTTCAAGGCTTGGGGGATATCTTTCGCAACGCCCTTGCCGCTTTCATACATGCGCGCAAGCGCAAAGCAGGACATGTAATCGTCATTGTCGCATTCACGACGCCATTGCAGAAGCGCCATGTCGTAGGCTGTGGCGGACAGGGCAAGATCACGGGGAACGATTTTGCCTTCTTCGTAGGTCTCGCCCAAGTCCCGGCAAGCGTCTGGATATTTATCGTTTTCGCAACCCTTTTTTTGCAGCGCGAACGTTTTTGCGTGAAACGCCGCGCCGCGTTGCGTGTCCCGCACAACTCCTTTTGCGCCCTCCATGTACAGGTCGCCGAGGCGCTCACATGAAGCATCGTCATTGAGATCGCAGCCTTTTTGCCACAAACTGGCGGCTTTTGCCTCATTTTTTGTGATGCCATCATAAGCGTTTGAATAGGCCATGCCCAATAGAAAACAAGCGCCTGAATCATCGGCGTCACAGGCTTTTTCCCGATATTGCGCCGCTTTTCCCTCGTCCCTTTCCGCATTTTTGTCACATGCATATGACAAGAACAATTCCTCGCAGGCCGGAGCGATTTTTGCGTCGCAAGCTTGTTGGTAAAGCGAGATCGCCCTGGCCGCGTCCTTTTCGACGCCCAAACCGGTATCGTAGAAAAGGCCCAGGCGGAAGCAGTAAAACAGATAACCCTTGTCGCATTCCTGCCGATAAAACTCTGCGGCCTTGACAAAAAGCCGCTTTGCGGCGTCCGGGTCCTTGGCCGCGCCGTCTCCGGACTGATACATGCCGCCAAGCCAGTCACAGGCAAAGCCGTGGTTTTCCGCGCATGCTTTTTCGGCAAGCGCAAAGGCTTTCATCACATCCCTTTCCATTCCGAGATAAATACCCGCCAGATGCGAGCAACCCCCGGCGATATTGGCGTCACAGGCTTTTTGCGCGTATGTCTTCACCTTTTCCCGCTGTCCGCGTCTACCCTGAAAAAGGAATGGATGCGCGCCGCGTCCGCGCAGGCGGCATACTCATTCAAAGCGCAGGCTTTTCCGTAGAATTCGACGGCTTTCGCGTAATCATGACGCCCCGTCTTCGTCTTGTCGCGCTCATGAAAGTCGCCCAAAAGCGCGCAACTTTGCGCGTCGCCGCGCGCGCAGGAATTTTCCTGCCGACTTTCGTCTTCCACGGCATTCGTCTGGCAAGACGTCAGCGCAACAGCCAGAGCCGCGACGCTCGCGATGATCTTCTTCATCGTAAAACTGACTCCGGTTTGAAACCCCGCCCGTAAGAAAGGCGCGAAGATTGGAACCCCGCTGAAGAGCGGGGTTTCGACCGTAGCCCTTGGGGAGGGGAAAGAAACCCCTTCCCAAGGGCGTTTGACCGGCAGGCCTGAAGGGCTGCCGCTAATTTCTTGCTGCGCAATCCTCCCTTGACCGATGATTTTAGGGTAATGCCGCATTTGTCGACAATGCCCGCCGAAAATAGAAACGGCGCAACGTTTTCGGTTGCGCCGTTTCGTGTCGTTTCAGCGGCGCGCGCTGGAGAAGACCTGTGCGCGTCGCGTCATCATGTTGCTGCGGTTTCTTCCGGCGCGTCCGGCGCTGCCTCGTCCGCGTCCAGGATGGCGCGGTCGCTGGCCTGGTCTTCGCCCGCAGCTTGCGCCTTGC
Organism: Zoogloeaceae bacterium; assembly: GCA_031259605.1. Taxonomy (GTDB): domain Bacteria; phylum Pseudomonadota; class Gammaproteobacteria; order Burkholderiales; family Rhodocyclaceae; genus Azovibrio. The sequence goes on from JAIRLE010000207.1 coordinate 4,903, forward strand.
GGCTCTTGTGGTAGGCAAGGCCGGTACCGGCGGGAATGAGCCGACCGACGATGACGTTTTCCTTCAGGCCGCGCAGTTCGTCGCGTTTGCCCATGATGGCCGCTTCGGTCAAGACGCGCGTGGTTTCCTGGAAGGAGGCCGCCGAAATGAAGGAATCGGTAGACAGCGACGCCTTGGTGATGCCCAGGAGCACATGCTCGTAGGCTGCGGGACGCTTGCCCTCGGCTTCCATGCGATCATTTTCCGCCAGCACCTCGGCGCGTTCGACCTGCTCGCTCTTGATGAAGCGGGTGTCGCCGGGATCGGTGATGCTGACGCGCCGGAGCATCTGGCGCACAATCACTTCAATGTGTTTATCATTGATTTTCACGCCTTGCAGACGATACACGTCCTGCACCTCGTCGGTGATGTAGCGGGCGAGATCCTCGATGCCTTTCAGTCGCAGGATGTCATGCGGATTCTGCTCGCCTTCGACGATGATTTCGCCCTTGTTGACGATCTGCCCGTCGTGGATCAGCACGTGCCGATCCTTGGGGATCAGGTATTCGTGCGGCACGTTGCTTTCCAATTCGGTGATGATGAGCCGTTGCTTGCCCTTGGTTTCCTTGCCGAAAGAGACCTTGCCGGTGATTTCCGCGAGAATGCTGGCTTCCTTGGGGGTGCGCGCCTCGAAGAGTTCGGCCACGCGCGGCAGGCCGCCGGTAATGTCGCGGGTCTTCGCCGATTCAACGGGAATCCGCGCCAGCACGTCGCCTTCACGCACTTCCTCGCCTTCCGTGACCGAAATGATGGAACCGACCAGAAAGGCAATGGAAACCGGCTGATCCGTCCCGGCGATGCGGATTTCCTCGCCCTTGGCATCCGTGAGTTTTACAACCGGGCGCAAACCCTTGGACTTGCTCTTGGCACCCGCCTTGGCGTCGATCACCATCAAGGTAGACAGACCGGTTACATCGTCGATTTGTTTGGCGACGGTCACGCCTTCCTCGACGTTTTCAAATTTCACGATACCCGCGTATTCGGTAATGATGGGACGGGTATGCGGATCCCAGGTCGCCAGTTTCGCGCCCGCCTTGACGGTTTTGCCGTCGGTGGGCAGCAGGGTCGCGCCATAGGGAACCTTGTGACGCTCGCGTTCGCGCCCGGATTCATCGGCGATGATGAGTTCGCTGGAACGGGAGATGACCACTTTTTCACCCTTGTCGTTCTTCACATAACGCACGCCGGAAGAAAACCGCACGATGCCGGCGGACTTGGATTCGATTTCGGAAATGGCTGCCGCGCGCGAGGCCGCGCCGCCGACGTGGAAGGTGCGCATGGTAAGCTGTGTGCCCGGTTCGCCAATGGACTGCGCGGCAATGACGCCGACCGCTTCACCCACATTGACCAGATAGCCGCGTCCCAGATCGCGCCCGTAGCACTTGGCGCACAGGCCGTAGCGGGTGTCGCAGGTCAAGGGCGTACGCACCTTTACCTCGTCGATGCCCAGCTTGTCGATGAGATCGACAAGGTCTTCGGTGAGCAAGGCACCGGCAAAGATGACGCTCTCCTGCGTTTCGGGATCGACGACGTCATCGGCGATGACACGCCCCAGGATGCGTTCCTTCAAGGGTTCGATCACCTCGCCGCCTTCCACAAGCGCGCGTACGGTATAGCCGTTATGGGTGCCGCAATCCTCTTTGGTAATCACCAGATCCTGCGTCACATCCACGAGACGCCGGGTGAGATAGCCGGAATTGGCCGTCTTCAGCGCCGTGTCCGCCAGACCCTTGCGCGCGCCGTGCGTGGAGATGAAGTATTGCAAGACGTTCAACCCCTCACGGAAGTTGGTGGTGATCGGCGTCTCGATGATCGAGCCGTCGGGTTTTGCCATCAAACCGCGCATGCCCGCCAACTGGCGAATCTGCGCGGCGGAGCCGCGCGCGCCGGAATCGGCCATCATGAAAATGGAATTGAAGGATTCCTGCTCGACTGCCTTGCCGTGCCGGTCGGTCACGCTTTCGCGGGAAATCTGCGCCATCATCGCCTCGGCGACTTTATCGCCGGTGCGCCCCCAGATGTCGACCACCTTGTTGTAGCGCTCGCCCTGCGTGACTAGACCGTCGATATATTGTTTTTCGATGTCCTTCACCTCCCTTTCCGCCGCCGCGATGATATTCGTCTTCTGCGGCGGCACCTTCATGTCGTCGGCACAAAACGAAATCCCGGCGCGGGTAGCGAGCGCGTAACCATGCTGCATCAGCTTGTCGGCGAAGATGACGGTTTCGCGCAGACCGCAACGCCGGAAAGATTCATCGATCAACCGGGAAATTTCCTTTTTCTTCAAAGGCTTGTCGATATTCTTGAAAGGCAGCCCCTTGGGCAATATCTTGGACAGCAGGGCGCGGCCTACCGTCGTTTCGACGCGCGCCTGTTTTTCCTGCCATTCGTCTTCGCCCGCGCCCGCCACGAAAGTCTTGAGGCGCACGCCGATGCGCGAGTGCAGTTCCACTTCGCCCGCGGCAAGCGCCCGTTCCAGTTCCGCCAGGTCGGCGAACGCCATACCTTCTCCCTTGGCATTGATGCGCTCGCGGGTGGCGTAGTAAAGCCCCAGCACGATGTCCTGTGAAGGCACGATGATCGGCGCGCCGTTGGCTGGCGAGAGCACATTGTTGGAAGCAAGCATCAGGGTGCGCGCTTCCATCTGCGCCTCCAGTGACAGGGGCACGTGCACGGCCATCTGGTCGCCGTCGAAGTCGGCGTTGAAGGCCGAACAGACGAGCGGATGCAGTTGAATCGCCTTTCCTTCGATCAGTACCGGCTCGAACGCCTGAATGCCCAGACGATGCAGAGTCGGGGCGCGGTTCAGCATCACCGGATGCTCGCGGATCACGTCTTCCAGAATATCCCAGACCACGGCTTCCTGGTTTTCCACCATTTTCTTGGCTTGCTTGATGGTGGTTGCCAAACCCAGCACTTCCAGCTTGTGGAAAATGAACGGCTTGAAAAGTTCGAGGGCCATCAGCTTGGGCAGGCCGCATTGATGCAGCTTCAATTGCGGGCCGACCACAATCACGGAACGGCCGGAATAATCGACGCGCTTGCCCAGGAGGTTTTGCCGGAAACGCCCGCCCTTGCCCTTGATCATGTCGGCCAGCGATTTCAGCGGACGCTTGTTGGCACCGGTCATCGCCTTGCCGCGCCGACCATTGTCAAGCAACGAATCCACGGCTTCCTGCAACATGCGCTTCTCGTTCCGCACGATGATGTCGGGCGCGCGCAGTTCCAGGAGGCGCTTCAGGCGATTGTTGCGGTTGATGACGCGCCGGTAGAGATCGTTCAGGTCGCTCGTTGCGAAGCGCCCGCCGTCCAGGGGCACGAGCGGCCGCAAATCGGGCGGCAACACCGGCAGGACTTCGAGCACCATCCAATCGGGCTTGATGCCGGATTTCTGGAAGGCTTCAATCACCTTCAGCCGCTTGGCGAGTTTCTTGTTCTTGGCGTCCGATCCGGTAGTCGCCAGTTCGGCGTGCAGATGTTCGGCCTCGTTGTCGATGTCCAGACTGCGCAGCAGCTCACGTATGCCTTCGGCACCCATCAGCGCGGAAAAATCGTCGCCATGCTTTTCCACCATTTCCAGATGTTGCTCTTCGGTAAGCAACTGTCCGCGTTGCAGATCGGCCACCATGCCGGGATCGACCACCACGAAGGCTTCGAAATACAATACCCGCTCAATGTCCCGGAGCGTCATGTCCAGCACCATGCCCAGACGGCTGGGCAAGGACTTCAAGAACCAGATGTGGGCGACCGGAGAGGCGAGTTCGATATGCCCCATGCGCTCGCGGCGCACCTTGGCGAGCGTGACTTCCACGCCGCATTTCTCGCAAATGACGCCGCGATGCTTCAGACGTTTGTACTTGCCGCACAGACATTCGTAATCCTTGATCGGGCCGAAAATCTTGGAGCAGAACAAGCCATCGCGTTCCGGCTTGAACGTTCGGTAGTTGATGGTTTCCGGCTTCTTGACCTCGCCATACGACCAGGAACGGATCTTGTCGGGCGAGGCGAGACCGATGGTAATCGCGTCAAATTCTTCTTCCTGCGTCTGTTTTAACAGATCGAGCATTTTCATCATGGTTATCTTCTCCCTGCCTGAAATCAGTAACGATCCAGATCGATGTCGATGGCCAGCGACCGGATTTCCTTCACCAGCACATTGAACGATTCCGGCATCCCGGCGTCGATTCGGTGCTCGCCCTTGACGATGTTTTCATACACCTTGGTGCGGCCGTTCACATCGTCGGACTTCACGGTCAGCATTTCCTGGAGCACGTAGGACGCGCCATAGGCTTCCAGCGCCCAGACTTCCATTTCGCCGAAACGCTGGCCGCCGAACTGCGCCTTGCCGCCCAGGGGTTGCTGCGTCACCAGCGAGTAGGGGCCGGTGGAGCGGGCGTGCATCTTGTCGTCGACCAGGTGGTGCAGCTTCAGGTAGTGCATATACCCGACGGTGACGGGGCGCTCGAACGGCTCGCCGGTGCGACCGTCGAAAAGCTGCACCTGACCGCCGGAAGGCAATCCCGCCAAATCCAGCATGTACTTGATTTCTTCTTCCCTCGCGCCATCGAACACCGGCGTGGCGAAAGGCACGCCGTCCTTCAGGTTGTCGGCCAGTTCGAGGATTTCCGCATCATCCAGGGCATCCAGTTTTTCCTTCTTGCCGCAGCGGTTGTACACCTTGTCGAGAAAACCACGCAGTTCCCTGGTATTGACCGCCTTGTTTTCCTTGACGTTGACGGCCTTTTTCAACAGCGCGCCTATCCGCTCGCCCAGCCCCTTCGCCGCCCAGCCGAGGTGCACCTCAAGAATCTGCCCGACGTTCATGCGCGAGGGCACACCCAGGGGATTCAACACGATGTCCACCGTGCGCCCGTCCGCCATGTGCGGCATGTCTTCCACCGGCATGATGCGCGAGACCACGCCCTTGTTGCCGTGCCGCCCCGCCATCTTGTCGCCGGGTTGCAGGCGACGCTTCACCGCTACATAAACCTTGACCATCTTCTGCACCCCCGGCGGCAGTTCGTCGCCCTGGGTGAGTTTTTTTCTTTTCGATTCAAAGTTGTCGTCGAAATCCTTGCGCTTTTGTTCCAGCGTCTCGCGGATTTGCTCAATCTGCTGCGCCACATCGTCATTCGCCATGCGAATGTCGAACCAGTGATGCGGATCCAGGTTTTCCAGGTAATCTTGCGTGACTTCGGAACCCTTGGCCAGGCGTTTCGGCCCGCCATTGGCCTTCTTGCCGAGAATCTGGCGCTTCACGCGATCAAAGGCGTCGCGTTCGACGATGCGCATCTGATCGTCCAGATCGAGCTTGTAGGCGCGCAGATGTTCGTCGATGATCGATTGCGCCCGCCTGTCGCGCTCGATGCCCTCACGGGTAAATACCTGCACGTCGATGACCGTTCCGGCAATGCCGGCGGGCACGCGCAGGGAGGTATCCTTCACATCGGAAGCCTTTTCGCCAAAAATGGCGCGCAACAGCTTTTCTTCCGGCGTCAGCGTGGTTTCACCCTTGGGCGTGACCTTGCCCACCAGCACATCGCCCGCCGCGACTTCCGCGCCGATGAAGACGATGCCGGACTCGTCGAGACGCGACAAATGCGCCTCGCCCAGCGAAGCGATGTCGCGGGTGATTTCTTCCGGACCCAGCTTGGTGTCGCGCGCCACCACCGAAAGCTCCTCGATGTGGATCGAGGTGTAGCGGTCTTCGGCGACCACACGCTCGGAGATGAGGATGGAATCCTCGTAGTTGTAGCCGTTCCAGGGCATGAAGGCGATGAGCATGTTCTGTCCCAGCGCGAGTTCGCCCTGATCGGTGGAAGCGCCGTCGGCCACCACGTCGCCCTTGGCGATGGCGTCGCCCACCTTCACCACGGGACGCTGGTTGATGTTGGTGCTCTGGTTGGAGCGGGTGTATTTCACCAGGTTGTAGATATCCACGCCGACGCCGCCCACCTGGGTCGCGTCATCATCGACACGCACCACCACGCGCCCGGCATCGACATAATCCACCACGCCGCCGCGCAGGGCGATTACCGCCGTGCCGGAGTCGACCGCCACCGTTCGTTCTATGCCCGTGCCGACCAGCGGCTTTTCGGGCCTCAAACAAGGCACGGCCTGGCGCTGCATGTTGGCACCCATCAGCGCCCGGTTGGCGTCGTCATGCTCCAGGAAGGGAATGAGGGAAGCCGCGACGGAAACGATCTGCCCTGGTGCCACGTCCATGTAATGTACGCGCGCAGGCTCGGCAAGGATGGTTTCGCCCTTCTCCCGACAGGTGACGAATTCGTCGATGAGCTTGCCGTTCCTGTCCAGCGTCGCGTTCGCCTGGGCGATTACGTACTGGCCTTCCTCAATGGCGGAAAGGTAGTCGATCTGATCCGTCACCTTGCCGCCCGCCACCTTGCGGTAGGCGGTCTCGATGAAGCCGTAGTGATTCACCCGCGCGTAGAGGGCAAGCGAATTGATGAGGCCGATGTTCGGGCCTTCCGGCGTTTCGATCGGGCAGACGCGACCATAGTGGGTAGGATGCACGTCGCGCACTTCAAAACCGGCGCGCTCGCGGGTCAGCCCGCCGGGACCAAGGGCGGAAACGCGGCGCTTGTGAGTGATTTCGGAAAGAGGATTCGTCTGATCCATGAACTGCGAAAGCTGGCTGGAACCGAAGAATTCCTTGATCGCGGCGGAAATCGGCTTGGCGTTGATGAGATCGTGCGGCATCAGGTTTTCCGATTCCGCTTGATTCAGGCGTTCCTTCACCGCGCGCTCGACACGCACGAGACCGGAACGGAACTGGTTTTCCGCCAGTTCGCCGACCGAACGCACCCGGCGATTGCCCAGGTGATCGATGTCGTCGATGTCGCCGCGCCCGTTTCTCAGGTCGACCAGCACCTTGATGACATCCACGATATCGCGCGGAGAAAGGGTAAGCTGTTCGCCCATTTCGGCGTTCGCGCCCAGTTTTTTCAGACTGCCTGCCAGTTTTTCGGCCTCCGCCCGCGTCATGTTTTCTTCCAGCGCGCGCTGGCCGTAGGAAAGCTGGGAGACCATCTCCTGGATGATCGGCAAGGGCTTGCCCGTTTCTTCCGCCAGCTTCTTCAGGGCGGCTTCGGCGCGCGATTGCAGGCTCTTGACCATTACCTTGTATTCGATGACCTGTTCGCGTCCCAGGCGGCGGTTGAACTTCATGCGTCCAACCTCGGAAAGGTTGTAGCGTTCGTCGGCATAGAACAGGCCCTGGAAAAGGATTTCCACCGCCTCTTCCGTCGGCGGCTCGCCGGGACGCATCATGCGATAGATGGCGACGCGGGCGGCCTGGCGGGTCAGGTTGTCGTGGCTTCTCAGCGTCTGCGAAATGAACGCGCCGCGATCGAGGTCATTGATGTACAGGGTCTTGATTTCGCCCGCTTCCATTTCCTGCAATCTGGCCAGCAGCGCCTCGCTGATTTCTTCATTGGCCTCCGCCAGCACTTCGCCGGTATTCTTGTCGACAATTGCCGTCGCCATCACACGCCCGACGACGAAATCGCCCGGCACGACGAGGCTTTTCAGCTTTGCTTCCTGCATGTCGCGGATATGGCGGGCGGTGATGCGTTTATCCTTGGCGACGATGACCTTGCCGTCGGGCGCGCAGATGTCGAACCGCGCCATTTCGCCGCGCAGGCGGTCGGGCAGCACGGCAAATTCCACGCGATCCTTTTTCAGCGTGAACCGATCGAACTCGAAGAATTCGGCGAGGATTTCTTCCGGCTTCATTCCCAACGCCATCAGAAGCGTCGTCACCGGCATCTTGCGTCGGCGGTCGACACGGAAAAAGAGCAGATCCTTGGGATCGAACTCGAAATCCAGCCAGGAGCCGCGGTAGGGAATGATGCGCGCGGAAAAAAGCAGCTTGCCGGAAGAATGGGTCTTGCCCCGATCATGCTCGAAGAATACGCCGGGAGAACGGTGCAACTGCGAGACGATCACCCGTTCGGTGCCATTGATGACAAAGGATCCGTTTTCGGTCATGCGCGGGATTTCGCCCATGTAGACTTCCTGCTCCTTCACTTCCTTGATGGTTTCGGCGGAAGCCTCGCGATCAAGGATGATCAGGCGCACCTTGGCGCGCAGCGAAGAGGCAAAGGTCAGTCCGCGCTGGTGACATTCCTTGACGTCGAAAGCCGGTTCGCCCAGCGTATAGCTGACGAATTCCAGCCGGGCGTTTCCGGAATGGGAAACGATGGGAAAAATGGAAGTAAACGCGGCCTGCAAGCCCTGGTTTTCCCGCTTTTCCGCCGCCACGTCGGCCTGGAGGAACTCGGAAAAAGATGCCAGTTGCGTCGCCAGAAGATACGGCACTTCCAGGACGTGCTCACGCTTGGCAAAGCTCTTGCGGATGCGTTTTTTCTCAGTATGGGAATAAGCGGGAGAAGCGGCGGCACTCATGATGACTCCTGGATGAAAAGTCTGAAAACGGTCTGCCGGTCTGTCTGGCGGCAAAGACCAAAAGGCAAAGACAACCCCCGGCGCGCAAACGGGCGCGTCGGCTTGTATTTGCATCCTGGACAACGAAACATCAATCGCACCTGCTCAACCTCTTCCATCATTGGAAACGGAAAAAGGCCGACGGCCAGAAGAGGCCGCCAGCCCGATTCCCGAACACGCAAGGCTTACTTCAGCTCGACCTTGGCGCCCGCGTCTTCCAGCTGCTTCTTCAAGGCTTCGGCGTCGGCCTTGGGAATGCCTTCCTTGACCGGCTTGGGGGCGCTGTCCACCACATCCTTGGCTTCCTTCAAGCCCAGCCCGGTCGCGGCGCGCACCACCTTGATGACTTCCACCTTCTTGTCGCCTGCGGCGGTCAGCACCACGGCGAACTCGGTCTGTTCCTCCGCTGCGGCGGCGGGGGCGGCTACGCCCGCAGCGGGCGCGGCGAAAGAAGCGGCGGAAACGCCAAATTTTTCTTCAAACGCCTTGACGAGATCGTTCAATTCGATCACGGTCATCGCGCCCACGGCTTCGAGAATGTCTTCCTTGGAAATTGCCATTTAAATTACTCCTGATTCAAATCGGTAAAAAAGTTTGTCCGCGTTCACGCGGCAGCGGTTTCGCGTTGTTTGGCCAGCGCCGCCAAGGCTCCGGCAAAACCGGAAACCGGGGCTTGCATGACGCCCAGCAACCGGGCGAGCAGTTCCTCGCGGCCAGGAATGGAAGCCAGCGCTTGCACGCCCGCCTTGTCCAATATCTTGCCCGCATAAGCGCCCGCCTTGATCGCCAGCTTGTCATTGGTCTTGGCAAAGTCGTTGAGCAACTTGGCCGCCGCCACCGGATCCTTGGAAATGCCATAGATCAAGGGGCCAACCAATTGGCTGGAAAGTCCCGCGAACGGCGTTCCTTCCACCGCCCGGCGTACCAGCGTGTTTTTCAGCACATGCAGATACACGCCCGCCTCGCGCGCCTTCTTCCGCAACAAGGTGAGATCGCCCACCTCGATGCCGCGATATTCCGCCAGCGCGATGGTCTGGGCTTGGGCTACCTCGCCCGACACTGCCGCCACAACCGCTTTTTTGTCTTCCAGATTGAGACCCATGGGTCTTTCCTCCTTTTCAAGTCAAAACATGGCGAAGCGTCCGCTTCGCCACTCCTTACGGCGACCTGAACCAGAAAGCGACCGATTGTTTTTGCGACAACCGGCAAAATCCTTGTCCGGGCAACACCGTCTGCGCAGGCCGATACGACCATTTAAGCCGCCAGGGAAAACCCGGCGCCGCCTGCGGTCTTTGACGATCCGCGGGGATGCCGCCTGCGGCGGCCTCTCCACGTCCCAAAGTCTTTATAAAATCTTACGCGCCAATCAGGCTGGCCTGATCCACGTGCACACCGGGACCCATGGTGCTGGTCACGGCGATTTTCTTCATATACTGCCCCTTGGAAGCGGCGGGCTTGGCCTTGTTCAGGGCTTCGATCAGCGCCTTCAGGTTCTCTTCCAGTTTTTCCACCGGGAAAGAAGCGCGGCCAATGGTGGCGTGGATGATGCCGCCCTTGTCGGTGCGGTACTGCACCTGACCCGCCTTGGCGTTCTGCACGGCAGTGGTCACGTCCATGGTCACGGTACCGACCTTGGGGTTGGGCATCAGCCCGCGCGGGCCGAGAATCTGCCCCAGTTGACCAACCACGCGCATGGCGTCCGGCGTGGCGATCACCACGTCGAAATTCAGATTTCCGGCCTTGATTTCCGCCGCCAGATCGTCGAAGCCGACGATGTCCGCGCCCGCTGCCCTGGCGGCTTCCGCCTTTTCGCCCTGGGCGAACACGGCCACCCGCACGCTTTTGCCCGTGCCGGCGGGCAGCACCACGGAGCCGCGCACCAATTGGTCGGATTTGCGCGCGTCGATGCCGAGATTCACGGCGACGTCGATGGATTCATCGAATTTGGCGGTGGCGGCTTCCTTGACGAGCGCCAGGGCTTCGGCAAGGGGATACAGTTTCTGCGCCTCGATCCTGCCGGCCAGCGCCTTTTGTTTTTTGGTAAGTTTGGCCATTTACAGCCCCTCCACGGTAATGCCCATGCTGCGCGCGGAACCGGCAATGGTGCGCACGGCGGCATCCAGGCTGGCGGCGGTGAGATCGGGCTGCTTGGCCTTGGCGATTTCCTCGCATTGGGCGCGGGTGATCTTGCCTACCTTGTCGGTATGCGGCTTGGGCGACCCCTTGTCGATCTTGGCGGCTTTCTTGATGAGAATCGTCGCCGGCGGCGTCTTCATCACGAAGGTGAAGGACTTGTCCGCGAAGGCGGTAATCACCACGGGAATCGGCAGGCCCGGCTCCACGCCTTGCGTCTGGGCGTTGAACGCCTTGCAGAATTCCATGATGTTCAAGCCGCGCTGACCGAGCGCGGGGCCGATCGGCGGCGAGGGATTCGCCTTGCCCGCCGGCACTTGCAGCTTGATGTAGCCGATAATTTTCTTGGCCATTGATGGCTCCTTGAAAGTGAGTGATGACGCGGGTTCGGAAAATTTCCTACTGACGCTCCTCTTTACCGGAATCGAGGCTTCCGGCTTGCCTGTGAAACAGCGCGCCTCAGAGCTTCTCGACCTGGGTGAATTCCAGGACGACCGGCGTCGCGCGGCCAAAAATGCTGACCATGACGGTGATGCGGCTCTTGTCGTAATCGATGTTTTCCACGGCGCCCTGGAAGTCGTTGAACGGTCCCTCCTTGATGCGCACGTTCTCGCCGACTTCAAACAGCACCTTGGGACGGGGCTTTTCCGCGCCCGCCTGGATCTGTTGCAGGATGCGCTCCATTTCCTTTTGGGAAATGGGCGCGGGCTTGGTTGCCGTGCCGCCGATGAAGCCGGTCACCTTGGGCGTATCCTTCACCAGGTGCCAGGAATCGTCGTTCATCTCCATTTCCACCAGCACGTAGCCGGGATAGAACTTGCGTTCGGAAATGGCGCGCTGACCGTTCTTCATTTCCACGACTTCTTCGGTCGGCACCAGGATGCTGGCGAACATGTCCGCCAGGCCGGAGCGCTCGATCCGTTCCTTCAGGGCGCGCATGACGCTTTTCTCGAAGCCGGAATAGACATGCACCACGTACCAGGACTTCTCGTTCATGTCGGCACCCTCAAAAAAAAGTCAGAGATCAGCCACTCCAGGCATTTGTCCGTAATGAACAGGAACAAGGCCATGATCACCACGAAAACGAATACCTGCGCCGTCACCTGTACGGTTTCCTTGCGGGTGGGCCAGACCATTTTTTTCAGTTCTACCCAGGCTTCGCGCCACAACTGTACGAAACGTCCGCCCGCTTCTGTCTTCTTGCAAAACAGCACCCCGCCCACGATCGTGCCAGCGGCAATCGCCAGCACACGCAGCACCAATGCCTGGCTGGAGAGCAGGTAAAACCCGGCAATACCCGCCGCAAGCAGCAGCAGGGCAAGCGCAATCTTGATTTTGTCGGCCATGTCGTTCAAAAAAACCTTCCGGAAACGCCCGGGTCAGAACTAAAAAACGGGCAGGGGCAGAGGGAATCGAACCCCCAACCTTCGGTTTTGGAGACCGACGCTCTGCCAGTTGAGCTATACCCCTGCAACAGCTACGAAGCGCCCCCGGGAGGGCGCCCCGCATGGATCATGAAACCTTTTTCTTCCTTACTCGATGATTTTCGAGACGACGCCGGCGCCGACGGTGCGTCCGCCCTCGCGGATGGCGAAACGCAATCCCTCTTCCATCGCAATCGGCGCAATCAGCTTCACCTCGATCGACAC
>JAIRLE010000039.1 GCA_031259605.1 Zoogloeaceae bacterium
TGTTCGTCTCCCCCAGACCCCGTCACTTTCTTCGGCCCAAAGGGCGTCTCCCATTCGTAGCGCGTCTTCTGCCGCAAGGGGTCTTCCGATTCCAGCAACACCCCCGTCCGCGGCTCATACAGGTTCCGCCATACGCCTCCGTCCGGGTCGGTTTCACTCAGGATGCGCAGACTGTGAAGCCTATGACTCATGATTTCAACTCCTCTTGTCGGTGAGATTCTATCATTGTCCGTGGAATAGCCTCTGCGCGGAATAAAGGCCAGCTACGGATCGGGATGGAATCGGACGGAACCAGACATGATGCAGGTTTCTCGACCTGGATCGTCACGCCCGTCCATGTATGCTAATCGGCAAGAATCCGCTTTGCTCATTCCCACGCCAGGCTTCCCCCCGTCTGATATTCCGTGACTCTCGTCTCGAAGAAGTTTTTCTCTTTTCGCAGATTGGCCTGTTCATCCAGCCAGGGCAGCGTGGCTTGCGCACCGGGGAAGGGTTCGTCGAGGCCCATCTGGCGGGCGCGGCGGTTGGCGACGAAGCGGAACTGGCCCAGGTGCAGGTCGGCGGAATAGCCGAGGATGGCTTCCTGTAAAATGTAATGGGCATAAGCTTCTTCCGTCGCGTCGGCCTCTGCCCAGAGTTCGGCGACGGCTTTCGGGTCGAGCGTCAGGTTTTCCTCGTGCATCAGTTCGCGGATGACGCGCAGGCCGAAGGCGCAGTGCAGCACCTCGTCGCGCATGATGTACTGGAACTGTTCCGCGGTACCCTTCATCAACCCGCGCCGTTGCAGGGCGAAGATGGGGGAAAAGCCGTTGTAGAACCAGCAGCCCTCGAAAATGCCGGCGAAAAAGAGATAGGACAAGGCAAATTCGTGCAGGGTGTCCCGGTCGCTCAAATCGAGGTCGGAGCGCAGGATTTTTTCCAGTCTCCGGTTGGCGAGCACGATCTTGCCGTGGATGGCGGGCACCACCCGGTAACGGTTGTAGATTTCCTCCTGCTCCAGATTCAGGGTTTCGATGCAGTGCTGGTAGGTCCAGGTGTGCAGGGCTTCCTCGAAGACCTGTCGCGCCTGGTAGATCTGCAATTCCGGCGCAGTCATCTTTTCCATGACCGCGAGACCAATGTTGCGCATGGCGAGGATGTCCGAGGTGGTGAGATAGGCGAGCACGTTCTCGAACATGTGCCGCTCCGCCGCCGTGAGCTTGTGGTGGTAATCCTGCACATCCTGCGCCATGTTGATTTCCGTGGGCGCCCAGTGATTGCGGTTGGCTTTCAGGAAGAATTCCCAGGCCCAGGGATAGCGAAAAGGCGCGAGCTGATTGATGTCGCCGTGGCCATTGACCACGCGCTTGTCGGCGGCTTTCACCGGGGCAAGGCCGCCGCCGGGGGGAGCGACGGATTCGGCGGCGGTCGCGGGTGCGAGGGTAGTCCGGACGGGCGCTTCGGGGGCGGCAACCGCAGGGGTGGGCGCATCGTCCCAGTCATCGAAAAAGGCGTTCATCGGGGTTCTCCTGTAGTGAATCGCATCATTGAAAGTCCGCCGTTATGCGCTGGCCTGTTTTCGCGCTCAGATGGCGCGGACGGCAAATGACCGGGAGGGCGCGATTCTCCATCTCTGGCGGCCTTGAGCCAAACGACTTCCCCTTGCGCGTCATGAGCACTGTCCGACACTTCTGGTCTGCCGCGGATGTTCCGGGCAGCCGAACAGGTAAAACGTGCCATTGTGGAACAATTTTTCATGAATCACCGTGCCCGGCAATTGCAGGATCAGGCGCATGGGTTTTCCACACTGGTCGCAACGCGGCTTTTCGGGACTCTGAATCCAGGCGGGGGCAAGGCCGATTCGCGCCTGGTTGATGGGGTCGAATTCAAAGCTCGCGCTACCGGCGCACAGGAGATAAGAGAGCAGGTCTTCGGGATATGCCGGACAAACGGCGCTCAAGGCCGGACGCAACGCGGGGATATTCTGGATGAGCCGCCTGGGAGAAAAGATGTTCCGTCCCTTATGCCGTGGAACCGGCACGATCCGGTATGCGCGGCCAAGAAGCGTCGGCGCGGAAACTCGCGCGTCCACGAAATGAAATTCCACCTCCTTGTGGGACGTCACCTCGATCACCTTGCCGCTCCAGGGGAATCCGGAAAAATCCTCCGGAACCGGCACCAGACAACGCGCCTCGTCCGTTTCGGCATTTCCGCGGGCAAGCACGTAACCGCCCGGAGATGACGCGCAAAACGTGTCGATGCACGCATAGATGCCTTCCAGTTGTCCGGGCGCGGACGCCGCGACGCACCGGGCGATATGGCGTCGCTTGCGATTGAACCGGAAAAGGGGAATCCCCAGCGCCGCCATGGCGGCCAGGAGAAGGATGGCAATGAGCGCTTTCATCGAAAGACGGGCGCGTTTGGGGTCAAAACGACAACTTCGTCATTGCGGGGGCCGAAGGTCCGTGGCAATCCAGATGGCCTTGCAGGTTGCCGGAACGCTTCATGGATTGCCGCGGCGCTGCGCGCCTCGCAATGACGATGGTTTTGAGGTGGGTTCATCTGTCCTCTGTCTTCTGTCTTCCGTCCCCCGATCACTGGCACGCCTCGCAATCCGGATTGTCGATGGAACAAAAGCGCGGCGCTTCGGCATACGCTTCTGATTCCTGATCCCTGATTTCCGATCCCTGATCCAGCTTTTCCGCCTGCGAAGCGCCCAGGGTGCGCAAGTAGTAGGTGGTCTTCAGGCCCTTCGTCCAGGCGAGTTTGTAGAGTTCGTCCAGTTTCTTCCCGGAAGGCGCGGCAAGATAGAGGTTCAGCGACTGCGCTTGATCGATCCATTTCTGCCGTCTCGATGCGGCTTCCACCAGCCATTTTGGGTCGATTTCAAAGGCGGTGGCGTAGCGTTTCTTCAAGTCTTCCGGCACCCGGTCGATGCGGGCGATGGAACCGTCGAAGTACTTCAGGTCGGCCACCATCACCGTGTCCCACAGACCGTGTTCCTTCAGTTCGCGCGCCAGATGTTCGTTGATGATGGTGAATTCGCCGGAAAGATTGGATTTCACGTAGAGATTCTGGTATTCCGGCTCGATGCCTTGCGAGACGCCGACGATGTTGGAAATGGTTGCGGTCGGGGCAATGGCGACGCAGTTGGAATTGCGCATCCCCACTTCCCGGATGCGGGCGCGCAGGCGTTCCCAATCGAGGGTGGCGCTTCTGTCCTGGTCGATGGGCGCGCCGCGTTCGGCTTCCAAAAGCGCGATGGAATCGAGCGGCAGGATGCCTTGATCCCACAGGCTGCCGGGAAAACTCGAATAGCGCCCGCGCTCCACGGCGAGATCGGTGGAGGCCCAGTAGGCCAGATAGCAGACGGTTTCCATCGCGCGGTCGGCAAAGAGCGCCGCTTCTTCCGAGGCATAGGGCAGGCGCAAGAGATGCAGGCAATCCGAAAAGCCCATGATGCCCAGACCCACGGGTCGATGGCGCAGATTGGCGGCTCTCGCCTTGGCGGTGGCGTAGAAATTGATGTCGATCACGTTATCCAGCATCCGCATGGCCGTGCCGATGGTGCGGGAGAGTTTTTCCATGTCGAGCCGCCCGTCTTTCAAGTGCGCGGGCAGGTTGATGGAACCCAGGTTGCAGACGCCGGTTTCCGCATTCGAGGTGTTGAGGGTGATCTCGGTGCACAGGTTGGAACTGTGCACCACGCCCGCGTGTCGCTGCGGCGAGCGCAGGTTGCAGGGGTCCTTGAAGGTGATCCAGGGATGCCCGGTCTCGAAAAGGAGCGTGAGCATACGCCGCCAAAGCTGCACGGCGGGCAGCTTGCGAAAGAGCTTGATCTCGCCGCGCGCCGCCTTTTCTTCGTAAGCGAGATAACTTTGCGCGAAGGCGCGCCCGAATTTTTCGTGCAGATCGGGCGTCTCGTCGGGGGAAAAGAGCGTCCATTCGCCGTTTGCCAGCACCCGTTCCATGAACAGATCGGGAATCCAGTGCGCGGTGTTCATGTCGTGACAGCGGCGGCGCTCGTCACCCGTGTTCTTCCTCAGTTCCAGGAATTCCTCGATGTCCAGGTGCCAGGTTTCCAGATAGGCGCAGACCGCGCCCTTTCGCTTGCCGCCCTGATTGACCGCCACCGCCGTGTCGTTGACCACCTTCAGGAAGGGAATCACGCCCTGGCTCTTGCCGTTCGTGCCCTTGATGCGGCTGCCCAGCGCGCGGATTGGCGTCCAGTCGTTGCCCAGGCCGCCTGCGTATTTTTGCAGCAGGGCGTTTTCCTTCAGGCTCTGGTAGATGTCCTCCAGATCGTCGGAGACCGTGGTCAGGTAGCAGGAGGAAAGCTGGGAATGCCGGGTGCCGGAATTGAACAGGGTCGGCGTCGAGCACATGAAATCGAAACGGGAAATGAGATCGTAGAATTCGATGGCGCGCGCCTCCCGATCAATCTCGTTCAACGCCAGCCCCATCGCCACGCGCATGAAGAAAATCTGCGGCAGTTCGATGCGGCGCTCCTCGATGTGCAGGAAATAGCGGTCGTAGAGGGTTTGCAGGCCGAGGTAGGTAAATTGCAGGTCGCGCCCGGAATCGAGCGCCGCCGCGAGACGTTCGAGGTCGAATTCGGCAAGGCGGGGATCGAGGAGTTCGGTTTCGACGCCCAGTCTCACGAAACGGGGGAAATAATCCTTCATTGCCGCTGCCGCCGTTTCCGGGGAGATTCCCTGGCCGGTTTCCCGTCCGAGTACCTCCTCGCGCAGCGCGAAGAGGGTAAGCCGCGCCGTCACCTTGTCATAGACCGGGTCCTGCTCGATCAGGGTGCGCGCGGCGAGGGTGAGCGCCGTGTAGACCTCGGAGAGCGGCATGTTGTCGTAGAGATTCTTCAGCGTCAGTTCCAGCACGGCCTCGGCGTTGGCCTCGTCCATCCCGTCGCAGGCGGAGGCAAGACGCGCGCGCAGGGCGGCGACATCCAGCGGACGCCGCTCGCCCGCCACGGTGACATGGATGCCGGAATCGGTCGTCTTGCTCTGCCGGGCTTCCTGAGCGGCGCGTTCCTCGGCGCGGCGCTCGCGGTAGAGCACGTAGGCGCGCGCCACATCGTGCTCGCCCGCGCGCATCAAGGCCAGTTCCACCTGATCCTGTATCGTTTCGATATGCACCGTGCCGCCCGCCGGACGACGGCGGATCAGGGCTTCCACCACATTGCGGGTCAGACGCGCCACCACCTCCCGAACACGGACGGAAGTGGCGCTCTGCGCGCCTTCCACGGCGAGGAACGCCTTGGTCAGGGCAAGCGCGATTTTTTCGGATTGAAAGGCGGCAATCGCCCCGTTGCGGCGAATGACTTCCAGACTGGCGGTATGCGCCTCGGCGGCTTCCTCTGTGGCGTTCCCCGGAACTGATGAATTGTGCGGCATGTTTTCCAATACTCCCCGTAGGCGTGTGGCAAGCGGGGGGGACTGGCGGATGGCGCGCGGCAAGCCGCGAAAAGCCACCGTCCGGAAAGACGCCCCGCTTCCCGAAGACAATCAAAATGCGCGGCAGGTTTCCTGGCTCTCGGGTCGCCGCCTTGCGCCCGCCTTCCCGGAAAAGTCCAGTGACAGGACATGGCCTCGAATGACGCAAGACTCGCCGACTACAGTTGCGGGGGCAGCTCCGGCATGAAGACCATAAAATCCACCGGATTCCCTTGACCGCGCGAGGGCGAAGTCTAGGAGTGAGGCGAAACACTGTCAAGGAGAAAAACACAATATATAGTGGTTTGTTGATTAGGATCAACTAGATATAGTGCTTCCACAACGTACAGCCTTGTGCCGCCAGGGACGGGATCGGTGCCATTTTCCATGCTGTTATCGTAAATTTCGCACGTATCGTCGAGTGTCTCCGATAGTGTGAACACTCCCTGGGACAGCTTCTATGACGCACACGCTCACGGCGGCAACAATTCGAGTTTTAGCTCACCTTTGTCTTGCGGCAACGCGTTGCCGCCTTCGACGCTCACGGCTTCCGCCTGTTCCAGCAAACGTTGATTGGCATTGCGCAGGCGGGCGATGATCTTGGCGATCAGGGCGTTGCGCATGCGTTCCTGGAGTTCATCCGAGGCCATCGCCAGCGCCGGACCGCTGATTTCCACGAAGAGGCAAGGTTCCAGCGTCACCACTGTCGCGCCGCGCTTGCCTTCGGCGGGAGAAAGATAGGCCATTTCACCAATGACCTCGCCCGCGCCCAGGCGACACAGCATCTTGCCTTCGCGCGAGACTTCCACCTGGCCCGAAACCAGGATGCCGAAACGCCGGTCTTCCTCGCCTTCCCGCATCAGGGCGACGTTGGCGCCAATGTTGCGCCACACCGCGGAGCGCAGGATTTCCCACAATTCCACGTTTTCAAATTCAAGGAAAAACTCCAGCTTGCGCAGGGCTGAAAAATGTTCATTATCCTGCCGCGCGTGGTCTTCGTTGTCGGTCATGATCTTGTAGCGCACCGAAGACAATTCCTTGGCAAATTCCGCGCCATTGCTGTAGCGGCTGTAGAGATTCTTTTCCAGCGCCTTCTTGAGAATGGCGTCGAGCTTGACGGGCACATTGGGATTCATGCGCGAGGCCAACGGCGGGTCCATGTTCATGATTTTGTACACCAGCGTTGCCTGATCCTGCGCCCGGAAAGGCAAGCGCCCGGTGAGCATCTGAAACAGCACCACGCCCAAAGAATAGAGGTCGGTCTTCTGGTTCAGCGGGTATGCCTTGATTTGCTCCGGCGACATGTAGGCCGGGGAACCCACGCCCATCACAAAGGTGGAATCCCGATCCATGTCCTTGTTGATGTTGATCGCCAGGCCGAAATCGGCAATCTTGGGGTTGTCTTCCTGATCCACCAGAATGTTGGCGGGCTTGATGTCGCGGTGGATGACGCCTTGGCGATAGGCATGGTCCAGCGCCATGCAACACTTGAAAATAATGCCGATGGTGCGATGTAGGGGCAACAGGCGGTCGATGTGGCAGAATTCTTCCAGGGAAACGCCATTCACGTATTCCATGGCGATATACGCTTGGTTCTCCTGGACTTCGGCGTCATAGACGCGCACGATATTGGGATGGTCGAGCCGCTCGGAAATCATGCGCTCCGTGCGAAAGAGCTTGCGCAAGCGCCGGGAGACCGCCAGGTTCTTGTGGTTGAACTGCACCACCTTGACCGCCACCTGCCGGTCAACGTCCGGGTCCTGGCAAAGGTATACCACGGCGGTCGCGCCCTTGCCCAATTCCCGGATGATGTGATATTTGCCAATACTTTCCATGTCGCCAAATCCAGTTGCCTGCCGACGCAGCGTGTCCGAAACAGGGATGCTAACAAAATCCTGCCCCGGCTTGAAAAAACTTTTTTCATCCCCATAACCCGGAATATTCATGGGAGCCTCATATGAGCAAAAACGTTACGCCACAAGCCCCGGCGGAGGCCGCATCCGCCGAAGACGCAATTTGCGCGGAAGCCGCGTCCACGCCGGAATCCTCCACGGAAGCCGTTCCAGACCTTACCGCCCGGATTGCCGGGTTGGAACAAAAAAATGCCGAGTTACAGGATAACTGGCTGCGCGCCAGGGCCGAAGCCGAGAACGTGCGGCGGCGGGCGCAGGAAGATATCGCCAAGGCGCACAAGTTCGGCATAGAAAAGTTCGCGGGCGAACTGCTGGCGGTCAAGGACAGCCTGGAAGCGGCGCTCGCCAGCGAGAAGCAGACGGCGGATGACCTGCGCGGCGGCGTGGAACTGACCCTGAAGCAGCTCGTTTCCGCCTTTGAAAAATACGCGCTGAAGGAAATCGACCCGCTGGGCGAAAAGTTCGATCCAAATCGGCATCAGGCCATCCAGATGGTCGCCAGCGACATGGAGGCCAATACCGTCGTGCAGGTGCTGCAAAAAGGCTATCTGATCGCTGGGCGCGTGCTGCGTCCGGCAATGGTGCTGGTTTCCGGCGGCAAGGCGGATTGAGGCATTGCCGCCTCCAGAAACTCGTGGATGCGCGTTTCTTCGCTTTTGTGAGCACGGCACGGCAGGCTCGACTTGAAATCCGCGCGCCTGGCCTTATCTGCGGGAACAGGCAATCTATCAACTCGCGCCTTTTTCTTGCGGGCGCATGACATAAAGGAATGCAACATGGGAAAAATCATCGGTATCGACCTGGGTACCACCAATAGCTGCGTCGCCATCATGGAAGGCGGCAGCGCCAGGGTCATCGAAAACTCCGAAGGCGCGCGCACCACGCCTTCCATCGTCGGTTATGCCGAGGATGGCGAAATCCTTTGCGGCGCGCCCGCCAAGCGGCAAGCCGTCACCAATCCGCGCAATACGCTCTACGCGGTCAAGCGCCTGATTGGCCGCCGCTTCGAAGAAAAGGAAGTGCAAAAGGACATTGCGCTCATGCCCTACAAGATACTCAAGGCCGACAATGGCGACGCCTGGGTGGAAATACGCGACAAGAAAATCGCTCCGCCGCAGGTTTCCGCCGAAGTGCTGCGCAAGATGAAGAAGACTGCCGAGGATTATCTGGGCGAGGAAATCGTCGATGCCGTCATCACCGTACCCGCCTACTTCAATGACAGTCAGCGGCAAGCCACCAAGGATGCGGGCAGGATCGCCGGACTGGAAGTCAAACGCATCATCAACGAACCCACTGCCGCCGCGCTTGCCTTCGGCATGGACAAGGAATCGAAGAAAGACCGGAAAATCGCGGTCTATGACCTGGGCGGCGGCACCTTCGACATTTCCATCATCGAGATTGCCGATGTAGACGGCGAAAAGCAGTTCGAGGTGCTCGCCACCAACGGCGACACCTTCCTGGGCGGCGAGGATTTCGACCAGCGCCTGATCGACTACATCATCGAGGAATTCAAGAAGGAATCCGGCGTCGATCTGAAAAAGGACGTGCTCGCCCTGCAACGCCTGAAGGAAGCGGCGGAAAAGGCCAAGATCGAGCTTTCTTCCAGTCAGCAGACCGAGGTGAATCTGCCCTACATCACGGCGGATGCTTCCGGCCCCAAGCATCTGACGCAGAAGATTACCCGCGCCAAGTTTGAATCATTGGTCGACGAACTCGTCAGCCGCACCATAGAACCCTGCAAAATTGCCTTGAAAGACGCGGGCTGCAAGGTTTCCGACATCGACGACGTGATCCTGGTCGGCGGCATGACGCGCATGCCCAAGGTACAGGAGAAGGTGAAGGAGTTCTTCGGAAAAGATCCAAGGAAGGACGTGAATCCGGATGAAGCCGTGGCCGTCGGCGCGGCCATCCAGGGCGGCGTGCTGCAAGGCGAGGTCAAGGATGTGCTGTTGCTCGACGTGACGCCGCTCTCTCTGGGTATCGAGACTTTGGGCGGCGTCATGACCAAGCTCATCCAGAAGAACACCACGATTCCCACCAAGGCAAGCCAGGTGTTTTCCACTGCCGACGACAACCAGTCCGCCGTGACCATCCATGTCTTGCAGGGCGAACGGGAAGTCGCCTCCGGCAACAAGAGCTTGGGACAGTTCAATCTCGAAGGCATTCCGCCCGCGCCGCGCGGCTTGCCGCAGATTGAAGTCACCTTCGACATCGACGCCAACGGCATCATGCATGTTTCCGCCAGGGACAAGGGTACCGGCAAGGAAAACAAGATCACCATCAAGGCCAATTCCGGGCTTTCCGAAGCGGAAATCCAGGCGATGGTGAAAGACGCCGAATTGCACGCCGAAGACGACAAGAAGGCGCGCGAGCTGGCGGACGCCAGAAATAGCGCCGACGGCATGGTGCACATGGTGAAGAAATCCCTGACGGATTACGGCGACAAACTCGACGCCGCCGAAAAGGAAAAGATCGAAGCTGCCATCAAGGATGTCGAAGATACCATCCGCGGCAACGACAAGGAGACGATTGCCGCCAAAACCGAGGCGCTGGCGCAAGCCGCGCAAAAGCTGGGCGAAAAGATGTACGCCCAGCAACAGCAGACGGAACCGGGTAACGCCACAAACGCGGCGGCGGATACGGAAAGCAAGGAAGGCGACGTGGTCGACGCGGAATACACCGAGGTCAACGACAAGAAATAGCCGCTTCCTCTTCCTTTTCTGCCGGAACGGGGATGGCTCGCCACATCCCCGTTGTTTGCTTCGTCTGCCTGAAAAACGCCATGCGTAACTCTTTTCCTTGGCGCTAACACCATTTACACCCGGAACGTCACATCATGAGCAAGAAAGATTTTTACGAAGTCCTCGGCGTAAATAGCGACGCCAGCGAAGAGGAAATCAAAAAAGCCTACCGCAAGCTGGCCATGAAGTATCATCCAGACCGTAACCCGGACAACCCGTCGGCGGAAGAGCGGTTCAAGGAGGCCAAGGAGGCTTACGAAGTGCTCTCCGATGGACAGAAGCGCGCGGCCTACGATCAATACGGGCACGCGGGCGTCGATCCGCAGGCTGGATTCGGCGCGGGCGGCGGACAGGGCTTTGGCAATTTCGCCGACGCCTTCGGCGGTATTTTCGACGAAATTTTCGGCAATCGCGGCGGCGGTCACGGCGGACGCAGCAACGTCTATCGCGGCGCCGATCTGCGCTACAACCTGGAAATCTCGCTGGAACAGGCCGCCAAGGGAACCGAGACCAAGATTCGCATTCCCACCATGGAAGTCTGCGAAGCTTGCAACGGCTCCGGCGCGAAACCCGGCTCCAAACCCAGCGTTTGTCCCACTTGCGGCGGCAGCGGTCAGATTCGCCTGCAACAGGGTTTTTTCTCCATTCAGCAGACCTGCCACAAATGTCACGGCACGGGCCGCTTCATCTCCGATCCATGCAGCGCCTGTCACGGCGCGGGGCGCGTCAAGACACACAAGACCCTGGCGGTGAAGATTCCCGCCGGCGTCGATGAGGGCGATCGCATCCGTCTTTCCGGCGAGGGCGAACATGGCGTAAACGGCGGCCCGGCGGGCGATCTCTACGTACAGGTGCACTTGAAGCCGCACCCGGTCTTTTCCCGCGAACACAACGACCTGCACTGCGAGATGCCCATCTCCTTCACCACCGCCGCGCTGGGCGGAGAAATCGAAATCCCCACGCTGGACGGCGCCGCCAACCTGAAGATACCCCCCGAAACCCAGAGCGGACGCATCTTCCGCCTGCGCGGCAAGGGCATCAAGGGCGTCCGTAGCCACGCCCACGGCGATCTGCTCTGTCATGTCGTCGTCGAGACGCCGGTGCGTCTCACCGAACGCCAGAAAGAACTCCTGCGGGAACTGGAAACCATCTCCGCCGACCACGACGGCAAGCACCACCCGCGCGCCCAATCATGGATGGACAAGGTAAAGGATTTCTTCGGCAATTAGCCCGCGGGACACGCCCCGAACGGAGATCGGGGACGGGAGGAACAAAACCAAGCGGATAAAAGGAGGCTTGCTGGATGGGGGGGATAAGTGGAAACCGGCGGATGAAACGCCGTGACTTCTTGGCGGCGACGGCGCTGGCCCTGGCGATGCCGACCGCTTTGGCGGCGGAAAAACCCAAAAATGCGGCGGCGAGGAAAAAGCCCCAAAAAGCCATGCCTGCGGCGGCGGGTGCGCAGACCAGCGCGAGGAATTCCGTGCTGGTTGCCGCGCCCAAAGGCTCTTCGGCAACCTATCTGCCCCCCGCCAAAGCGCCAGCGCTGCCTGAGGATTGGCATGCTTTTGTCTTGACGTTTGCCGTGCAAATGCCTGTCGTCGCCGCGCCGCTGCGTCTCTGGCTGCCTTTGCCCAAGCAGCAGGAACCGCTTTATCAGCGCAATCCGGGCTTGCGCTGGCAAGGCAATTTTTCCCGCTGCGGTCTGCATCGCCTGCCCGACGGCGAACTGGAAGCCTTTTTTTGCGACTGGCCCGAAGGCGTTGCGCCACATCTGGAGATTGTCGCCACGCTGGCAACCGCGGATCGGGTTTTTGACGCTTCCCGGCGCACCCAGCCGCCTGAACGCGACGACATCCTGCGCCAGAGCTTGCGGGAGACCGCGCAATTGCCCAATGCGGGCGCGGCGCGCGAACTGGCGTTGCGGATCGTCGGGCGCATCATCGATCCGTTGGCACAGGCGCGCGCCCTTTTTTTCTGGGTGGCGGACAAATGCGTCTATGATCCGGCGCTGCCGCCCTGCGGCATGGGCGACGTGCGGGCGCAGATCGACGCGCAACGCTATGGCGGGCGTTCCGCCGACATCAACGGTCTCTTTGTCGCGCTTTGCCGCGCCATCGGCATTCCGGCGCGGCGGGTATTCGGGCAACGCCTCGGCCCTTCGCGTCTGGCGGCCTGCCTGGGCGTGGAAGGCGAAGACGTGACGGCCGCCGCGCATTGTCGCGCCGAATTCTATGTGCCGGGCTATGCCTGGATTCCCGCCGATCCCGGCGACATGTGCCGCGTCCTCTCTCTGGAAAAGCCCGCGCCCGAAAACGAGCGCGCCCTGCGCCGCGTCCTGTTCGGCGTCTGGGAGATGAACTGGCTGGCCTATAATCACGCTGAATCCCCCATCCTGCCGGACCTGCCGGACGACACGCCTGTTCCTCCTTTTTTTGTCGCGCCGCGCTTGACTGGCCCTGGCGCGCCGCGGGATGCTCCAGAAGCGGCGGAACCGGCCTACCACATCCGCAGCAATGCCCTGTATGGACAAGGAACGCAAGATGATAAATGAAAGCATGCTGGCGGAACTGGCCGCCTTGCGCCGCGATCTGCACGCGCATCCGGAACTGGCCTTTCAGGAGATGCGCACCGCCGACATCGTGGCGCGCGAATTGGCGCGCCATGGCCTGGAAGTGCATCGCGGCCTGGCGAAAACCGGCGTGGTTGGCGTGTTGCATGGCAAGAAAGGCGCGGGCGGACGCATGATCGCCCTGCGCGCCGACATGGACGCCCTGCCCCTGGAAGAGCAAAACAACTTTGCGCACCGCTCCGTCCATGCGGGCAGGATGCACGCCTGCGGACATGATGGGCATGTTGTCATGCTGTTGGGCGCGGCGCGTCATCTGGCCGAGCATCCCGATTTTTCCGGCAGTATCGCCTTTGTCTTTCAACCTGCCGAGGAAGCCGAAGGCGGCGCGGCGGCCATGCTGGCGGACGGATTGTTCCGGACATTTCCCATGGAAGCCGTCTATGGCCTGCACAACTGGCCGGAACTGCCGGTTGGCACCATGGCGGTACATCGCGGCCCGGTGATGGCGAGCACGTGCAGACTGGAAATCCGGGTGCGAGGCCAGGGCGGACACGCCGCCCTGCCGCAACAGGGCGTGGACGGCATTGTCGCCGCCAGTCACCTGGTTACCGTCCTGCAAACCGTGACCGCGCGCAATCTTTCACCGTTGGATGCCGCCGTGGTCAGCATTACCCAGTTCCACGCCGGATCGGCCTGGAACGTGCTTCCGGATGAAGTATTGCTGCGCGGCACCATACGCAGTTTTGAAGAAAGGGTGCAAGAGCAGGTGGAATCCGCCATTACACGCCTGTGCGCAGGCGTTGCGGCAAGTTTCGGCGCGTGCATCGAAGCCCGCTTTACCCGTCTTTATCCGCCCACCCGCAATACGGAAAACGAGGCCGGAATTTGCCTCTGTGCCGCGCAAAAGGCTTTTGGCGCGGACAAGGTCTTGACCGATCTGCCCCCCTCGATGGCGGCCGAGGATTTTTCCTATTTGTTGCAGGAAAAGCCCGGTTGCTACGTCTGGCTGGGCAGCGGCCCCGCGACGGACGCCATGCCGGAAGGCCCACGCTGCGCCCTGCATGATTCCCGCTACGATTTCAACGATGCCGCCTTGTCCGCGGGTATCCGGTATTGGGTTCTACTGGCAATGGAATAGGTTCTAGGAAGCTGTTTTGAAAATACCTTGAGAGGCGTTCAAGCGTCGCATCCATTCTTCGCGCCTCGCTTTTGACGAGGACGCTTATCCGCTCTACTTTCAATTTTTAAAATAGCTTCTAAAGCGGCAAGTAGCGCACGGAGAGGATGTCGATGTCGCGGATGCCCGCGGGGGTCTTGAAGCGCAGGCTATCGCCTGCGCGCGCCTTGATCAGCGCGCGCGCCAGCGGGGAAATCCAACTGATGCGACCGCGCGCGGCGTCGGCTTCGTCGATGCCGACGATGGCGAACGTCTGTTCCGGTTCGTCATCAAACTTGAGCGTCACCGTCGCGCCGAAAAAAATCTGCTCGTTCTCGCCTTGCGCCAGCGGATCTACCACTTGCGCGTTTTCCAACCGTTTGTTCAGGAAACGGATGCGGCGATCGATTTCGCGCAGGCGTTTCTTGCCGTACAAATAGTCGCCGTTTTCCGAGCGATCCCCATTGCTGGCTGCCCAGGCGACAATTTCCACAATGCGCGGGCGCTCGTTGCGAATCAATGCCTCCTGCTCCGCCAGCAGGCGCGCGTGTCCGCCGGGCGTCATGTAATTCTTGCCGCCCGGCGGCAGTTTGAGCGCGGGCGACACGCCTTCATCGTCATCGTCCGTTTCCGCCTCACGGGTAAAGGCCTTGTTCATGTCAGAAATACCGGGGTTTGTTTTTCACGTCCCAGGACGCCGTAGATCAGGATGTGTCGTCCGGCGCCGACGTCGAAGGCGGCGGGGATAACGGCGAGTTCCGGCGCGACGTCGGGATGCGCTTCCCGCCAAGCGCGCGCGGCGGCGGAAGCCGAGAAAAAGCTGGGGTGGAGGGCGCGCAGATCGGGGTGACGCACCGGCAAAAAATCATGGGTGCGCCGATCCAGCAATTGATCGCAGCCCAGATACTGCACGGCATACCCTCCTGCCGGACGCGGCAACGGCAGGTCTTCCAGACGAAACGGGTCGCCAAAGAAATAATCGGACATGCGCTTTAATCCCGCATGGCGTTATCCGTTGCGCCGCGCATTGCCCGCTGGCGCAGGGCGTGGTCGATGAGCACCAGCGCCAGCATGGCTTCGGCAATGGGGGTTGCGCGAATGCCCACGCAAGGGTCATGACGGCCTTCGCTGGCGACGGTTGTCGCCTTGCCCGCAAGGGTGATGGAGCGGCGCGGCAAACGGATGCTGGGTGTCGGCTTGAGCGCAAGCCGCACCAAAATGTCCTGGCCGGTGGAAATGCCGCCGGTTATGCCGCCCGCGTGATTGGAGAGAAAGCCCGCCGACGTGATCTCGTCGCCGTGTTCGCTGCCCCTTTGCGTGATTGCGGAAAATCCCGCGCCGATTTCCACGCCCTTTACCGCGTTGATGCCCATCATGGCGCTGGCGATGGCGGCATCCAGCCGATCAAAGACTGGCTCACCCCAGCCGGACGGCACGCCCTGGGCGGCGACATCGATGCGCGCGCCGATGGAGTCGCCGGATTGCCGCAGGGCGTCCATGAAAGCTTCCAGTTCTGGCACCTTGCCCTGATCGGGCGCGAAAAAAGGATTGGCGTCGATATCGGCATCGCGCGTAAAAGGAATCTCGATGGGACCCAGGGCGCTCATCCAGCCGCGGATACGCACGCCCGCGCATTCCCGCAGCCATTTTTTCGCAATCGCGCCCGCCGCTACCCGCGCCGCCGTTTCGCGGGCGCTGGCCCTGCCGCCGCCGCGATAATCGCGCAGACCATATTTCTGGAAATACGCGTAGTCGGCGTGACCGGGACGAAAGGTCTCCGCGAGAGCGCGGTAATCGCGGCTTCTTTGATCCTGATTGCGAATCAGGAGCGCAATGGGTGTTCCGGTGGCGCGTCCCTCGAATACGCCGGAAAGAATTTCCACCGTATCCAGTTCGCGCCGCTGGGTGACGTGCCGCGAGGAACCGGGCTTGCGCCGATCCAGTTCCGGCTGGATATCCGCCGCCGCCAGCGCCAGACCCGGCGGGCAGCCATCCACCACGCAGCCTATCGCCGCGCCGTGCGATTCGCCAAAGGAAGTGACGCAAAAGAGTTTGCCAAAGGTATTGCCGGACATGATGAAACGGGTCGTAATCGTGAAGGGAATTGTAATGCGTTAATCCTGCGACCGCGCCAGGTTCTCGAAACGGGTGTATTCGCCGAGAAAGGCGAGACGCACCGTTCCGGTAGGGCCGTTGCGCTGTTTGCCGATGATGGCTTCGGCGGTGCCGGGAAACTGGCTTTTTTCCTTGTTGTAATACTCGTCGCGGTAGAGCATGATGATGACGTCGGCGTCCTGCTCGATGGCGCCGGATTCGCGCAGGTCGGACATCAGCGGGCGTTTGTCGGTACGTTCTTCCACCTTGCGCGACAGCTGCGACAAGGCGATGATGGGCACATGCAATTCCTTGGCCAGCGACTTGATGGCGCGGGAAATATCCGAAACTTCCGTCGCGCGGTTTTCGTTTTGGCGCACGGAACTCATCAACTGGATGTAGTCGATGACGATCAGCCCCAGCCCGTTGTTTTTGCTGTGCAGGCGGCGAGCGCGCGAACGCAGTTCGTGAGGATTCAGGCCGCCGGTTTCATCGATGTACAGCGGTGCCTTGTACAGCGCTTTCATGGCGTCGGTGATTTTGTCCCATTCCTCGTCATTCAGGTGCGCCGTGCGCAGACGCTGGGAATCCACGCGCGCGGAAGACGCCAACATCCGCATGGCCAGCTGCGAACCACCCATTTCCATGGAAAACACGCCGACCGGCAGACCTTCGCGCGCGGCGACGTGCTCGGCAATATTCAGGGCAAAGGCGGTTTTCCCCATGGAGGGGCGTCCCGCCACCACGATCAGATCGCCGGGCTGCAACCCCGACATTTTTTCGTCGATATCCGCGAAACCCGTGGCGATGCCGGTAATGTTGCCGGGATTGTCGCTGTCGTACAGTTCCTGCGTATGTTCGACCACCTGCTTCAACAGGGGGTCGATGTGGATGAAGCTGTCGTTGGTGCGCGTGCCTTTTTCGGCAATTTCAAAAATCCGCGCTTCGGCCTCGTCCAGCAATTCCTGGGTTTCGCACCCCTGCGGATTCAGCGCCTTGGCGGCGATTTCATCGGAGATGGCGATCAGTTTGCGGCGAATGGCGCGTTCGCGCACGATTTCGGCATAACGGACGATATTGGCCGCCGACGGCGTGTTGTTGGCGAGTTCGCCCAGATAGGCCAAGCCGCCGGTATGCGCGCTTTCCCCGGCGTTTTCCAGCGCCTCGGCCACGGTCAGGACATCGGCGGGCTGGTTCGCGCCCAAAAGGGCGCTGATCTGGCGAAAGATGCGCCGATGTTCGTCACGATAGAAATCCGCGTCGGCAATCTGGTCGGTAATCCGATCCCAGACGGCGTTATCCAGCAATAAGCCGCCCAGCACCGATTGCTCGGCCTCGATGGAATGCGGCGGTAAGCGCAACTGCGTTACCGCAGGGTCGGACGACGGGGTGGACAAGGACTTTCGGAAAGTTGCGGATTCGGTCATGGGTTTTTTCCAGTGCGGGGCATGAGTTTAACTCTCTTTTCCATCCCGGCGGCCGGCAGCGCAATTTCTCGCAGCAGACGCGCCACGGGCGCTGGAATGCCGGATTCCAGCGCGTCGGTGATGGAAAGGCATTCCAGCGTGGCATCGTTCGTAACTGGCATCTTTTCCACCCGGTAGAGCAAGGGATGAATCTCCAGGCGGAAGTGAGTGAAGACATGGACGCGCGGCGGCAAGGACAAGGGAAAGTGATCGGCAAGTCCAAGGCGCGGCAAAAGCGCGGCATCCTCCGGCAACGCGTACAGACCGCCCCAGACGCCCGTCATCGGGCGGCGTTGCAGGAAGACATGCTCGCCATCGCTGACGATCAAGAAACGCGCGACGCGGCGCGGTCCTTTGATTCGTGTTTTTGGCGCGGGCAGGCTTTCCACGCGGTTCTGCCGCAACGCCAGACAATCCGCGGCAAGCGGGCAATTCGCGCAACGCGGCGCGCGGCGAGTGCATAGCGTTGCGCCCAAATCCATCAGTCCCTGGGTGTAGACGGGCATGTCGGATGCGGCGGGCAGCAGGGATTCGGCCTGTTTCCAGAGCATTTTTTCCACCGCGCCGACAGGCGCGCCTTCGATGGCAAAATAGCGGCAGAGCACCCGCTTGACGTTGCCGTCGAGAATGGCGGCGCGTTCATGGCTGACGAAAGCGGCAATAGCCGCCGCCGTGGAACGTCCGATGCCGGGCAACGCGGCCAGTTCCGCCGCCGTTCGCGGAAAATCCCCGGCATGATCCGTAACGATCCTGCGCGCGCAAAGATGCAGGTTGCGGGCGCGGGCGTAATACCCCATCCCCGCCCACAATGCCAGCACCGCTTCAACCGGCGCGGCGGCAAGCGTTCGCACATCGGGAAAACGCGCGACAAAACGGGGAAAAAGAGGAAGCACGACCGTCACCCGGGTTTGCTGCAACATGATTTCGGAAAGCCAGACCCGATACGCATCAGGCATTCCTTGCCACGGCAGATCGCGCCGACCATGCAGACGCTGCCAGTCGATGAGCGAACGGGCGAAAGCGGGAGATTCGAAAATCATGGTAACTGGGGCGACATACCGGGATCGAACCGGTGACACCTGGAGCCACAATCCAGTGCTCTACCAACTGAGCTAATGCCGCCATTGCATATGGGCTTGTTTCCTGGCGCACCCGGCGAGAATCGAACTCACAACCTACGGCTTAGAAGGCCGTTGCTCTATCCAGTTGAGCTACGGGCGCCGATTTTCTGGCCTCGCCTGAAGACTGCCTCGCACGCTTTTACTTTGGTCGGGGCGGTGGGATTTGAACTCACGACCCTCTGCTCCCAAAGCAGATGCGCTACCAGACTGCGCTACGCCCCGAAGAGACAGGCATTCTATAGACCGTCCCCGGTTGCGTCAAGGCGAACATTCGACCAGGAACGGCAAACCGATCGATGAAGCGGCGGCGACCGACACTTGCCAGGTGCGCTCGCCGACGGTCAGGCGCCGTCCTTCCAGCAAGAAGCCGTGTCGTCATCATGAACAAGCGATGTCACGTTTTCTTGCAAAGCGCGGACGTTTCTGATATTAAGTGCGCTTTCGTCAATCAGGGACAGCCATGGAAGAATATCTGCTGCAAAAGCATTTTGCCCCTTACACGCCAAAGCGCGGTGAAAAATACATGAGCGCTGGTCAGCTCAAACATTTCCGGGCCATCCTGGAAAACGTCAAAAAAGGGTTGGGCGAGGACATAGACCGCACGGTGCATACCATGCAGGATGAAGCGACGATCTTTGCCGATCCCAATGACCGCGCCAGTCAGGAGACCGACATCGCCATTGAGTTGCGCAACCGCGATCGGGAACGCAAACTCATCAAGAAAATCGACGAGACGCTGGCGCGTATCGATTCGGGCGATTACGGCTATTGCGACAAATGTGGCGTGGAAATCGGCATCAAGCGCCTGGAGGCGCGTCCCACCGCCACGCTCTGCATCGACTGCAAGACGCTGGACGAAATGAAGGAAAAACAGATGGCGAAATAAGCCGCCGCCGTCTCGTGCGCCACGTCCGCGCGCCACAAACAAAAAAGGAACCGCCCGGTTCCTTTTTTTCGACGCATCCGCGCACAGGCGCGGATGGAAGGCAAAACCTGCTCCGCTATCCCCGGCGCATGGCGTCGAAGAATTCGCCGTTGCTCTTGGTTGCCTTGATCTTGTCGAGCAGGAATTCCATCGCTTCCAGATCGTCCATCGGGTAGAGGAGTTTGCGCAGTACCCACATCTTTTGCAGCACGTCGGGTTTCAAAAGCAACTCCTCGCGGCGGGTGCCGGAGCGGTTGACGTTGATGGCCGGATACATGCGCTTTTCCGACATGCGTCGATCCAGATGGATTTCCATGTTGCCGGTGCCCTTGAATTCCTCGTAGATCACATCGTCCATGCGCGAGCCGGTTTCGATCAGGGCGGTGGCGATGATGGTCAGCGAGCCGCCTTCCTCGATGTTGCGCGCCGCGCCGAAGAAGCGCTTGGGCTTTTGCAGGGCGTTGGCGTCCACGCCGCCGGTCAGTACCTTGCCGGAGGCGGGCTGCACGGTGTTGTAGGCGCGCGCCAGCCGGGTGATGGAGTCGAGCAGGATGATCACATCTTTTTTCATTTCCACCAGGCGCTTGGCTTTTTCGATCACCATTTCGGCAACCTGCACGTGGCGGGTGGCCGGTTCGTCGAAGGTGGAGGCCACCACTTCGCCGCGTACGGTGCGGGTCATTTCGGTGACTTCTTCCGGACGCTCGTCGATCAAGAGCACGATCAGCACTGCTTCCGGGTGGTTCGTGGTCAAGGCGTGGGCGATATGCTGCATCATCACGGTCTTGCCGGATTTTGGCGGCGAGACGATAAGGCCGCGCTGCCCCGCGCCAATGGGGGCGATCATGTCGATTACCCGGCTGGTGATGTTTTCCTCGGCCTTGATGTCGCGTTCGAGATGCAGATGCCGCGTGGGATGCAGCGGCGTCAGGTTTTCGAACATCAGTTTGTTCTTGGTGACTTCCGGCAGTTCGCCATTGATCGTGTCCAGCTTGGTGAGCGCCGAATAACGCTCGCCGTCCTTGGGCGTGCGAATTTCGCCTTCGATGGAATCGCCCGTCCTCAAATTGAAGCGGCGGATTTGTGAAGGCGAGACGTAGATGTCGTCGGTGTTGGCTTGGTAGGAAGTGTCCGGCGAACGGAGAAAACCAAAGCCATCAGAGAGGATTTCCAGCGCGCCATCGCCGTAGATGGGTTCGCCTTTCTTGGCGTGGGCGCGCAGGATGGAAAAAATCAGTTCGTGTTTTCTGAGGCGATTGGCGGCGTCGATATTGAAGCTGGCGGCCATTTCGACCAGCTGGCTGACGTGCAGGGACTTGAGTTCGGAAAGGTGCATTGGCGTTGCTGCGAAAAGAGAGGAAGGACAGGATGGAAAGCGCGTGGGCAACGCGTTCCGTGAGATGGGGGAAAAGAAAACTGAAGAAGGAAAAGTGAAAAAGCGCCTGGAAGAATATTTTTTGTGTGCCCAAGCGCGCAGGGTAGGGAAATCAGAGCGCGTTGTCAATCATGGCGACCAGTTGTGATTTGCTTTGCGCTCCGGTGCGGGCATCTTCCGGGTTGCCGCCCTTGAACAGCATCAGGGTCGGCACACCGCGCACATTGTAGCGGGAGGCGATTTCGCCGTCCGTATCGATATTGAGTTTTCCGAACTTGATTTTTCCCGCGTAATCGGCGGCCACGGTCTCGAATGCGGGCATCATCATCCGGCAGGGCTGACACCACGGCGCCCAGTAATCCACGAGCACGGGAAGCGCTGAATTGAGCACTTCCGTTTCAAAATTTTCTGCGGTAATCGAAAGAATCGGGCTTGTTGCTTCGGTCATGACATCCTCTGGAAATGTTCGCGCAATGGGGAGTTCAGGCGCTTTCCGGCGCCGCAAAACAGGTATGGAGTATAGCAAAAGCGCACATCCTACCCAAGAATGCGGCGGATGAAAAGCCGCATCCGCATCCGCGCCACGCAGGCGTCAAAAAGCAGGGGTTTATTTTTGCGCCTCCTGCTAATCCGAGCGTCTGACATGGCGTCTCCACAACTGCCAGACGCCATAGGCCAGGCCGAAGGCCAGACCGCCGGGGCGGCAGGAATAAAAACGCCAGCGCCGGTGTTCGATCTGACCACTCATGCGCTCGCGCAACTGGTGGCGGGAATGTGAACGGCGCACCCGGGAAGCGTCGATCCACTGCCAGCCTTCGTCCAGACCCCAGCGTATCCATTCGTCCAGCAACAGACGACCGCTGCCAAGGGC
The DNA here is from genome assembly GCA_031259605.1 of Zoogloeaceae bacterium. Lineage (GTDB taxonomy): Bacteria > Pseudomonadota > Gammaproteobacteria > Burkholderiales > Rhodocyclaceae > Azovibrio. The sequence continues at coordinate 21,661 of JAIRLE010000039.1, forward strand.
GGCATAGGCGGGCATGAACGCCAGGCTGTAGTCGTACAGGCGTCCCTGTTCCAGCAGGCCGAGACGATAGCTGATGCAGCGCCCCTCATGTTCCAGCAGCACCGCGCGCACACGGTCTTCCGCCGCGAGGGCGCGCAGCGCTTCCGTGGTTGCCGCCACATTGTCGGAGCTGAAGATGCCGACATCTTGCGCGCCTTTCCAGCTGATCCGTTCGACGGCGCAAATCCGCGCCAGCAGCGCGTCCATCGTGTCGGCATCCGGCCTTGCCCGGCGCGGCGCGGCACCGATGGCGGCGCTGCGCTTTCTTGCCCGGCGCAATTTATACCGCGCATCTCCCGCGGGTTCGTCGCGATCTTTTGCGCACACGCGATATTCGGGCACGAGGCAGATCAGACGGTTCTCCCAACGAAAACTGCCGCGTCTTCCCCATGCCGTAAGGCCGGCGTTACTGGCTGGCGCCGGGAGAATTTCATCCAGTTGCAGCAGGGCATGGGGCAAGGCGCGGCGGATACGCGGCAAGGCATCCATCAATACGGCTTCCTGCCCCGGCTCGACGGCCAGAACGATGCGATCCGCAAGAGGATAGCCAAGATGACGCACTACCCGCAACGGCAGTCCGGCTTGGCGCTCGCGGCAATGGAGCAGCGGCAGGCACAGGACAAGACGCGCATCCTGCCAGGCAATCAGCACATGCAGCGTTTGCCCTGGCCGCAAATGACGCGCCATTGCCCGTAGCCAGGACAGGCGATTGAAAGGCGTAAATGTCGGCAGGCGGAGAAGAAGCTCATTGTAGGCAGCCGCCGGAAAAGCTCCGGCTTCCAGATCGTCATGCCATGCAAAACGCGCCGTCATTCCGATCTCTGCGGCGAAATACGGTTGCGATCCGGTTTGCGCAAGGAGGAAAAACGCGGTTCGCGGTAAGCGCATATGTGCGTGAAATGCAGAAAACCAAACAGGGTGTAGACATGCGTCGCTTCTCCGGTTTCCCTGAATCCCATGTGCATGTGCATCGCTAGCGCGGGCAGGTTGCGCGTATCCATCAGAGAGCGGACAACATGACAACCGAGTTCATGATGCCCTTGCTCGCAAAGCGCGCGCAGGTAGCGCAAGGGCACCCCCGTATTGCGGTACGGTTCGGCAACCTCGCCGGCGAACTGATACATATGGCCCGGCGGCAGGCGAATCCAGCGGCGATACAGCGGTTCGTAGTAATCCCGGTTGGTCATCCACACCATGCCGATGGCGTCGCCGTTTTCATCCGCGAACGCGTCGCCACGCACGCCTTCCTTGGCAAGCAGTTTGCGCGCGGCGGGCAGGTAATGCGCAAAATGTTTTTCCAGCTTCGGCAGGGTTTCTTCATCGATGCGCACATGTTCCCAACGATACGCCTTCAGGCGCTTGGATAACGGCGCTTCCAGCGAACGTTCCACGGTCAGCAATTCCTGGCACCGGTAGATGAAACGTTGGCACAGTACGCGCAGCGTGCCGCGCCAACCCTTGCGCCGGATTTTGCCGAGCAATTCCGCCAGCGGCCTCATGGCGTCTTCCAGCTCAGGGCAAACAGGGTTTCGCCCGGCACGTTGAAACGCGGACGGGATCCGCCGCAATCCAGTTTCACCGCGCGCGCGCGGTTATCGGAGCCGAAAAATTCGAGTTTCGCGCTCACCTGACAAAGACCATCGGCTCCCGACAGGCTTATCTGTTGCAAGCGCCTGCTCTTGTTTACCCCCAGCAGGCCATGCCGTTTGCCGTCGCGCATGGCGAGCGCATCCACTTCAAAGGCGTTGTTGTCCAGCGCCTCGACCTGGGACAACCAGTGATTGCGAATGAATTGTTGCGCAAGGCCGACCGGGCGCGGTTCAAAATTTCCCGCCCCACGCTCCCGCAGCATACCCTTGGCGTGACCTGCGTCATCGGCAACCAGAAACCAGTTGAGCATATCCAGCAAACCGTCACGGGAAGCGTTGATGACGACCGAAGCCCACCACAACGCCGCAAAATTCGTATCCTGCTGGTAGACGCTGACACTGGAGCCGCTGGAAATATTGGTTTGGTTGAGCAGCAGCGCCTTCTTCGGACGACCGTCGGCATCCCTGCCCACCAGTCTGGCGGCAGCCTGGACATTGTCGCGATAACGGCGCGTGGCAAAAAGGTCGCGTACCATCCATTCGTGCCAGACAATGGCGTCAATGTCGTTTTCGTAACGCCGCAACAGCCTTTCCGTCCAGATCATGCCGCGGCGCGCGTTTGCGTCTCCATCATGGAAAGGGCCATTGATGAAACGCGAACTGGCGGGGACGGCAATGCGCACACCGGCGTCGCGCGCCCTGGAATTTCCCCGCACCCGTCGCACGAGCGCGTCAAAATAACGCTCGAAGCTGGCGTAATCCGGGTAGTTGAGATTGGGTTCATCGGCAAGGGACAGATAGTGAATGCCGCCGGATTTCAGCCGGGCGCTGTCGGCCAGCCAGGCATCCACTCCGGCCAGAGTCTGCTGGTCGTCGGCAAGCACGGCGCGGCGTCCGCTTCCGGCCAGCAAGGTGAGATCGAAATCAATGCCGAAACGCTCGCCATACTGGCGACGAAAACCGATTTCGCGTTCCGGTTGCCGGGGAAGCACATCGACGAAACTGTAATAATTTGCCGCCTGCGGCGCCAGGGCATCGAGGGCGGCAAATCCCGATTCCGGCCATGCCGCATAAGGCAGGCCAAGACCCAGACGCGGTGCGGCACCAAGGATGTTCCCGGACAGCGTCAATTCCACCATGCCGGAAGGGTAGTCCAGGCGATGCAGATGTTCCGGTTTTTGCGCGAACAGGTTGTCCGCGCCATCCAGCCAGAAGGCTGCCTTGCCGCTGCCTTCCAGGGTAAGACGCCAGATTTCGTCCTGTTTCGACTCCGGCAACGGCATGCGGTCGAAGCTCGAATATTGCGCGTATTGCTGCAAATTCAGGCGCAGGGTCTGGCTGTCGGACAGGCGCGTTGCCCGCAACGCATGAACGCCGCCATGATGCTTGCCGCCGAGTACGGCTTTCTCGCCCGCCGCCACGCGAAAATAAAATTCGGAATTGCGGGGCACATCGGCGCAAAAATGCACCTTGGCAGGCTCGAATTGCGCGGCGGTGTCCGCATCGTGCGTCACGTGGTAATTGCGAAAACTGTAGCCCGGAATACCCAGGCGATAGTCGGCATTGCCGGCTTTCAGGATAAAGGCGTATTCGCCGTGCGTCTGGTCGGCATGGATGTCCAGTTGTTCCACCAGTTTCCCGTTGCCGTCCAGCAGGTAAACCCGCTCGCTGTTGGCCTCGGCCTGCCAGGCCGCCTGCCAGCGCAGTTGCACGGACTCGGCAGGTGCCGATGGGCGCAGGTACAGGCTGCCGTCGCGGACGGCGCCCCATTCCACGGAGCCGCCGCGTGAGGTCGACATCAACGCGAAGGGCAAGCCGAGCGTCAGCAGCAAAGCCAGGGCAAACCACTTGCGGTTTTTCAGCATCATGAGGCTCCTTTTCGCGCTGACGTCCGGATATGCAGCCAGGCGCGCAACAGCGCCACATCGCCGGGCAACAAAAACAGCGTGCGCGCCCAGGATACGCCGCTGAGCCTGCAATACAAGCGCAGCATGGTAAGGGTAATGGCAAGATAGGCTACGGATGAGGCGATGCCCGCGCCGACAATGCCCATATGCGGAATCAGCCAGAAATTGAGCAGCAGGTTCAGCGCGGCCGCCGCCGCCGCCATCAGCGACAAGCTGCCGGGGCGCTGTTTGCCAAGCAAATCCAGGCGCAGGATGCTCACATAGCAAAGACCGAACAACCCGGGCAGCAGCGCCAGCAATGCCGGGTAGGCGGGCGCGTAATCCTCGCCGAACAGGGTGACGATCAGCCATTCGCCAATCAGCGCCATCCCCGCGCAGGCGGAGAACATGACGGTAGCCGTCAACCGCAGGGCAAGCGGCGTAAGTTTCTCGATGCCATCATCCTGTTGCAGCAGGCGTTTCATCAAGGGCGTCGTCACCGCTTCCGGGATGATCAACAGCAATTCGGCGGCGGCGCTGGCCATGGCGTAGTGACCGAGCGCGGCCGGAGGCAAGATGGCGGCAATCAGCAAATAATCGGCGCGCAGCAGCAGTTGCTGAAACAGCACTTCAGGATGGCTGTACGCGCCATAGCGCAGCAATTCCTTTTGTTGATCCGGCCGCCAACAAAACCGCAAGGGGTAGAACCGCGCCAGCCAGAATCCGCCGACCGCCACCACGCATGCCAATCCAATCAGCCAGCTGCCCAGCGCGGCCATCAGCGCGCTGGGCAACAGCAGCCAGAAAATGATGAACAGCAGGAGCGGCGTCAGAGATTCCAGCAGACGCAAGACATTGAAAACGCCAACCCGACCGTCGGCATTGTGCAGCGTCAGCAGACCGCCTTTGCAGACGGTCAGCGGTACGGCCAACAGCAATAGCCAGGCCATCCCCCCCAACTGCTCCGCAAGCTGCCGGGTCAGGTCAAAATCGCCGCCAAACCAGCGTAGCGCCGCCACGCCGGACAGCGTGACCAGAGTGGCGAACAGGCATCCGTAGACCAGCAACTGGGTGAGCAGCACGCTGATCGGATGTCGGCGAGCCGTTTGATAGCCGACAGCGGTGTTGAGACCTCCACAGGTGAGCGCCGCTATCAGGTCCGGCAGGGTATTCAACAGGGCGAACAAACCACGATCGGCAGGGCCGAGCAAACGCGCAAGCAAGATGTTGCGCAGCAGACGGATGCCGGTCATCAGAATGCGGGTGCCCACGCTCGATGCCATGTTCCAGAGATAGGAACCGCGTTTCATGCCCGTACTCTCCCGAAACAGGGGCCAGGCAAGTTGCGTCGGCCGACTGCTGATATGGTTGACGCCGATGCGCGGCAGCGCCAGCGCCGCGCTGTTGGGAGCAATCAGACCCGGCTGTGTGCTCAACGCGTAACGATAGCCAAAGGCGGTGAGCGCGCGGCACACCCGCTCATCGTAAGCGCCGTGAGGGTAACAATATACGGACAGGGGATGACGACAATGCGCGCGCAATGCGGCATGTGAGCGCGCCAATTCGGCTTCCAGGCCAGCGTCATCCAGTTGGGTGAGCATGGCGTGACTGGCGCCATGCGGGCCGAAACGCACCAGAGCGGAATCTTCCAGAGCGCGCACCTGCGTCCAATCCAGGGCGCTTGAAGACTGGGGCGCGGGCAGCAGGGAGGTGATGGCTTCCAGTTTCTCCAGGGGTAGTCGGGTCAATGTCTGCAGGTAATGGGCAATGGCCAGACTGCGCCGGTTGCTGCTTTCCGGTCGCAACAGTCGTGCGGGCGCCGACATGCCCTCCGCGCGCAAGGCGTCGCATATGCGTAACGCGTCGGGAGATTGCGGCGTTTGCCAGAAGGTTTTGGCGATCTCTTCCCACCAGAAGCGCCGGTTCGGTTTCGTCGCATCGCCAATGAAATCGGTGGAGAGAAAGATGCTCGCCGGAATTTCATGGCGTTGCAACAGCGGAAAAGCCAGTTCGGCGTTGTCGCGCCAACCGTCGTCGAAGGTCAGCGTCACGCGCGGACGCTCGCCGCTGGGTTGCTCCAGCAGTGTTTCCAGGGCAACACACTCGAATTGCTGCCGCAACCAAAAGAGCAGATGCTCGAATGCTTGACGGCCGATGCACATTCCGCAGCGGTGCGGCCAGGCGGCTTCGCGATCGTTTTCCACTACCCGATGCAAAACCAGTATGCTTCCGCGTTGACGCAAGGCATGACGTCCCGGCGGAGAGGCGAGATAGGCTTGTCCGATCAGGCGTTTCAGGGTGGTTACGCTCAACATGGTCATCGATTCTGTTGCGGATTCCAGAGGGCATACCGCCGTCCGCACAAGAACTGCCAGAGGCCGGCGTTCATGCCCGCCAGGGTGATCAGCAGGAAACCCGCGACGCGAAAGGGTTTGGGCAGACGTCCCTTGCAATCGAGCAGGCCCAGCGCGCCAACGGCGTAGCCGGTCAGTTGCGCCGCCAGGGTGTAGCGATAAAAATTGCCCGCGTTCCACAGCGGCAGGTTCAAGAGCAGCAAGGGCGCAAGCAGGAGCGGCGCAAGACGACGAATCAGTTTGTGACTGATGAGCGCGACGGCGTACAGGCCATGCCGCAGCGGATTCATCAATTCGCGCCGCGCGACCAGACTTTGCAGTCCGCCGACGGTAATGCGCACCCGCCGGCGGAATTGCTCGCCGACCGTATCCACGCCGCTGTCCAGCACTTGCGCTTGCGCCACGTAAACGCTGCGTTTTCCGGCGGCTGGCGCGCAGGTGCAGAGGAAGAAATCGTCATTTACCTGCGCGGGCACCGGTTGAAACAATTCGCGGCGCAGCGCCAGTAACGCGCCATTGGCGGAAACCGCGCAGCCAAAGTGATTTTCCGCCGCGCACAGCCAGGTTTCATAACGCCGGTACAGAAGATCTCCGATGCTAAGGGCATGCCCTGCGCGGGGAATCCGCATGTTGCCGACACAGCAGCCGACCTCCGCATCGGCAAAGGGCGCGACGAGATGAGCAAGGGTGTCACGCCGCCAGCGATTATCGGCGTCGGAAAACACCAAGACGGCATGGCTGGCCTCGCCCGCTGCGGCGTTCAAGGCCGCTGCCTTTCCCTGCCGCGGCAGATCGAGCACTTTTATGCGGTGATCGTCAATGGCGCGGGCGCGCGCCACCGTGTCGTCGCTGGAACCGTCGCTGGCCACGATGATTTCCACTTCGGCGGGATAATCCTGGGCAAGCAGGGTGTGCAGTTTTTGCGCGATATGCAAGGCTTCGTTATGCGCGGCGATAATCACGCTGACCGGTTGCGGCGCATGCGCCGTTGACGGCGGTTTGCGCGGACGCATGAACAGTCCGCACACGGCCAGACCGAGCGGATAGCCAATCCAGGCGTAAAAGGGCAGGAACAGGCAAAACCAGAAAATCGCTTCAACCACGTTCGGGTCTCCATGCAGCCCGTTTGCAAAAACCAGCCCACAAGGCCGCTGCGCCCACATGCAGGCGTAGCCAGTGCAGTACGGTAAGTTGCAGCGTAAAAACCGGCTGGCGATACGGGACGCTTTGCCGCAAGGAAAGCGCGAATGCTGCCAGCAAACCCGGAAAAAGCGCCAGAATCGCGGGCAGTGGCCGGGCGAACAGCAGCATCGCCAATGCGAACAGGCTGCACAGTCCCGTACCCAGGCAAAACAGGGGAAACCGCAACAGGCGCAAGCGCGCATTGCCCCTGATTAATTGCAGATGACCGCTCTGCCGCCAATATTCCTTGCCCAACCACTCACGCCAATTGCGCTCATAGCCCCAATGCAGAACCGCTGGCGCGGGCAGGCGCAACAGACGCGCTCCTGCCCGATGCAGGCGCAGAGTGAATTCCTTGTCCTCGCCAGTCGGCAGGCGCTCATCAAAGCCGCCGACGCGCTCGAACCAGGAACGCGTCATGCACAGGTTTTGCGTCGTCAACCAATCCCGCGGACGCCCGCGTTGGCCAGCGGCAAGATTGCGATGCTGCCAGACGCGCGCAAACCAGGGCGCGTCCGCGGGGGTATCGCATTCCAGGGCGAGCACATCGGCACGGCATGCTTCATGGACATCCTTCCAGATGGACAGCCAGTTGCCGGGCGTCTCGATATCGGCGTCGACGAAGGCCAGCCAATCCCCGCCGCCCGCCTCGACGCCGCGATTACGCAGCGCGCCAATGGAGAGACCAGGGTAATGGAGCACGCGCGCGCCATGTTCGGCGGCGATACATGGCCCCGCATCGGTGGAACCGTTGTCTACCACCCACAATTCGCAGTCAAGCCGGGAGAAGTCGGCAGCTCGGCGGATGCCGTCCAGCGTCCGCCCGATATGGCGCGCTTCATTGAACATCGGAATGACCACACTGATCTTCATTTACGCGCCTTCTCCGGCAAGGAAGGAACAAGACGCTTGCGCAAAAGCGCGCTGCCGCGATTTGCCGGGCGATCGTCATCGCGATGATCTTCCTTCCATGGCGTTTCCTCAGCCTGCGCGCGCAATACGCTGGAGAGCGCGAGCAGCATCCAGAGGTACTTGTGATTGGGCACGCTCAGGAACATCAAAAACAGGCTCAACGCCAACATGCTCAACCCCAGGTGTGCGGCAAGATCCGATTTCTCCCGATCTCCTTTCTGTACCCAGAGGTTGCGCGCGCGTTCAAAATTGCGCAGCGCCAGGACGATCAGGCTGACAAAGAACAAGCCTGCGGGGATGCCCATTTCACTGAAAATTTCCAGATAGGTATTATGCGCGCGGCGGGAAATGTCGATTTGCCCGATCTCGTCGGCGAATGCCTTTGCATAACCGGTGCGTTCGTAGCGCAGCGGAAAATTTCCGGGGCCGGAACCCAGCAGCGGGTTGTCGCGGATCATTTCCGCGCCGACCAGCAGATAAGAGGCACGGCGACCGAGTGAAGGGTCATGTCTTGCGCTGGCGCTGGATTTGAGCATACTCAGGGACTTGACGCGCTCGATGTACTCATCCGGCAAGGAAGCGAGCGTCAGCGGCGCCAGGATCGCCATCCCAAGCATGACGATCCCCAGGTGACGCGGGCGCACCCGGCACAATCCATCGCGATGCTGCCAGGCGCCGATCGCGCAGCTCAGCAGCACCACGAGCAAACCGGAACGCGAATCGGTCTTGACCATGCCCGCAAGCAGAATGAGACAGACGCCGCCCCAGAACAGGCGCGGAATCATCTTTTTGGCATACAAGACAAGTAACGCGGCAGACGGCAGGGCGACGGCAATCAGCAGGGCAAAAAAATTGGCATCGCGCAACAAACCGATGGCGCGTCCCTCAACCTGGTATTCGGTCGAAAGGATAGCGTTCAGGCAGGTGATGGCGACGCCCAGGGCGATCAGGCGGCACAGCGTCATCGGGTTGACGTCGCGCCCCACCAGCAAGGTGATGCCGAACAAGGTCATGCCGACGAGCAGTTCCCGCCAATTGTTCAGGGAGTACAGCAGGTTTCCAGTGAAGAGCGTACTCAGGAACATGCAGAACAGGAACAGCGCCAAAGGCCGCCAGAGGTTGCTGGCGAAACGCGTCTCGGGCAGGCGGCGCAACAGCAGTTGCAGGGCGAGAACGAGAATCAGCGAAGCGCCCAACAGTTTGGTGCCGGAAATCATGCTTTCCTTGAAAACCCCTTCAAAGGGCACCAGGGCAACGATTCCAAGCAAACCCCAGGCGGGACGCCGGAAAAGCGCAATCAACCCGAAAATGCCGAAAATCGCCAATGGCGCGAGGTAGGGCCAGGGACTGGCGAGCAGCGACAGGCACACGAGCGCCATGAGGCCGCCGCCAAACAGCGTCATCAACACGGCGCGCCTTCCTGGACGAGCGCATAGAAACAGCGCCAGCGTTCCGCCAGTTTTGCAAGATCATAATCACGCCTCTGGCGAAGATGGCCTGCGCTCGCCAGATGTTCGGCGAGTCGCGCGTCGGTGAGCAGGCGTTCGATCTGCATCGATAGCGCCTGTGTATCGCCTGGAGCGGCGAGCAGGCCGTTTACGCCATCTTCGATCATGTCCGGCACCCCGCCAACGGCAAAGGCGGCAATCGGCGTCCCGGCGCGCATGGCCTCGAGCAATACCATGGGCGTACCCTCGGCGCGCGAACTCAGCGCCAGGACGGACAAGCGCGCAAACCACGCCGCCATGTCATCCTGATAACCGGCCAGATGGATGCGCCCATTCAGGTCGGCGGCGTCGATACGCGTCCGCAGGGCGGCGGCTTCCCTGCCTTCGCCCAACAGCACCGCCTGGAGTTCCGGATGTCGGCGACACAGCGGCAACACGGCATCGAGAAACAGGTCTGGCCCCTTTTCAGCGTCCAGGCGTCCGGCGAAGCCAATCAGCGGCGCGGCAACCTGGCGCGGCGGCACGGCGCAGGGCGGCAAGCCATTGGGAATGACGTCGAGTTTTGCGGGCGATGTCCCGGCGCGTATATGCAGATCGGCAATGCTTTGCGCCACACAGGCAATACGCCGTACCCGGCGACTGCCGCCCATATGCAGCGCGGTTTGCATGTAGAGCCGCTGCTTGAGGCTGCGCGGCGCGAAACCGTGCTGGGTCAGCGCCAGCGGCAGCTTCAGAAGCCCCGCGCATACCCAGGCGAAAACCTGTCCGCGGAAATTGTGCGCGTTAATCAGGCCGGGACGCCGCCGCAATTCCGGCAGCAAATCCTTGAGGCCGCGCACATTGAGACATTCCACGCCTGCGGCGAGAAATCGCTGCAACAAGCTGTCGATCGCCCTGAGAAAAATCACCCGGTGACGCCCCGGCACATACCGGCAATGGTCGAGCAACATGCGTTCGGCGCCATAAAAACCGCCGCTGTGGATGAGATGAACAATCCCGCCGCACATGCCGCGACGGCCTACTGCCGCGCCCAGCGCCACAGCCACTTCCAGCTCCATCGCCGGTATGGGTTGCGCGCGGGTTCCTCCATTGCGTTGATCACCATCAGCACCGGCAGGCCAAGATGCTGCTGAATCTGCAACGGATGCTTGAAACGATGGTCGAGAAATTCGCGCATGTACCCCAGGGCAATCGCCAGCAGGAGACCAGTAATCAAACCCAGTGGAATAATCTGCAAGGGTTTGGGGAAAGCGGGTTCCGTGGGTTCATAAGGCTGGCTCAGGATGCGGGCATTGGATAACGCGCCGTCAATCAGTCCCTGTCCGCGACTTTCCTCATACCGCTGGGTGTAGGTGAAAAACGCCCGGTGCAGGGCCTCGATCTCGGTGTCGATCTGGCGCAGCTTGCTCTGCACTTCCTGCAACGCGCGCACCCGCGCCCGGTATTCGTTGACGCGCGCGTTCTTCTGCGCGACCACCAGGCGGATGGTTTCCAGATCATTGCCGCGCTCCTGGATGCGATTTTCCACCACCTTCAGAAATTGCAGACGGGTATGCCCAATCTGCGCGCTCAGTTCGATGACGGGCAGACTGTTGGCCTGGTAGGTTTCAATGGCCTTGTTGTAACGATTGACCAACTCGGTCAGTTGCTCGCCCAGCCGCTTGATCTCACGGTCTTCAAAAGCGACGGCGTCCACGGTGTTGGCAAAGGAAAACGGAAACATGTAGTCCGTCAGTTTTGCCTTGCGCGCAGAAACCAGATGTTTTTTCAGGTAATCGAGCCAACGCTGGTTTTCCAGGGCGCGATCGCGATAGAGGTTGAGCGTCTGTTCCTCCGTATTGATGGCGTTCAGGCGAAAGATGGCTTCTTCTTTCGGATCAGAGGTTTGCGCCGCTGTCAGCAGCGCCTGCCGACGACCTTCGAGGTCATCCAGACGGGACTTGTATTGCGCTTTTTTCTGTTCGTAGAAAGACTCCGGCGGGTCGTTGGATTGCATGGATTGGCGATTTTTCAGGTAGTTTGCCAGCAGGCGCTCGACGAAGCGCGTACCCAGAGCTGGATCGGAGGAATCATGAATCACGGAAATGACATTGGAACCGGGCAGGGTTTCGACGGTCAGATGCTCGCTTGCCTGTTTTGTCCAGACATCGAGTGTGCTGTCGCGCACCGGATCGACTTCCAGGCCGAACAGCGCGCGCGCCGGGTTGATGACATAAGTGCGCAGGGGGTTGCTGACAAAACGCTTCAGTGGATTGAACAGCAGACGATCGAGCACGGCGGGTTTGGGATCGTAGCGCCCTTCGTCCCGCAACTCGGAGATCGTCTGGTGAATCAGCGCCGGCGAGCGCAGAATGTTGCTCTCGGTTTCCATGTCGGTCAGCGAGGTTGGAATGAACCGGTCGGGATCGTAGGCAAGCGCCGTGCTGCTGGAATCCGTTTGCGACAATTTTTTCGATTGCACGATGACTTCCGCCGTAATCTCGAAACTTTGCTTCAGCATCAGGGGCAGCAACAAGGTAATGACGGCAAACACCAGAAACACGCGCTTGATCAGGCGGCGGTTGGCAAAGAACACGCGCAGGAATTCGTGCAGGTAATTTTCCATTCTGTTCATGGGAAATTTTCACCTTCCTTGTGATCGACACGATAGGTAAAGCTGTAGCCGACACCATTGAACAGCACGGTTTCCGCAAGCTGGCGACTGATTTCGCCAATCCTGGTCAAGTAGGTCTTGGGCACATAAATCAGGTCGTCCGCTTGCAGATAGGCAAATTGTTCGGCGTCGCCATCGAGCGCCTTTTCTACGTCATATCGGCGCGCTTCCACCTGATTGCCTTGGCGACGCATGATGATCACCGAATCCAGTCGCGCGCCGATTGGCGTGCCGCGCGCCATGGACAAGGCTTCCAGCACGGAAACCGGACGGCGGATCGGATAGGCTCCTGGCTGGTTTACCGCGCCCAGCACGAAAATTTGATTGGCGATGGTGGATTTCAGCAGCACATCGACGCGAATCTGTCCCGGCAATCCGGCATACCGTTCGTTCAGGGTTTGCGGCAGTTGGTCGATGCTCATCCCCTGCAAGGCAATGGCGCCCAACAGCGGAAAACTGGCGCGGCCATCGGCGCTCACGGAGATTTCCCGGCTCATGCCGGTCAACGGATGCTGCAAGGATTGGCGCAGATTTTCCAACTGTGCCCACGGACGCGACACGGAAAACACGATTTCGGGATGCTTGAGCAAGCTCGCGAATTTTTCCCGGATCAATTGCTGGGCATCCACGACGGTCATGCCGCCGACCCGGACAGAGCCGACATAAGGCAGCATGATCGTGCCGTCCGGCATCACCAGCCGGGTGCCGCTGAATTCATCGGCGGTCAGAAACCGCAGATCCACCTGATCGCCGGACTGGACGCGATAGGCGTCACGAGTAGCGGTATCGATGTGGAAGATGACATCCAGAACATCCTGCGGACGCAACACTTGCTTGATGGGAATGAGTTCGCTGGCCTGCGACTGCTCGGCGGGCGCGGTGACGATCTGCACCGGCGTGTCGAAGGAGAGCGTGCCGCAACCCGCGAGGATTGCGGCGCAGGCGGCCAGAATCGATACGCGCGGCGGGAAAAACGACAGGGCGGAAAATTTCGTCATTGGCGTATCCGTCATCAGAGATGGTCGTAAACCCATTTTGGCATATAGTACTTGCGGGCATTGAAAATGCCGCCGATCAATTTGGCACCGACCTGGGTCAGGCGCTGGGCGGCGGCTTGGGCGACTTCCCAGCGCGTTTCCTCGCCACGCACCACCAGCGCCACGCCATCGGCCTGGGTGCTGATGGCCAGCGTATCGGAACTGGCGTATACCGCCTCGCCGTCGATTACCACGAAACGGTACCGTTCGCCCAGTTGCGCGAACAGATTGCGCAAGCGCTGGGGATCCAGGCGTTCGCCATGCCGCGGATGGACGCCCACCGGCATGATGTCGCAAGACAGACCTTCCACTTGAACGAGACATTCCTCGATGGCGGGTGCCTGCCCAGGCAATGCCAAATCCATGAATCCCGGCTGCTCCTGCAACGCCAGACGCCGCGTGATGCTGTTGGCGGACAGACTGGCGTCCATCAGCAACACCGATGTGTGGCTGCTGCGCGCCAGTTCGCTGGCCAGGGCTATGGCGCTGGTCGTGACGCCGTTGCCCGCATTCGCCGCGGTGAGCAGCAGCACGTTCAAGCCCTGATCGAGCACGATGGCGGCAAGATTGCTTTCGCTGGGCGCAAAAATCCGCAAGGTGTTTGGAATCGGGCTATCCATCGTCAACTGGCTCCATGCGCGCTGAGTACTGCAAAAGGTGTCTTGAGCAGGATTTTCAAATCCAGCCACGGACTTTGCCGGGCGATGTATTGCAGGTCGATGATGACCCGATCGTCAAACCCCACGTTGCTGCGGCCGGAAATCTGCCACAGGCCGGTAACGCCGGGATAAACCCCCAGACGGCCAAGATGGGCTTCCTTGTAGGCTTGCGCGTGAAATGAAGTCGGACGCGGGCCGACCAGGCGCATTTGCCCGCATAACACATTGAACAGGTTGGGCAGCTCGTCCAGGCTGGTGCGGCGCAAGATGCCGCCAATGCTCGTGACGCGCGGATCGCGGTCGATTTTGAAATCCACAGAATCCGGGCCATGCTTGTTCATGTGACGTATCGAATGCTTCAATGTCTCCGCATCGACCACCATGGTACGGAACTTGATCATGCCAAAACGGCGGCCCCGGAATCCGGTGCGCTGCTGTATGAAAAACACAGGGCCGGGACTGGTCAGCTTGATGGTGACGGCAATCGCCAATAACAGCGGGGAAAACAGCATTACCAGAAAACTGGCCGTCAGCACGGAAGTCAAATGTTTGGTGCGGGACAGCACCCAGGGCGGGGGGGGGGGGGGGGGGGGGGGGGGCGGCGGGGGGGGGGGCGGGGGGCGGGGGGGGGGG
>JAIRLE010000181.1 GCA_031259605.1 Zoogloeaceae bacterium
CTGTACAACCTTTCGGACGAGCAGATGGAATACCAGTTGCTCGATCGCATGAGCTGCAAACGGTTCTGCGCTCTGGGCAATGCAGGCAATATCCCGGATCGCGCCACCGTGTGGGTCTTCGAGAAGCGCATTGGTCAGGCGCGAGCGAACCTTGCGATGACGATGATGGCGGCCTGCCGCAACCTGAAGCGGCTGGTCTATTTCCAGGAGGCTGGGATCAAGGCCTTGTAACGCCCGAAATGGGCCGAATCGCCGCTGTCCGGGGCGATTTGAGGCAAAAACGGGGCAACGCCACCGGGAAAAAATGGGGATCGGTCGAAAAAGTCGGGCCGGGTTCGGGCGCGATCATTGTTGCGCAGCAGGATTGGTTGGAGGTATCGGGTTATTCGAGGCACCCAATGAATTACTCACCGGTCGCTAAATGAGGCGACAATAATATACCCAGAACCAGCATGGTTACTGTGTTGCTTGACGACCAATAAAGCGACCGGTCAGTAACACCTATTGTTTCATTTGGCGAGTTTCTTCACCGGGCGTTTCCAGCCCGCGATGACCTTTTGGCGCGCACGCGCGACGGTGAGGGCATCGGCGGGCGCGTCGCGGGTGAGCGTGGCACCCGCGCCCACGGTTGCGCCCTTGCCCACGCGCACCGGCGCGACCAATTGACTGCCCGAACCGATGAAGGCATCGTCCTCGATACGGGTAATGAATTTGCTGGCGCCGTCATAATTGCAGGTAATGACGCCCGCGCCGACATTTACACGCGCGCCAATTTCGGCGTCGCCAATGTAGGTGAGGTGGTTGGCCTTGGAATCCGGGCCAATGCGACTGTTCTTGATTTCCACGAAATTGCCGACATGCGCCCCCGCCGCCAGTTCCGTCCCCGGACGCAGACGGGCATAAGGCCCGACCACGCTATTTGCACCCACGCTCGCGCCGTCGATGTGGGTAAACGCCGCCAGCCGCGCGCCCACCGCGACGCGGGCATTGCGGATGACGCAATACGGGCCTACCTCCGCGCCGTCTTCCAGACGCACCTCGCCGTCAAAGACGCAACCCACGTCGATGCTGACTTCCCTGCCGCAAACGAGATGCCCGCGAATGTCGATGCGCGCCGGATCGGCAAGACGCACCCCCTGCAACAACAGCTTCTCCGCCAACTGGCGCTGACAGACGCGCTCCAGGGCGGCAAGTTGCCGTTTGTCATTGACGCCCTCCACTTCCCAAGCGGCGGCGGGCTGCGCGGTGTGTATGCTTACGCCATCATATGCCGCGCGCGCCACCATATCGGTAAGGTAATACTCGCCCTGGGCGTTTTCGTTGTCCAGTCTGGCAAGCCACTCGCCCAGCACGTCCTTGGGCAGCAGCAGAATGCCGGTATTGATTTCCGTAATCGCGCGTTCGGCATCGGAAGCGTCCTTTTCCTCGACAATGCCGCGCACCTGGCCCTGTGCGTCACGCACGACGCGCCCGTAGCCTTGCGGACGATCGAGGTTGACGGTGAGTAATCCCATGCCCGCGCCGCTCTGCCGCAAGAGGCGTTCCAGCGTCGCTTTTTCGACCAGCGGCACGTCGCCGTAAAGCACCAGCGTGGGCAGGGCGGCGTCGAGCAAGGGAAGCGCCTGCTCCAGCGCGTGTCCGGTACCCAGTTGTTCGGCTTGCAAGGCCCAGAGGATGTCCGCGTCCGGAAAAGCCTGGCGCACGGCATCGCCGCCATGCCCATAGACCACCGCCAGACGCGCGGGACGCAGCAGGCGGGCGGTCTCCAGCACATGTTGCAACAGGGGCTTGCCCGCGAGCGGATGCAGCACCTTGGGACAGGCGGAAACCATGCGTTTCCCCTGCCCGGCGGCAAGAATGACGATATTGAGGCTCATGCGCGAACGGGATATGCGGAAAAATTCACATTGCCTTCTTGCCGTCGTCCTGGCCGGAGAGTACTTCGTCGAGAATCTGCCGTCCACGCGCGGAAATGACCCAGTGCAGCACGTTCTTGTCGCTGATGCGGGTTTCGATGAGTCCCGCGTTTTTCAGGACGGCAAGACGCTGGCTGATCAGTTCGCGTCCCAGCGCGGTTTTTTCGGTCAGCGCCGCCAGGTTGCCATAGACATAGCTTTCGTCCGCCAGCGCGCGCAGCACCTCGATGTCGTTGTAGGTCAGCATTTCGCGCAGGTCGGCGTCCGGCGTCCTGTCGGCGGCGGGCGCGCTGTCGCGCGCCGCCAGGCATTGGTGCAGATAATCCTGCTCGCGCCGCAGGGTTTCGATTTCCCGTTGCAGTTCATTTTGCGACCGCTCGGTTTCTTCCCGATAAAAAGAAGCCGGATTTTCGAAAATCCGGCGCGCGGCAATCACATAAATCAGGCAAAAGGCGGCAAAGACGAACAGCGAGCCGGAATGTACGCGGGCGGAAGCCAGCAAGTCGCTGGAAAGCATGTTCAGGAGGAGCGGCGCGGTCAGCGCCGTCACCACGCCAAAAACCAGATAACGCCGCCAGTCCTTGCTTTCCCGGCGGCCATATTGACGCTCGGCCATGTAGAAATTGGCCAGACCGCCCAGTACACCCGCCGCGATCATCACCAGCAAGGCCAGCAACAACGGCAGATCGAAGAAAGCGCCCAGGGTGGAAGTCACTTCCAAGGATGGTTGCAGTTCCAATTTCTCTCCCCCTTTTTCATCGTAAAACTAACTCCGGTTTGAAACCCCGCCCTTCAGGGCGGTGCGAAGGCCGGGGTCCCGACCGTAGCCATTCTCGAGGGGAAAGAACCCCCTTCCCAATGACGTTAAACCGGCAGTCCTGAAGGGCTGCCGCTAATTTCTTGCTGCGGATTTCAAGATTTTTCAGCGCGGCGACAAACAAGCCGCAACTTCGGCAAAACGGATTTCGGCGAACGATACGCCATTTATGCAATATCCGCCATTTCCCTTGCACTGAAACCGCGTTCCTCCGCCGCGTCCAGATGCCGTATGAAATCGGCGAATGCCACTGGCAGCGGGGCGGCGAGCGTCAGGCGGCGCGCTTCTTGCGGATGCGGAAAATCCAGGCGGCTGGCGTGCAGCGCCATGCGGCTCAATCCTTCTTTCCGCAAGGCTTTGTTGAGCGCGAAATCACCATATTTTTCGTCGCCCAGGATGGGAAAGCCCAGATGCGCGAGATGCACCCGCAACTGGTGGGTGCGTCCGGTTTTCAACTGCCCTTCCAGAAGGGAGAACCGCCGCCAGCGGGCAAGGAGGCGAAAGACGCTATGCGCGGCCTTGCCTTCTTGCGTGTCCACGCGCACCCGCCGCTCGCCGGATTCAGCCAGATATTTGCAAAGCGGCACCTTGACTTGTTGCACGGGATTCATCCAGTGCCCCTTCACCAGCATCAGGTAACGCTTGTCGGCCACCTGCCCGGCGGCGCGAAACATGTCGTGCAGGGTATTCAGCGCCGAACGCTTCTTGCCGATCAGCAATACCCCGGAAGTCTCCTTGTCCAGTCGGTGCGCGAGTTCCAGAAAACGCGCCTCCGGCCGTTGGCGGCGCAGGGTTTCGATAACGCCGAAGCTCACGCCGCTGCCGCCATGCACGGCAATGCCGGCAGGTTTGTCGATGACCAGCAGCGCCGTGTCTTCGTAGAGCACCGGCAAGTCGATCAGGGGCGCGGGCAAGGTGTCCGCGCTTTCGCGCCCGGCGACGGAGAGCGGCGGCAGACGCAGCGTGTCCCCGGCCTGCACACGATAGTCGGCGGCGCAGCGTTTCTTGTTCATCCGCACTTCGCCGCTGCGCAATATGCGGTAGATATGGCTTTGGGGCACGCCCTTGCAATGACGGAACAGATAGTTGTCCAGTCGTTGCCCGGCT
This sequence comes from Zoogloeaceae bacterium, assembly GCA_031259605.1. Lineage (GTDB taxonomy): Bacteria > Pseudomonadota > Gammaproteobacteria > Burkholderiales > Rhodocyclaceae > Azovibrio. Next base: position 3,841 of record JAIRLE010000181.1, read on the forward strand.
TCTTCGGCAGTCACTTCCCGATACGTCACCGCACGGATTGTGGATTTTTTCCCTGTTTTCATCATTTTGCATTATACTGCGCACCGATTTTGCGTCACGGACAGTAGCGCCGCGCCGTCAGACCGATCAGCCGCTGCATATTCCGCATGAACCTGAAAGCGGAGCAGCCTGTCGGCAGGCCCGGCCCCGCAAGTGTTGAACGCCCGCAAAGGCGTTTCCCCCGGCACATTTCGCGCCGGACGAACCGGACTTGTACGTCACGCAAATCAACCTGGTTAAGTTCGCTCACCAAAAGTAGCGATACTACTTGATTCGCGTGTTGCACACATCCGCGAACACCCATGCAGAATTCATCGCTGGAAGCCTTTGCCGCTTCCGGCTTTTTGGAAAAGTTGACATTTTTTCAAACGGACGCGGCGGACATGATCACATCGTCTGTCCGATCCGTCCGCCGTACCCTTCTTTCTGCGTGGGTGCTTCGCCCTGCCATGCGCCGGAGCACACCATATGAAACGCATGTTATTCAATGCGACACAGGCCGAAGAACTGCGTGTCGCCATTGTCGATGGACAAAAACTCATCGACCTCGACATCGAATCGGCCGCCAAGGAACAAAGGAAGAGCAACATCTACAAAGGGGTCATCACCCGCATCGAACCTTCGCTGGAAGCCGTCTTTGTCGATTACGGCGCGGAACGGCACGGTTTCTTGCCGTTCAAGGAAATCTCGAAACGTTATTTTCAATCGGGCGCGGACAGTCGTTCCAACATCCGCAACGCCCTGCGCGTCGGCCAGGAACTCGTCCTCCAGGTCGGCAAGGATGAGCGCCACAACAAGGGCGCGGCGCTGACCACGTTCATTGCGCTGGCTGGCCGCTATCTGGTGCTGATGCCCAACAACCCGCGCGGCGGCGGCATTTCCCGGCGCGCCGAAGGCGACGAACGCGCCGAACTGCATACCATCCAGGATCAGCTCGAAGTTCCCGACGGCATGAGCCTGATCATCCGCACCGCCGCCATTGGCCACCAGATTGAAGAACTGCGCTGGGATCTGAATTACCTGCTGCAACTGTGGCGCGCCATCGAAGGCGTTGCCGAAAAGTCCAGCGCGCCGGTGCTTATCTACCCGGAAGGCAGTCTGGTCGTCCGCGCTATCCGCGATTACTTTCAGCCTGAAATCGGCGAAATCCTCATCGACACCAAGGAAATCTTCGAGCAGGCCGAAACCTTCATGGCCTCAGTGATGCCGCACGACGTGGGACGGGTCAAACTGTACCGCGACGACGTGCCGCTGTTTTCCCGCTTCCAGATCGAGCACCAAATTGAAACCGCCTTTGGCCGCCAGGTGAACCTGCCTTCCGGCGGAGCCATCGTCATCGACCATACCGAGGCGCTGGTGGCAATAGACGTCAACTCCGGACGCGCCACGCGCGCCGCGAACATCGAGGAAACCGCCTTCAGGACCAACCTGGAAGCCGCCGATGAAGTCGCTCGCCAATTGCGTCTCCGGGATTTGGGCGGGCTGATTGTCATCGATTTCATCGACATGGAATCGGCGAAGAATCAGCGCGAGGTGGAGAATCGCCTGAAGGACGCGCTGAAATTCGATCGCGCCCGAGTGCAGATGGGCAAGATCAGCCGCTTCGGCCTGATGGAGCTTTCCCGGCAACGCTTGCGACCGGCGCTGGCGGAAACCAGCTATATTCCCTGTCCGCGTTGCAGCGGCACTGGGCATATCCGCTCCACCGAATCCGCCGCCCTGCATATCCTGCGCATCCTGGAAGAAGAAGCCATGAAGGACGGCACCGCCGCCGTGCATGCGCAGGTTCCGGTCGATGTCGCCACCTTCCTGCTGAACGAAAAACGCCAGGACATCCAGTTCGTCGAACTGCGCCACAAGGTTTCCATCCTGCTCATTCCCAATGTGCATCTGGAAACGCCGGCGCACGGCATTACCCGGTTGAAACATGACGATCTCAATGTCGAGGATTCGCGCGAACCTTCCTACAAGATGATGGAGACGCCCAGCGAAGAAAAACCGGGGGTGGACGGCAGCAAGCCGGAACCGGTCCGTCCGCGCCAGGAAGCCGCATTGAAGAACATCGCGCCGGAAATCCCGGCACCCGTCATCCGCAAGGCAACGCCGGCGGAATCCGGCGGCGGTATCGTCACGCGCATTCTTTCCTGGTTCCGCGCCAGCGCCAGCACGACGCCCACCGCGCCTGCCAACGGAAAGCGCGTCGCGCGCAGCGACAATAATCGCCGCAAACCGCGCGATGCGCGGCGTAGCGAAAACGCCGCCGGCAAACCCGAGAAAACCGGACAGCCGCCGCGCGGCGAACGCGGACGCAACCGCGAAACCACGGTCGCGCCCGCCAATGCCGCGCGCGAGCCGCGAGAACCCCGCGAACCCCGTGAGCCGCGCAAGCCACGCGAACGCCGCGAACGCGAGCCTGCTGCGGAAAAAATCCCGGCGGTGGAAGTTGCCATCCCCGGCAACGCGGACGGCAATGAGGAGAGCGGCAATCCCCGTCGGCGCGGCAATCGCCGCAGCCGCAATAGCCGCCGCGATACCCTCGCGGAAGAAAGCGGTTTGACGGAAAAACGTCTGCCGGACGCCGCAAGCGGCGAAGACGTGTCCGTAGGCGCGGACGAACCTCAGGAAGTCGCGCCGAACCTCCATGCGTCTGGTGCCAGCGCTCCGGTCGCGCTGATTGCCGAGACCACCCACGAAGCGGGCGGCCCCACTGCGGAAGCCGCTGTTTTTTCGCAGCCCGTCAGTCCTTCCGCCCTGTCGACCGCTACCGCGCCCGCCGTGATTACTAGCGTCGCCGCCAACGTGGTGACTCCGGACGCGGTCGCCTTCTCCGATGAAAGCGGCTCCCCGCTGGTGCCGCCGCCCGTCGAGGTGCCGAGTACGCCGTTGGTGTTCATGCCGTCCGCAAAAGACCAGGAAGCGGAGAGCAAGAAACCCCCGCTTCCCGCTGAAGCGCCGGAACCCGCGCCGACGCGCCCGGCACCGGTCGCCGATCTGGAAAAAGAATTGGCGCAAAGCGGATTGGTGCTGGTGCAGACCGTTGCCGCCGCGCCTTTGTCGGCTCCGTCTCCGGCAACCCCAAGAGGCCGTCCGCGCCGCCGGAAACCAGACGCCGCCCAGGCAGAAGAACCTCTGGTGCTGGTGGAAACCCAGGAGCCGGGCAGCGATCCCACGCAAGCGAATACGCCGTAGGCTTCGGTTTTTCGCGGGTTTACGCCTTGTCGTCCAGTTCGCGCAGGCGCGCCAGTTTCTCCCCGATTCTGGCTTCCAGCCCGCGCGGAGTGGGACGGTACCAGCCGGGTTCGTCCATGCCTTCGGGCAGGTAGGTTTCGCCAGCGGCATAGGCTTCGGGTTCGTCGTGGGCGTAGCGGTAGCTTTTGCCGTAGCCCAGATCCCGCATCAGTTGGGTGGGCGCGTTGCGCAGATGCTCGGGCACCGGGCGGGACGGATCCCCGGCGACATGCGATTTGGCCGCGCCGTAGGCCAGATAGGCGGCGTTGGATTTGGGCGCGACGGCCATGTAGAGTACCGCTTCCGCCAGCGCCAGTTCGCCTTCCGGCGAACCCAGCCGTTCATAGGTATCCGCCGCCGCGAGGGCGATCTGCGCGGCTCTGGGATCGGCCAGGCCGATGTCTTCCCAGGCCATGCGCAGGACGCGGCGCGCCAGATAGCGCGGGTCGGCACCGCCATCCAGCATCCGGCAAAACCAGTAGAGCGCGGCGTCGGGATGAGAGCCGCGCACGGATTTGTGCAGGGCGGAAATCTGGTCATAAAAGGCGTCGCCGCCTTTATCGAAACGTCGCAGATTCTGCGCCAGCGCTTCGGCGGCGAACGCGCCGTCAATGACGCGGCGGCCTGCGCCCTCGGCGGCGACGATCAATTGCTCAATGAGATTCAAGAGCTTGCGGGCGTCGCCGTCGGACAGACCAATCAGGCGGTTGCGCGCGGCCTCGTCAAAGGCAAGATCGGCGAAGGCGGTGGCCTGGGCGCGTTCGAAAAGCCGTTCCAGATCGTCCGCTTCCAGCGGCTTCAGCACATAGACCGTGGCGCGCGAGAGCAGGGCGGAATTGACCTCGAAGGAAGGGTTTTCCGTGGTCGCGCCAATGAAGGTAATGACGCCGGATTCCACATAGGGTAAAAAGGCGTCCTGCTGCGCCTTGTTGAAACGGTGGACTTCATCGACGAACAACAGGGTGCGTCGCCCTTGCAGTTGGCTGGCTTTTGCCCCCTGCATGGCCTCGCGGATGTCCTTGACGCCGGAAAAAACGGCGGAAAGCGCGATGAATTCGCATTCAAAGCCATCGGCCATCAAGCGCGCCAGCGTCGTCTTGCCCACGCCCGGCGGCCCCCAGAAAATCATGGAATGCGGCTTTTTCGCCGCAAAGGCAATGCGCAAGGGCTTGCCCGGCCCCAAGAGATGCGCCTGCCCGACCACTTCATCCAGCGTCGCCGGACGCAAGCGTTCGGCCAGCGGCTGGAAACTGGCATCGGCGGCAAGCACGGAAAAGAGATCGGTCATGATGAAAAAACGCGCGCACAGCCACATTATCGCCCAATGTCGCCCGCAAAACAGGAGACAACCGGGGCACCGCATGAATGCTCGTTTTTTCCCTCGTCTGCCGCGTGGAAGAAAAAAAGGCGCAAGGTTTCCCCCTCTCCTGCGGAAAAGAGGACGGCAGACGGCGGCGAATCGGGGCTTCCCTTGCGTCATGCCGCGCTGCCGCAAACCGCCATTCATCGTAAAACGAACTCCGGTTTGAAACCTCGCCCGTAAGAAAGACGCGAAGGTTGAGACCCCGGCCGCGGCCGGGGTTTCGACCGTAGCCATTCTCGAGGGGAGAGAAACCCCTTCCCAATGGAGTTAGA
>JAIRLE010000193.1 GCA_031259605.1 Zoogloeaceae bacterium
TCGGCAATTGACCGGCGGCTTGGGCGATGTGGCTGGGGAGCTTGTCCATCAGGGCAGTCATGCCGCCCATTTGCCGCATCTGGCGCATCTGCGCCTTGAAATCCTCCAGCGTGAATCCCTTGCCGCTTTTCAGTTTCTTCGCCAGTTCCAGCGCCTTTTCCTCGTCGACGTTCTTTTGCGCTTCCTCGATCAGCGACAGGACATCGCCCATGCCGAGGATGCGCGAAGCCATGCGTTCGGGATGAAAAACTTCCAGCCCGTCCAGTTTTTCGCCCACGCCGGAAAACTTGATCGGCCTGCCCGTCACCTGGCGCACGGAAAGCGCCGCGCCGCCGCGCGCGTCGCCATCGAGCTTGGTCAGCACGATGCCGGTAAGCGGCAGGGCTTCGTTGAAGGCGCGGGCGGTATTGACCGCGTCCTGTCCCAACATGGCGTCGACCACGAACAGGGTCTCGATGGGATTCAGCGCCGTATGCAGCGCCCCGATTTCCGCCATCATGGCGGCGTCTATCGCCAGCCGTCCCGCCGTATCCACCAGCAGCACATCGTGATAATGGCGGCGCGCCCAATCCACGGCGGCGCGCGCAATGGCTTCGGGCTGGTCGTTGGCGCTGGAGGGGAAGAAATCCAGTTCCGCCTGCTGGGCGACGGTTTGCAACTGGGCGATGGCGGCAGGGCGATAGATGTCGCAAGAGACGACCAGCACCTTCTTTTTTTGCTTTTCCTTCAGGAATTTTCCCAGTTTGCCAACCGTGGTGGTTTTGCCCGCGCCCTGCAATCCGGCCATCAGGATGATGGCCGGCGGTTGCGTCGCTAGGTTGAGTTCCGCATTCGCGCCGCCCATCACGGCGGCGAGTTCGCGTTGCACCACGCCGACCAGCGCCTGCCCTGGCGTCAACGAACCGATGACTTCCTGTCCCAGCGCCTTTTCCCTGACGGCGTTGATGAATTCCTTGATTACCGGCAACGCCACATCGGCTTCCAGCAGCGCCATGCGCACTTCGCGCAGGGACTCGCTGATGTTGTCTTCGGTAAGACGCGCCTGCCCGCGCAGGGTTTTCATTACCTTGGCGAGGCGTTCTGTCAGGTTATCAAGCATGGCGGCTTCAGGTAGAATTTCGGAATGCCTATTGTAAATCAGCTCCCCTCCTCTGGTTTGCTTGCGTCTGCAGGTACGCTCTATCTGATGCTCGGCCTGCATTTCTGGCGCAGCCGCTGGTCGGAAAAATTCGCCGCGCCAGCATCTACACGAACGGCGCGGATAGAGAAAGTCCTCATCGGCCTGACGCTGTTCCTGCACGCGACTGGTTTGCAAGGCGCGCTGTTCGGCGCGGGCGACATGCAGTTTTCCTTTGCGCTCGCCTTGTGCCTGATGGCCTGGCTGGTGGTCTTGATCTATTGGCTGGAGAGTTTCCAGGCACGCATGGATGGCGTACAGCCCATTGTCTTGAGCACGGCGGCGCTGGCGGTTTTTCTGCCCTTCTTCTTTCCCAGGACGCATGCGATTGCGCATATTGACGCTTTGGGCTTTCGTCTGCATTTTCTGGCCGCCATGCTGGCCTACGGCCTGTTCGCGCTGGCGGCGGCGCACGCGCTGTTCATGCGTCTGGTGGAAAAGCGTCTGCATCACCCGGCGCGCTCCCGGCGCATGCAAAGCATGCCGCCGCTGTTGGCGATGGAATCCTTGTTGTTTCGCATTCTCACCATCGCCTTTGCCCTCCTGACGGTAGCATTGGGCAGCGGGCTGTTCTATTCGGAGCATGTGTTCGGCAAGGCGCTGGCCTTTGAGCATAAAACGGTGTTCGGCATCATCGCCTGGATCATCTTTGCCATTTTGCTGCTCGGTCGACGCATTTACGGCTGGCGCGGCAAACGGGCGTTGAACTGGACGCTGCTCGGATTCATCACCTTGCTGCTGGCCTATATCGGCAGCCGTTTCGTGCTGGAAGTGCTGTTGCAACGCGCCTGATTTTTTCCGTCCTTGGACCAGATCCCCTTATCCCTGCTCGTTGGCGCGCTGATTGCGCTCCTGGCGCTATCGGCGTTCTTTTCCATGAGCGAGACCGCCATGATGGCGGCCAACCGCTACCGCCTGCGCCATCGCGCCAGGGAAGGCCATCTGGGCGCGAAGCTGGCGCTGAAGCTGCTGGCGCGGCTCGACCGATTGCTGGGCGTCATCCTGCTGGGCAACAACCTTGTCAATATCGCCTCCGCCGCGCTGGTCAGCGTGATCAGCTTCCGGCTTTTCGGTAACGACGAATGGATGCTGGGGGCGCTGACCCTGCTGCTGACCTTCGCCATCCTGGTGTTTTCCGAGATCACGCCCAAGGTCATTGGCGCAACCTATGCCGATCCGTTGAGCGAAGTGTTGAGTTTCGTGTTTACGCCCCTGATTCGTCTTTTGTATCCGGTCATCTGGTTCATCAATCTTTTCGTTACCGCCCTGTTGCGGCTGTTCAAGCTCTCTCCGCATTCGGCGGCGCATACGGAAAAGCTCACGCCAGAAGAATTGCGGACGCTGGTCATGGAAAGCCGCGAGCTGATTCCCGCCAAGCACGGCAGCATCCTGATGAATCTCCTGGATTTGGGCAAAATCAGCGTGGAAGACGTGATGACGCCGCGCGGCGGCGTGGAAATCCTCGACGTGGACGACGCCTGGGAAGAAATCCAGGAGCGTCTTGCCGCCTGCCGCCACGCATATCTGCCGGTATGCCGCGAATCGCTGGATCATCTGCTGGGCGTGTTGCCCGTGCGTTCGGCATTGACCCGGATTGCCGAGCCGGAATTTGCGCGCAACGACTTGCTGGCGCAGCTTCTTCCGCCGTATTGCATCCCGCTGGGCACGACCCTGATCGCGCAACTGGGGTTTTTCCAGGAAAACCGACAGCGGCTGGGCTTCGTGGTCGATGAATACGGCGAAATCCTCGGCTTGGTGACGTTGGAAGACATCGTGGAAGAAATCGTCGGCGAATTCGCCACCGCGCTTCCCGGCGCGCCCCGGAAACTCCTCTGGGACGCGGCGGGCGGCGTCATGGTCGAAGGCAGCCAGTCGCTGCGCGATTTGAACCGCAAGCTCGGCCTCGATTTTCCGCTGGACGGCCCCAAGACCTTGAACGGCCTGATTCTGCAACAACTCGAAGACATTCCGGAAACTCGCGTCAGCCTGAAGCTTCACGGCGTTACCGTGGAAGTCGTCCAGTCCCAGGACAAGAGCGTCAAAATCGCCCGCATCTATCGGCCAGAGGAGCAAGCGCCAAAAACGGAGGACGGGGAACGGCAAACATGAAGCGGGAAATCCGCGCTGGTTTTGCCGTTTTCTGTCATTCGTCTCCCAATCCCTTAAAATCCAGCTTTATTTCATCGTTGGGACGCGCATGATTGGCATTTTATTGGTAACGCACGGAACGCTGGGCGAGGCGCTGTTGCAGGACGTCTGCCACATTCTCGGCAAACGTCCGCCGTTATTGGGGCAGTTGGGGGTTGCAGCGCAAGACGATCCACTGGACATCCTGCCGCTTGCCCAGCGTCACTTGCAGCAGGTAGACGGCGGCGCGGGCGTGCTGGTGATGACGGACATCTTCGGCGCGACGCCGGCCAATCTGGCGATGAAACTCCTAGAGCCGGGAAGGGTGGAAGGCGTCTCCGGCGTCAGCCTGCCCATGCTGCTGCGCGCCCTGACCTATCGGGAAAAGGGGCTGGAGACGATGACAAGCAAGGCCATCAGCGGCGCGCGCGATGGCGCGCTCAACATGCAAAAGGACATCTGATGCAAAGGCGCGAAGTCGAAATCGTAAACAAGCTGGGATTGCACGCGCGCCCTTCCGGCCAGCTTTCGCAACTGGCGGGCGCTTTCGAAAGCGATATCTGGATGGAGCGCAATGGTCGCCGCGTCAACGCCAAGAGCATCATGGGCGTGATGATGCTGGCCGCCGGATGCGGCAAACAAATCATGTTGGAGGCATCGGGACGCGATGAGGAAGCAGCCATACAGGCGCTGTCCGAGTTAATCGCCAGCCGCTTCGGGGAAGCGGAATGAGTTATACCCTGCACGGTCTGGGCATTTCGGGCGGCATTGCCATTGGGCGAGCCATGCTCATGTCGCACGCCACGCTGGAAGTGGCACACCTGACGATCGGCACCCGCCAGGTAGACAAGGAGCTGGCGCGCCTGGATTCCGCCGTGGAAGCGGTGCGCGCCGAATTGCTGGCGCTGAAGGCGCACAACGACCGCGCGCCTACCGCCCCCAATGAATTGATGGCCTTCATCGATCTGCATGTGCTGTTCTTATCCGATCCGGAGCTTATCGGCGCGACCCGGCGCATCGTGCGCGAACGCCTGTGCAATGTCGAATGGGCGCTGGTGCGGCAGATGGAGCACCTGGTCGAACAGTTCGAGCAGTTCGAGGATCCCTATCTGAAAGAGCGCAAATACGATGTCCTGCAAGTGGGCGAGCGGGTGATCAAGGAGTTGCTTGGCCGTCCGGGGCGGGTATCGCTGAAGAAGGCCAGGGGCGCGACGGAAGAAACGCTGGTCATCGTGGCGCACGATCTGTCGCCCGCCGACACCATCGCGTTCAAGGAACACCATTTCGCCGCCTTTGTCACCGATGTCGGCGGCGCGACTTCGCATACCGCGATCCTGGCGCGCAGCATGGCGATCCCCGCCATCGTCGGCCTGTCCAGCGCCCGCGCCATGATCCGCGATGGCGAAACGCTGATTGTCGACGGCACGCGCGGCGTGTTGCTGGTCGATCCGGACGAACAGGTGCTGGACGAATACCGGATTCGCAAGGAACAACTGGAACTCGAACGCACCAAGCTAAAGCGCCTGAAATCCATGCAGCCGCGCACACTGGATGGCGTCGATGTGGGCATTTTCGCCAACATCGAAATTCCTTCCGACACGCGCGCGGCGCTGGAAGCGGGCGCGGACGGCGTCGGGCTGTTCCGTACCGAATTCCTGTTTCTGGGGCGCGGCGACGTGCCTTCGGAAGAAGAGCAGTTCGAGGCCTACAAGAAGGTGGTGAAGGACATGGATGGCCGTCCCGTGACGATCCGCACCTTCGATCTGGGCGGCGACAAGACGCCGGACACCCAGCGCACGCCGACCAATCCGGCGCTGGGACGGCGCGCCATTCGCCTGTCGCTGGCCGAGCCGGGGATGTTCCGCCTGCAACTGCGCGCCATCCTGCGCGCTTCGCGTTACGGCAAGGTCAAGCTCCTGGTGCCCATGCTTTCCCATGCCCGCCAGATTGACGCCACGCTCCTGGCGGTGAATGCCGCCAAGGAAAGCCTGCGGGCGGAGCGCGTCGCCTTTGACGAAGACATTGAAATCGGCGGCATGATCGAAATCCCCGGCGCGGCGCTGGCCATCAACATGTTCCTGAAACGCCTGGATTTTCTTTCCATCGGCACCAACGACCTGATCCAATACACGCTGGCCATCGATCGCAGCGATGAACAGGTCGCCAGTCTCTACGACCCGCTGCATCCCGCCGTGATCATGCTGGTGGCGCATACGCTGTCCACGGCGGAAAAAGCGGGGATGCCGGTTTCCCTCTGCGGCGAAATGGCGGGCGACGCCCGGTTTACCCGCCTTCTGCTGGGGTTGGGTCTGCGCACCTTCTCCATGCACCCTTCGCAAATCATGCACGTCAAGAGCCGCGTGATCCAGGCCAACGCCAGCGAACTCGCTCCTCTCGCCCGCCGCATCCTGCGTCTGGACGAAACCGAAAAAATCAAGGAAGCCGTGGGAAAGCTGTAAGAACCTGTTCATCGTAAAACCAACTCCGGTTTGAAACCCCGCCCGTAAGAAAAGCGCGAAGATTGAGACCCTGGCCGCGACCGGGGTTTCGACCGTAGCCATTCTCGAGGGGAGAGAAACCCCTTCCCAATGGAGTTGGACCGACAGCCCTGAAGGGCTGTCGCTGATTTTTGCTGCGATTGCCCCGCGCGCCGTATTTTCGCGCGGCGAAGGTTGCGTGTGCCGGGGTATACTGCGTGTCTGATTCATGTCAGGAAAACCGGGGGGGGAACGCCGTGCCGTGCGAATATCGTGTGCTGGTGTTGGGCATTGGCAATCTCTTGTGGGCCGATGAGGGCTTTGGTGTGCGTTGTGCCGAAGCCCTGCATCAGGGCTGGCGCTTTCCCGCCGAAGTCCGCCTGATGGATGGCGGCACCCAGGGGTTGTACCTCTTGCCGCATGTGCAGGCGGCAGAAAATCTGCTGGTGTTTGACGCCGTGGATTACGGCGACGCGCCGGGAACGCTGCGTGTCGTCACGGGGGACGCCGTGCCGCGTTTCATGGGAGCGAAAAAAATGAGTTTGCACCAGACCGGTTTCCAGGAAGTTCTCGCCGCCGCCGCCCTGACCGGGCGCTTGCCGTCCGCGCTGACCCTGATCGGCGTACAGCCGGAGGAACTGGAGGATTACGGCGGCAGCCTGTCGCTCGCAGTGCGAAAAAAGCTGCCGGAGGCGCTGGATGTCGCCCTTGTCTGGCTCAAGCGCTGGGGCGCGACGGGCGAGCGGCGGAAGGAAAACGAAAAAACGCCGCCGCTGACGGACGCGGCGCTGGCGCTGACCGCCTATGAACGCGGACGCCCGGACGCTCGCCTGGCCTGGCGCAAGGGCGACGCGCGCTTCCTGAATACGCGCTCCGGAGCATGAGATGTGCGTCGGCATTCCCATGCAAGTCATCGAAGGCGACGCGTTTTGGGCGCGTTGCCGGGGAAGGCAGGGCGAAACCCGGATTGACATGCGCCTCGTCGGCGCGCAGCCCGCGGGCGTCTGGTTGCTTACCTTTCTGGACACCGCCCGCGAAGTGCTGGACGCCGAACGCGCAGCCGCCGTCAATGCCGCGCTGGAGGCGCTGGAGGCGCTCCTTTCCGGCCAGGATGTCACACCCGGACAACTGGACGCCTTCTTTCCCGATCTGGCTGGACGCGAACCCGAATTGCCCGAATTCCTGAAAAATGCCGCGTGAGACCGAACCGGCCAGCCCTGATAAAAGACCTTCATCGACGGATCTGATTTCCGGATTTCGGTGATAATGTTTTTTCGTGATGGGCGGCGATGCCGCTTTTTCCGTCTGACACCTGTCTCCGATGCCTGTACCTTGAAGAAACATGGAAGCTCTGTTACTAACCAGTGGCGTCGAATCCTCGGCATCCTTGCTGCGCGAGCTGGTGCGCCGCATTCGTCCGAAGAACCCGGATGACATCGCCTATGCCAGCGCGCGCATCGAGGCGCTGGCGGAACTGTTGACGGCGTATCCGGCCTCACGGGCGCGGGTGCGGACGGCGTTGAACGAGCTGTTTGCCACGCGCCGCGCCGGATCGCTCTACATGCATCTGGGCATTTTGCCGAGCACCGGGTTTTTTACGGAAACCTGGCGGCGCGTCTCGCACACCCTGTTGCCGGAGGTGAAAAATCCGGACGAACTGCTCGGCGACCTGCTGCAGGAGATATTCAATCACAAGACTGACGAACGCTGGGTGGGCGGCGTCGATAGCGCCCTGTGGATGCGCCTCCTGGAATGCCTGCGCTTCGAAGAGGGCGAGTCGGTGGAAAACGACACCTTGCCGGGCGGCCTGCCGACCGTTCTGCACAGCCTGTGGCTGCTTTCCTACCAGATGACGGCAATGGGCTTCGACCCGGAACTGTTGCGGCTGGACGCCAACCTCGCGCGCACGGATTCGCCCTTTCTCGCGCAGAATCTGGAAACCCGCGTCTTCGTGGAATGCTGTCTGGAACGCTGGAACGACATTGCCGCCGTTACCGATGACGAAAAGCAATTGCTGGTGCTCTTTGACCAGTGTCTTGACGCGGTGGAGCGCATCCATCGGCGTTCGGCGCACGCGGGCACCAGCCTGCAACTCACCTACAAGCTGCAACGTCTGCGTGACCACATCGGCCGCGCCGAGCAGCTCGCCACCATCTCCGGGGAATTGCGGCGCGAAAAAAGCGGACGCACCGCCTACCCTTCCATCATCGCGCTGTTCAAGAACCTGGTCTTTGCCTCCTGCCGACAGAACGACCTCGCCACCTTCTGGCGGCAAAACCTGGAAATCACCGCCCGGCGGGTAACGGAATACGCGGGCAAGGCGGGCGAGCATTACATTACGGAAACGCGCCGCGAATATGTTGGCATGGCGAGGGCGGCGCTGGGCGCGGGAGGGTTGATTGCGCTCATCGCCCTGTGCAAGATTTTCCTGCATCGTTTCCAGCTCGCGCCCTTGAACGAAATTTTCGCCTACGCCCTGAACTACGGCCTGGGCTTCGTGCTGGTCTATGTCATGGGGTTTACCATCGCCACCAAACAGCCGGCCATGACCGCCAACGCGCTGGCGGCTTCCATCGGCGATGCGCGCGGCAAAGCGCGGGATCTGGAAAACCTGATCACGCTCATTGCCCGCACTACGCGCAGCCAACTGGTTGCCATCCTGGGCAATGTCGGCATGGCGATTCCCATCGCCATTTCCGTCAGCATGGCCTTTTTCCTCGCGAGCGAACACCCGGCCATCACCCTTGAGGAGGCGGACAACCTGCTGGCCGCGCATCATCCTTTCACCAGCGGCGCGCTGCTTTTTGCGGGCGTGGCGGGGATCTGCCTGTTCCTGTCCGGCTTGGTTGCCGGGTATTTCGACAACCTCGCCACCTATAACCGCATTCCGCAGCGCATCCAGCAACTCGACTGGGCCAGGCGCCTGCTTGGCGCAAGGCGGCTGGAACGCCTCGCCAATTATGTCGGCGACCATATGGGCGCGCTCGCCGGAAATTTCCTGTTCGGCGTCATGCTGGCGATGGCCTGGGGCATTGGCGTCCTGTTGAGCCTGCCTGTCGATATTCGCCACGTCGCCTTTTCTTCCGCCTATCTGGGCTACGCGGCGGCGGCCCACGATTTTTCGCCGCCGCTGGGCGCTTTCGTCTGGGCGGCGGTCGGCGTGGCGGGCATTGGCCTGATCAACCTCGGCGTCAGTTTCATCCTCGCCCTGTTCGTCGCCCTGCGCGCGCGCGGCGTCACTTTTTCGCAGGGTCGGCAACTCATGTACGGACTGATGCGGCGTTTCTTCACGCATCCGGGCGATTTCTTCCTGCCGCCCGGAAAATCGGCAGAAAACCCGCCGGAGAAGGTAGAATAGCTGGCTTTTTTACCGGGGGAAAATCATGAAACGTTCCCGTTTCGGTACGCGCGATCGCTTGTCGCGGGACGCGGCTGAACTCCAGCGCCTCGCCATCGGGCTTTCCGAATCCGACTGTCGCCTGGAAGATATTTTCTGGGAAACCCGCCTCACCCGTCTGGCGCAAAACCTGATCAAGGCCGGCGCGGAAGACGAACTCAACGCGACGCTGGACAGGCTCTACGAATCCCACCCGCGCGCCTGCGACGAACTCGCGGGCGTGGTGGAAGCCCAGGTCGAATCCTGCACCCTTGAGACCAGCAACAAGGAACGCCTCGACGCCCTGCTGTTCGCCGCGCCCATTCTTGCCTGGTCGCGTTACGCCATTCCCGCCACGCATATCGGCGCGCCCCTCCTGGCCGCGCTCAAGGTGCAACTGGGCGCGCACATGTTCAGCCGCGAGGCGCGCCTGGCGCTGACGGATTACTTTTTCGGCCCCGACCAGTTGCCGCGCAGCTATTGCGATACCCGAAGACTGCTGGAAGCCCTGTGCGAACAGGCGGCAAAAGAACAGGATCTGCACCTGGATACCCAGGATTTTCCGGAAACCACCCGCTTTCTTTCCGACGCGCGCTATCTCGTCGGCGTGGTCATCGTGCCGCAGGGCGCGTCCATCTTTCGCTGGAATGAAGCCGACGGCAACCGCGCCGCCTCGCTTGCCGCCTGGGAAAAACAAGGCAGTCCCAACCTTGCGCCACTGCTCACGGGTTGCGCCTACCAGCCCTTGTCGGTGGGCGCGTATCACGCCGCCTGCCGTCACGCCGACCGCGCCGCGCGCGCCTACGCCATCAAGGCGTCCGTGGCCTTTCTGCAAACCACGCTGGGGCTGATGCCGGAAGAAATCCGCGCCGTCGTCGCCCCGTGCTACGACCAGCGACTGGAAGAATACCGGATTGGCTTCGCGCCGCACGACCATGACAACCAGGTTTATCACGGCGTTTCCTGGGCGCTCTTGGGCGAAGAGGACGAACACAGCGACATCCTCGGGCAGATTGACGCCGTATTGCGTGACTGCGGCATCAAGAATATCGTCAGCCTGGACCATCGCATGCCGATGGAGTTCTGCGACGACTGCGGCGCACCGCTGTATCCCACGGCAGACGGCGAACTCGTCCACACCGAAATGCCGGAACAGGCCGACGCCATGCCAACCACGCTGCACTGATTGGGGATGGGAAATCCGTGAAGGCGGCGCCCCTGGATAACGCCGACTGGCTCGCGCGCAGCCTGGCCGCTGTCTGGCATCCCTGTACGCAGATGCAGCACCATGCGGCGCAGGACGCCGACGCGCTGCCACTGGTTCCCATCGCACGAGGCGAAGGCGCGTGGCTCCATGATTTCGAAGGCAATCGCTATCTGGACGGCATCAGTTCGTGGTGGGTCAATCTGTTCGGCCACGCCAATCCGCGCATCAACGCCGCCCTGAAGGCGCAACTGGAAACACTGGAGCACGTCATGCTGGCGGGCTTCACGCACCAACCGGCGGTCGAGCTTGCCGAGCGGTTGCGGGCGCTGACCGATGGCGTTCTGGGGCACGCCTTCTATGCTTCCGACGGCGCGTCGGCCACGGAAATCGCGCTCAAGATGAGTTTTCATTACTGGAAGAACCGCGGCAAGGCGCAAAAGAACCGCTTTCTCTGTCTTTCCGGCAGCTATCACGGCGAGACGCTGGGGGCGCTGGCGGTCACGGATGTCGCGTGCTTTCGGGAGGCTTACGCGCCGCTCACGCGCGCCGCCGCCACCGTACCCTGCCCGGACGCGCGACTGGCGAAGGCAAATGAAACCGCCGCCGATGTCGCCCGCCGCGCCGCGCAGTGTCTCGAAACGAAGCTGGCGGCGGAAAATGAAAACATCGCCGCCCTCATTCTCGAACCCCTGGTGCAGGGCGCGGCGGGGATGGTGATGTACGACCCCGAATACCTGCGCCTTGCCCGCGCCCTCTGCGACCGCTACCGGGTGCATCTCGTCTGCGACGAAATCGCCGTGGGCTGTGGCCGCACCGGCACTTTTTTCGCGCACGAACAGGCGAACATCCGTCCCGATTTGCTGTGCCTTTCCAAAGGCATTTCCGGCGGCTACCTGCCGCTTTCCATCGTGCTCTGCCGCGACGAAATTTTCCAGGGCTTCTACGACGAAGAAGTCGCGCGCGGCTTTCTGCATTCCCACTCCTACACGGGCAACCCGCTCGCCTGCCGCGCCGCGCTGGCGACACTGGATATTTTCGAGCAAGACGACGTGCTGCACACCAACCTCGATCGCGCGCGCAAACTTTACGCCGCCCTCGCGCCCGTAGCCGAACACCCGAAAGTTCGCCATCTGCGCCAGCGCGGCATGATCCTGGCGTTCGACGCGGCAAGCGACGATCCCGCCTTCTCCCGCCGCTTCTACCGCGCCGCGCTGGAAAACGCCGCCCTGATACGCCCCCTGGGCAACACGATCTACCTGATGCCGCCCTACATCATCGGCGACAAGGAAATCGCGCATCTGGGCGAGGCCGTGCGCAAGGCGCTGGCGACTGCCCTTGCGTAACCCGCACTTGGGCGGCAACGCGCGCCCGAAGGCGCGGGGAGGATGTCAAACGCCCATGGCATCGCGCACGTCGCGCAGGGTTTCCCTGGCCAGTTCGCGCGCCTTGACGCAACCGTCATTGAGGATGTCGCGCACCAGGGCGGAGTTGTTCTGGTAATACTCGGCGCGCTCGAGGATGGGCGCCTGTTCTTCCAGGATGCGGTCGATCACCGGCTGTTTGCAGTCGATACAGCCGATTCCGGCGCTTTTGCAGCCCGCTTCGGCCCAGGCGCGGCAGGCCTCGTCGGAATAGATTCGATGCAGTTGCCAGACCGGACATTTTTGCGGATCGCCGGGATCGGTGCGGCGGACGCGCGCCGGGTCGGTAGGCATGGCGCGGATCTTTCTGGACACGGAATCCGCCGGTTCCCGCAGGGCGATGAAGTTGCCGTAGGATTTGCTCATTTTCGCGCCATCCAGTCCCGGCATGCGCGCCGCTTCGGTCAGGAGCGCCTCCGGCTCGACCAGGATCATCTTGCCGGCGCCTTCCAGATAGCCGAACAGCCGTTCCCGGTCGGCGGTGGAAAGGTGCTGGATTTCTTCCAGCAGGGCGTGCGCCTGTTCCACCGCTTCCCTGTCGCCTTCCTGCTGAAAGCGGGTGCGCAGTTCGTCGTAGAGCCGCGCGCGCTTGCCGCCCAGTTTCCTTACCGCTTCCCTTGCCTTTTCCTCGAAGCCGGGTTCGCGCCCATAGAGATGGTTGAAGCGGCGAGCGATTTCGCGGGTGAATTCGATGTGCGGAATCTGGTCTTCGCCCACCGGCACGCGATCGGCGCGATAGATGAGAATATCTGCCGACATCAGGAGCGGATAGCCCAGAAAGCCGTAGGTCGACAAATCCTTGCCGGCGAGTTTTTCCTGCTGATCCTTGTAGGTCGGCACGCGTTCCAGCCAGCCCAGCGGCGTCATCATGGAAAGGAGCAGGTGCAGTTCGGCGTGTTCCGGCACATGCGACTGCACGAACAGGGTCGCCTGGTTCGGGTCCAGCCCGGCGGCCAGCCAATCCACGGCCATTTCCAGGGTGTTTTTCCGGATTTCCTCCGGCGCATCGTATTGCGTGGTGAGCGCGTGCCAGTCGGCGACAAAAAAAAGGCAGGGATATTCATGCTGGAGCTTGAGCCAGTTGATGAGCACTCCGTGATAATGACCCAGATGCAGCGCGCCCGTGGGGCGCATCCCGGAAACGACTCGTTCTGCGTACATGATGGCAAGGACTTAAAGAAAGGGTTGCAAAAGAAGAAGACAGAAATTGAGCAGCGGCTCGAGCAGGGCGTTCAGGAGTTTGGAGAGCAACAGGAAAACCAGAATCAGCATGCCATAGGGTTCGACGCGCGCAAAGGCAACGGCCTGGCGCATCGGCAGCAGGCTGACGACAATGCGTCCGCCATCCAGCGGCGGTATGGGCAGGAGATTCAGGAGCATCAGTATCAGGTTGATGGTCACGCCGAAAAGACACATGGAAACCAGCGCATGCGTATGGGGATTGACGGGGATGTTGAACATCAGCTTATGCAGCAATGCCCATGCTATTGCCATCAGAAGATTGGCAAATGGCCCGGCGGCCGCGACCCAGAACATGTCTTTCTTGGGACGTTTCAGACGGGAAAAATCGACCGGAACCGGCTTGGCGTAACCAAAGGCAAATGCGCCATGGCTCAACAGGAACAGTCCGGCGGGCAACAGCACGGTGCCGATGGGGTCGATATGCGGCAGGGGATTCAGGGTGATGCGTCCCAGGCGCGCGGCGGTATCGTCGCCAAAATGACGCGCGACATAGGCGTGGGCGGCTTCGTGCAGGGTAATGGCAAAAACCAGGGGCAAGGCGGCGATGATCATGTTGGCAATCAGGCTGTTTTCCATTTCAGTTCGTCCCGGAAAAACCAAAGGGTTCCAGCGCTCCGCGTCCGGCGCGCACCAGTTCCGGCGCGGCGTGCGTGAGATCGATGACTGTGGTCGGTTCCATGCCGCAGGCGCCGCCGCCATCGATGACCAGTTCGATGCGTCCTTCCAGCGCCTCCTGAATCTGCCAGGCTTCGGTGGGCGGCTCTTCTTCGTCCGGCAGGAGCAAGGTGGCGGTCAGGAGCGGCTCGCCCAGTTCGCGGAGCAGCGCCTGCGCCACAGGATGATCGGGAACGCGCAGGCCGATGGTCTTGCGTTTGGGGTGCATCACCCGGCGCGGCAGCTCTTTCGCGCCTTCCAGGATGAAGACGTAACTGCCCGGCGTGGTCGCCTTCAGGAGCCGGTACTGCCGGTTATCCACGCGCGCGTACTTGGCGATGTCGGAAAGGTCGCGGCACATCAGGGTCAGGTGATGGCGTTCGTCGATGGCGCGAATGGCGCGCAGGCGATCCAGCGCCGCCTTATCGCCCAGATGACAGCCCAGCGCGTAGCAGGAATCCGTGGGAAAGGCGATGACCGCGCCCGCGCGCAGCGCCTCTCCGGCCTGCGCGAGCAGACGCGCCTGCGGATTCTGGGCGTTGACGGTCAATGATTGCGTCATGATGGATTTGTCTCTACCAGCCCAGCAAACGCCAGACGGGCGGCAAATCTTCCGGCAACGGCGTGAATTCACCCAAATCCGTGTCGGGGCTGCCATGAAAATCCGAGCCTTGCGAAGCGTAAAACCCGAACGCGCGCGCCTGTCGCGCGAAGCGGCGCACATGTTCCGGCATGTGATTGCCGGAGGAAACTTCAATCGCTTCGCCGCCCAGATCGCGAAATTCGCCCAGGAACGCGCGCATCTGTCCGCTGGAGATTCTGTAACGCCCAGGATGCGCCACCACCGCCACGCCGCCTGCCGCGCGTATCCAGCCGATGGCGTCGGCGAGCGCCGCCCAGCGATGCGGCACGTAGCCGGGTTTTCCCGGCGTCAGATAATGTTCGAACACCTTGCCCGGATCGGCGAAGCGACCGATTTCCACCAGATAGCGGGCGAAATGGGAGCGTGAAATCTGCGCCGGATGCGCCGCGTGCCGCAGCGCGCCAACAAGCGTGCCGGCAATGCCCGCGGCCGCCAGCGAGGCGTCCATGCGCCGCGCCCGTTCCAGCCGTCCGTCCTGCGTTGCCTTCAACCCCGCCAGCAGCCCCGGATGCGCCGCGTCGAAGCCCAGTCCGACGATGTGCATGGGCGTCTGCCGCCATTCGACGGAAATCTCCACGCCGTTGATGAAGGCAATCCCTTCCGCCGCCGCTTTTTGCCGCGCCTCGGCAAGCCCCGCCACGCTGTCGTGATCGGTCAACGCCAATCCGTCCAAGCCCCGCGCCCTGGCGCGCGCCACCACCGCCTCCGGCGAGAACAGGCCATCCGAAGCCGTGGAATGCGCATGCAGATCGAAACGCGGGGAAAGCGAAGCGGACACAAGGAAAAGGAAAGAATGAAAGGCTGCCAGTTTAACACCAGGGGACGGAAGACAGCGCGACCGCCGCGCAAGGCAATCGCATGAATGCCCGTTTTCCCCCTCGCCCGCTTGCCGCTCCCTGCTCCAATCACGCATGATTTGCTGCTCCTGCCCTGCCCTGCCCTGCCTTCTGTCCTCTGTCCTCTGTCCTCTGTCCTCTGGATCCCCGATGTGCCATAATGCCGCGCTACGAATCTGAAGGGATTTCTTATGGACGAAAACAAGGCAAAGGCGCTGGCGGCTGCGTTGGCGCAGATTGAGAAGCAGTTTGGCAAGGGTTCCATCATGAAGATGGGCGAGGCCGAGGTGGATGAAGCCATTTCCGTGGTTTCCACCGGTTCGCTGGGGCTGGATCTGGCGTTGGGCGTGGGCGGTTTGCCGCGCGGCCGAGTGGTGGAAGTCTATGGGCCGGAATCTTCCGGCAAGACCACGCTCTGCTTGCAGGTGGTGGCGGAAATGCAGAAACTCTCCGGCACGGCGGCCTTCATCGACGCCGAACACGCGCTCGATCCGCAATACGCGCAGAAACTGGGGGTCAATGTCGGCGAACTGCTGATTTCCCAGCCGGATACCGGCGAACAGGCGCTGGAGATTGCCGACATGCTGGTGCGTTCCGGTTCGGTCGACATCATCGTCATCGACTCGGTGGCGGCCTTGACGCCCAAGGCGGAAATCGAGGGTGAAATGGGCGATTCCGTGATGGGGCTGCACGCCCGCCTGATGAGTCAGGCGCTCAGAAAGCTCACCGCCAACATCAAGAAGACCAACACCCTGGTGATTTTCATCAACCAGATTCGCATGAAGATTGGCGTGATGTTCGGCAGTCCGGAGACCACGACCGGCGGCAATGCCCTGAAGTTCTATGCTTCCGTGCGTCTCGACATCCGCCGTATCGGCGGCATCAAGAAAAACGACGAGGTGATTGGCAACGAAACCAAGGTCAAGGTGGTCAAGAACAAGGTCGCGCCGCCCTTCAAGGAAGCCTTTTTCGAGATTCTCTACGGCGAGGGCATTTCCCGCGCGGGCGAGATTGTCGATCTCGGCGTCGAGTACAAGCTGATCGACAAGTCCGGCGCGTGGTATGCCTACAAAGGCAACAAGATCGGCCAGGGCAAGGACAATGTGCGCGAATTCCTGAAGGCGCACGCGGACATCGCCAAGGAAGTCGAGGCCGGCATACGCGCCGCCGCGCGCCAGAAACTGCTGGCGAAGGCGAGCGGCGCGGCAGCGGCCAAACCTGCGGCGGCAACGGCGGCGGCGGACGAAGCTCCTGGCGTCGATGCGGCATAAACGGGTTTTGCCGACCGCCCCCTTGCGCCCCACCGCAAAACCCTTGCCGGCAACCGCCTTGCGGGCAAAGGCGCTGGATTTGCTGGCGCGGCGGGAGTATAGCCGCGCCACGCTCGAAAGACGGCTCTTGCCGCTGGCGGAATCCGTCGAGGCGGTGGCGCGCCTGCTGGACGACCTGACTGCCCGGCGGCAGCTTTCGGACGCGCGTTACGCGCACAGCCGGGTCAATGCGCGCGGGCGGCGTTATGGCGATAGCCGGATCACGCATGAACTGCGTCAGGAAGGTCTGGATGGCAAAACCATCCAGTCGGCGCTGGCGGAAGGCGAGGACGAGTTGCTGCGCTGCCAGGGCGTGTGGCAAAGAAAATTTTCCGCCTTGCCCGGAACGCTGGCCGAGCGCGCCCGGCAACAGCGGTTCTTGCGTTATCGCGGATTTTCCGCGGAGGTCATCCGGCAGGTTTTGCACGGACTCATTGAGGAAGACGAGACTTGAAAGCATGAGCAAGACAGCAGAAGCCATTCCTCCCGCATGCACGCTGACGGCGCGCAATCTCAAGAAACGCTACAAGTCGCGCACCGTGGTCTCCGACGTATCCTTCACGGTGCAAAGCGGCGAGGTCGTGGGGCTTCTGGGGCCGAACGGCGCGGGGAAAACCACCTGTTTCTACATGGTCGTCGGGTTGGTTGCCGCGGACGGCGGCGAGATTTTCATCGACGAGACGCGCATCACCCATCTGCCCATGCACCGGCGGGCGGCGCTGGGGCTTTCCTATCTGCCGCAGGAGGCTTCCGTCTTCAGGAAGCTCGATGTGTCGGAAAACATTGCCGCCGTGCTGGAATTGCAGAAATTCTCACAGGAAGAAATCAACGAGCGGCTGGAAAACCTGCTGGAAGAATTGCACATCACGCATATCCGTCATACCGCGGCGGCAGCGCTTTCCGGCGGCGAGCGGCGCCGGGTGGAGATTGCCCGCGCGCTGGCGACCAGTCCGCGCTTCATCCTGCTCGACGAGCCCTTTGCCGGCGTGGACCCCATTGCCGTGCTGGACATTCAGAAAATCATCCGCTTTCTGACCGAACAGGGCATCGGGGTGCTGATTACCGACCATAATGTGCGTGAAATGCTGGGCATCTGCAACCACGCCTGGATTATCAACGAGGGCGAAGTGCTGGCGCGGGGAACGCCGGACGAGATTGTCTATAATGAGGCCGTGCGTAAAGTCTATTTGGGCGAGCATTTCCGCCTGTAGTCCAGCGGCATTCACAGAGATTCCATACCCCGCATGAAGCCAAGCCTGCAAATCAAGCTCTCCCAACAACTGGCGCTGACGCCGCAGTTGCAGCAGGCGATCAAATTGTTGCAGCTTTCGACCCTGGAAATGAATCAGGAAATCGAGCGTTATTTGCAGGACAACCCCTTGCTGGAACGCGAAGACGAAAACGAGCGCGCTTACGAACTCGCCTATAACGGCGCAAACGGCAAGGACAATGTGGAAAGCGTCGCCAGCGGCGAGCGCGAAGCGCCCGAAGATGGCGAATTCCGCGCAGCGGAACGCACGGAGCTTTCGCTCTCGGAAATCGAGGAAGATCGCTGGTTTCAGGATAGCGGCGGCTATGGCAATTCCAGCGGTGCCAACCGCGACCGCGGCAACGACGACGAAGTCGAGGCTCAGGATTTGCAGCCTGCCGCCACTTCCCTGCGCGATTACCTCTGCTGGCAACTGAATCTTTCCCGCTTTTCCGACGCGGACAAATCCCTGATCCGCTTTCTCGCGGAAGGTCTGGATGACGACGGTTATCTTTCCGCTTCCCTGGAGGAATTGCGGGAGACCATTCCGCCGGAATACGAAGTCGATGCCGATGATCTGGAAATCGCCTTGAAGCAACTGCAAAGCCTTGAGCCGACCGGCGTGGGCGCGCGTTCGCCGCAGGAATGCCTGTGTCTGCAATTGAAGGCGATGGCGGTTTCTCCCGCGCGCGATCTGGCGCTTTCGATCGTCGGGCGATGTCTCGATCTGCTGGCGGGGCGCGACTTCAACAAGATCGTGAAGCTGCTGGGCTGCTCCAATGAAGAACTAAAGGCCGCCCATGCCCTGATTGTCCGCCTGGATCCGCGTCCCGGCGCGAGTTTTACGCCGCTCGACGCCCGCTACATCATTCCCGATGTCATTGTCAGGAAAGTGCGTGGACGCTGGGTGTCGCAAATCAATCCCGACGCTTATCCCAAGTTGCGGGTCAATCGTCTTTACGCCGAAATCCTTGCCAGGCAACGGCGCGGCGAGGGCACGCTTTCCGGTCAGTTACAGGAAGCCCGCTGGCTGATCAAGAATGTGCAGCAGCGTTTCGACACCATTGCCCGTGTCTCCCAGGCCATTGTCGAGCGTCAGCGCCAGTTTTTCGAACATGGCGAAGTCGCCATGCGGCCTCTGGTGCTCAGGGAGATCGCCGATGTTCTCGACTTGCATGAATCCACCATCTCGCGCGTTACCAGCCAGAAATACATGTCCACGCCGCGCGGCATTTTTGAACTCAAATACTTTTTTGGCAGCCATGTGTCCACCGATAGCGGCGGCTCCTGTTCTGCCACGGCCATCCGCGCCCTGATCAAGCAATTGATCGGGGCGGAAGATGGCAAGAAACCCTTGTCGGACAGTCAATTATCCGAAATACTAGGTCGGCAAGGGGTCGTTGTGGCGCGGCGCACCGTGGCAAAATACCGCGAAGCGCTCAATATCCCGCCGGTCAATTTACGCAAGACCCTGTAACTGTAAACAAGGAGAAAACATGAATCTGCAAATCAGCGGTCACCATGTCGAAGTCACGCCCGCATTGCGCGACTATGTGGAAAACAAGCTCTCGCCTGTCGTCAACCACTTCGAGCGGGTCACGGGCATTACCGCCATACTTTCCGTTGAAAAGCTCAAACAGAAAGCCGAGGTTACCGTGCATGTGCCGGGGCGGGAAATTTTCGTGGAAAGCAGCGAAAATGACCTCTATGCCGCCATCGACAGCATGTGCGACAAACTGGATCGCCAGGTGCAAAAGCACAAGCAGAAACTCGGCGATCACCATCGCGGCAACAAAGTCACCAGTCACCTTGCGGAGTAGCCCGGAGGCTTCCGCCGGGAGATCGATTCCGGCAGAAGCGTCCCGGCGCCATCATCATGAACCCTATCGCCTTACTCTTGCCGGAAGATCGCATTCTTCTGGATCTGGACGCCAGCAGCAAGAAACGGATTTTCGAGGAAGCCGGGCAATGCCTTGAAGCCAGTTGCGGCATTGACCACGCCCTTGTCTTCGATAATCTGCTTGCCCGCGAAAAACTGGGATCGACGGGATTGGGACAAGGCGTCGCCATCCCGCACGGACGCGTCAAGGGGCTGAAGGAGACGCTGTGCGCGTTCATCCGGTCGCGCACACCCATTGATTTCGACGCGCCGGACGAGCGTCCCGTGCAGCTCATTTTCGTCCTGCTTGCGCCGGAACAGGCGACGGAGGAATCGTTGCAAATCCTCGCGGCGCTGGCCGCCTGTTTCGCCGAGCGCGATTTCCGCGAAAAGCTTCTTGCCGCGCCGGACGCCGCCAGCGCGCGCGCCGTCTTTGCCGCCGTAAACGTCTGAACGTTCCGGGAACGCCACCATGCAGGAAGTCAGTCTCGTCCAGCTTTTTGAAGACCACCGCGACAAACTGGAGTTGAACTGGGAAATCGCCATTGCCGCCAAGCGGCATATCAGCCTCAAGGAATCCGGCAACTACGGCGCGGACGTGGTGGGTCACATGAACCTCATCCATCCGGAGCGCCTGCAGGTCATCGGCCCGGCGGAAATCGCCTGGCTGGCGCGCGTTTCCGATGCGCAATTTTCCCGGCAGGTGGGCGAACTCGTCGCCGCTCTGCCGCCCGCGCTCATCGTTTCCGACGGCCTGCCCGTGCCGGAGGCGCTGCGCGACCTTTGCGATACGACACAGACGCCGCTCTTCACCTCGGACAAACCCTGCGCCGCCGTCATCGACCAGTTGCGCATCTACCTGGCGCGGCGTCTGGCCGACAGTACTTCCGTGCATGGCGTCTTCATGGACGTGCTGAGCATGGGCGTGTTGATCATCGGCGATTCCGGCGTGGGCAAATCCGAGCTTGCCCTGGAACTCATTTCGCGCGGGCATGGGTTGGTGGCCGATGACGTGGTAGAACTCGCGCGCATCGCGCCTTCCACGCTGGAAGGCCGCTGTCCCGGCATGTTGCAGGATTATCTGGAAGTGCGCGGCCTGGGGCTTTTGAATATCCGCGCCATTTTTGGCGAAACGGCGGCGCGGCGCAAGATGAAGCTGAAACTCATCGTCGATCTGCAAAAACCCGTTGCCGGCGTGGAGGCCCCGCGTTTGCCGCTGGACGCGCAAACCCAGGAAATTCTCGGCGTCCATGTGCGCAAGGTGGTCATTCCCGTGGTGGTGGGGCGCAACCTTGCCGTGCTCATCGAAGCCGCCGTGCGCAACGCCATCCTGCAAATGCGCGGCATCGACAGCATGCAGGAATTCATCAGCCGCCAACAACAGGCGCTGGCGCTGGACGACGACTGAACGGTATCCCGTGTCCACGGTGTCCGGAAAAACCCCGATTCCTGATTCCCGCTTCCTTCTGATTTCCGCCATGACCCCTGAAGCCTTCATTGCCCGCTGGCGGGACAACGATCTCAGCGAGCGCGCCGGGGCGCAGGCGTATTTTGATGATCTGTGCGATCTGCTGGGTGTGGAAAAGCCGCGCGATCCGGAAAACTACTGTTTCGAGCGCGGCGCGAAGAAGGCGGGCGGCGGCGACGGCTGGGCGGATGTCTGGAAGCGCGGCCATTTCGGCTGGGAGAACAAGAAGCCGGGACGCGACCTCAAGGCGGCGCTGAAGCAGCTCACCGACTACGCCCTCAATCTCGAAAATCCGCCGCTTCTCATCGTCTGCGACCGGGAAATCATCGAGATTCACACCGCCTTTACCGGCTACCCCGATGAAGTGACAAGCATCCGGCTGGAAGATCTGAAGGATGAAGCCGCGCGCGAAAAACTGCGCTGGGTGTTCGAGGAACCGGAAAGGTTGCGTCCGGAAAAGTCCACTGCCGCCATTACCGGGGAAGCCGCCGGGCGGTTCTCCGATCTGGCGAAAGGCATGCGCGATCGCGGGCTGGAAGGGCAGCGGGTGGCGCATTTTCTGATGCAATGCCTGTTTTGCATGTTTGCCGAGGATGAATCCTTGCTGCCCAAAGGCATCTTCACCCGCTTGCTGGAAAGAGCGGGGGAAGATGCCGCGAGAGCCGCCGGGCGCGTTGGCAGGCTCTTTTCGGCCATGCGGGAACAAGGCGGCGTCTATGGCGACGATGATATTCAATGGTTCAATGGCGGTCTTTTCGAGAAAATCGACATTCCCGCGCTCACCGCCTCCGACCTTGCCGCGCTTTGCGGCGCCGCGCGGATGGACTGGCGCGGCATTGATCCCTCGATCTTCGGCACGCTTTTCGAGCGCGGGCTGGACCCGAGAAACCGCGCCCAACTGGGCGCGCACTATACCGATACGGCCACCATAGAAAAGCTCATCCGCCCACTGGTATTCGAGCCGTTGTTGCGCGAATGGGAAGCCGTAAGGGAAGAAATCAGGAAAATCGCGCCGAAATTCGGCCATACCAAAAAAGGGCAGCCCAACAGCGCCCTGAAAGAGGGGCGGGATTTGCTGAACGCCTTTTTGCTGCGCCTGGAAAATTTCCGCATTCTCGACCCCGCCTGCGGTTCCGGCAATTTTCTGTATTTGTCGCTCCATGCCCTGCGGGAAGTGGAAAAACAAAGCCGCGTCGAAGCGGAAGAACTGGGGCTGTCCCCGAATCTGGTCATGCACACCGGCCCGCACAATATCCTGGGGCTGGAAATCAACGAATTCGCGGCGGAACTGGCGCGGGTGACGGTATGGATCGGCGACATCCAATGGAGCCGCAGGAACGGCTATCCCCATGCCGTCAATCCGATTTTGAAACCCCTGGGCGGCATCGAGCGAAAGGACGCGCTCCTGAACGCGGACGCGAGCGAAGCCGAATGGCCGGAAGCGGACATCATCATCGGCAATCCGCCGTTTTTGGGAAACAAGATGATGCGCGGCGAGCTTGGCAATGAGTACGTGGAAAGACTGCGCAAAGTCTTCGAGCCGGAAGTCGCGGGCGGCGTCGATCTGGTGACGTACTGGTTCCACAAGGCAAGAAAACAGATCGTCGACGGCAAAGCCAAGGCCGCTGGACTTGTCGCCACAAATTCGATACGCGGCGGCGCGAATCGCAAAGTGCTGGAAGCCATCGCGCGGGACACGCGCATCATGGAGGCATGGAGCGACGAAGATTGGGTAAACGACGGTGCCGCCGTTCGCGTTTCGCTCGTCGCCTTCGGAGAGTCCGCCCGCGAAACCCGCCTCGATGGCCACGCGGTAACGACGATTCACGCGGATTTGACGGTGGGCGATGGGCTGGATTTGACGAAAGCAACGCAGCTTGCGGAAAACAAAGGCGTTTCTTTCATGGGTACCACCAAGGCGGCCTCATTCGACATTCCAGGCGAACTTGCCCGCGAATGGCTGAAGCTGCCAAATCCCAACGGCAGGCCGAATAGCGATG
>JAIRLE010000011.1 GCA_031259605.1 Zoogloeaceae bacterium
TTGAAACCACACCCGTAAGAAAGGCGCAAAGGTTGAGACCCCATTCTTACGGCCGGGGTTTCGACCGCAGCCATTCTCGAGGGGAGGGAACCCCCTTCCCAATGACGTTGGACCGGCATTTAGACCACCCCGCTTCCCGTGCGAGCGTTTTTATCAATTGGAACAGAGATTCATTCATCATGCGTCAAGCCAGTTTTCGCCGTATACGCGGTTGGCTTCTCCGATGCACAGGAAATTCTGCTGGCGCACGAATTTCTGGGCGCGCTGGTGTCCGCCATGCCGGGAAGAAATCCCCGAACTCATGGCGTTGGGGAAAAAATACGAAAAGCGGGGACTCGCCATCGTTGGCGTCGCGCTGGAAAATGACACTATCAAGACACGCGAATTCCTCGCCGCCTACGGCGTGACCTACCCCGTCATACTGGCTCCCGAGCAAGGCGTCTCCATGATGAAGGCGCTGGGCAATGACAAGGAACTCCTGCCCTTCACCCTGATTATCGACGCGCAGGGCAAGGTCGTTTTGCGCAAACCAGGACGGTTCCGGCAAGACGACTTCGAGTCTGTTGCCGAAGGGTTGTTGTCAGTACAGCCGCAATAAACGCCGCGTCTTTCATCCATGCAACCGTCGTTTCCGGAAATCCCTGCTTTGGGTTGCGCCCTGAATATTCAACCTGGGAATTCACGATTGCTGGATTGCGCTTTGCTTGTCCGCCTGCGGATCTGCGTTTCAACCCGTTTGGGTTTCCAGGTTTTCCAGTATACAATCCCGCACTTCTGTTTCCCGTCATCCAAGGTCAATGTTTCGTCCGGCAGTCAACCTTGTGCCAGAACGAGGAGAAAGCCTTGACGAATCATTTTCTGTTTCCTGATGTTTACCAGCGCCACCCGTGAATTGCCGGAAGTCCGGCCTGTGCCCCGGCACGTTGCCATCATCATGGACGGCAATGGCCGTTGGGCGAAAAAGCGTTTTTTGCCGCGCGTTGCCGGACATGTGAAGGGTGTGGAGACGGTGCGCGAGGTGGTGCGCGCCTGTATCGAGCAGGGCATCGAATATTTGACGCTCTTTGCCTTCAGTTCGGAAAACTGGCGGCGACCCGCTGAGGAAGTCAGCCGCCTGATGCAGCTTTTCGTCAGCGCCCTGGAAAACGAGGTGAAGAAACTGAAACGCAACGGTGTGCGCCTCAAGGTGATTGGCGATCTCACCCGTTTTTCCCCGGAATTGCAGACGCTCATCCGGGCGGCGGAAGCGGCGACCGCCGACAATACCCGCCTCGTGCTCACCATCGCCGCCAACTACGGCGGGCGTTGGGACATCGTACACGCCATGAACCAACTTGCCGCGCAAAAGCCGGAAGCGGCGGGGCAATGGACGGAGGCCGATCTCGAACCGCGTCTTGCCATGTCCTACGCGCCGGAGCCGGATCTGTTCATCCGCACCGGCGGCGAGGAGCGCATCAGCAATTTTTTGCTCTGGCAACTGGCCTATTCCGAATTCTATTTCACCGAAACCCTGTGGCCCGCCTTCGACGCCGACGCCTTGAAAGAAGCCATCGCTTCCTACCAGCGGCGCGAACGCAGATTCGGACGGACGAGCGAGCAGTTGGACGGAAAAGAAACGAGCCAGTAAGGATTTCGTGATGCGCCTGCTCATCCACGATTTGTGTGAATATCCTGAAAGATGGGGCCTATGCGACGACACGGTCATCATTGCCGATGACCAAAAGATATGCCCGTGCAAGGGCTGTTTCGATTGCTGGATAAAAACCCCCGCGCGATGCAGCCTTCACGATGACTGCGCCAACATGGGCCTTTTGCTTTCGCAATGCGACCATTTGATTCTCGTCAGCCAATGCTTTTATGGCGGCTATAGTCCATTCGTGAGCAAGGTGCTGAATCGCAGCATTCCATTCATATTGCCTTACTTCACCATCCGGGATGGCGAAACCCGGCATCCCGGACGATATGATGGACGCTTTGATTGCGTGGCGCACTTGTACGGAAAAACCACTGTGCGTGAAAAGGAAACCGCCCGGAAGCTCGCGCAAAGAAATAGCGCCAACCTGTTGATGCGCAGCGTGAAAGTTGTCTTTTACGATACGGCGGATGACATTGAAACCATCGTGCCATGAAAATTTCCCTGATCAACGCCAGCCCCAAAATGAGTGCTTCCAATACCGGCATATTGCTGGATGCGCTGGTACGGCACATTGCGGCAGGCCATGAAATTCATCGCCGCCGCCTTGGGCGAAAGACCTTTGCAACGGAAGTCTTACGGGAAATTGCCACGGATGACGTTATCATCATGGGGTTTCCGCTTTATGTTGACGCGCTCCCCTCCAATCTGCTTTCGATGCTAATCGCGCTAGAAGATTGCCTGAAAGCCGAAGATTGCGGCGAGATGACCGTTTACGCGATTATCAATAACGGCTTTTACGAGGGACGGCAAACCTGCATCGCTTTTGAGATCGTGCAAAACTGGTGCGCGCGCGCAGGCGTGAGATTCGGCGGTGGAATCGGGCAAGGCGGGGGCGAAATCATCGGCGTGATGAAAAAATTCCATGGCGCATATGGGCTATTCAGGCAAACCGAACGGGCATTGATTGCGCTTGCTCACAGCATACCGGAAGGCATGCCTGTTGGAATCCGCTACCTGAATCCTGCTTTCCCTCGATTTTTGTTCGGGTTTCTTGCCAGGCATTTTTTCTGGCGCCCGCTTGCCAGGAAAAACGGATTGCGCATGAAAGCCTTGCTGGGCAAGGCGTAATCGTGAGTTGCGAACGGGGTAGATCATGTTGAAACAACGAATAGTTACCGCCATCGTGCTCTTCATCGGCCTTATCGCCGCGATTTTTTATTTGCCGCCGCTGTATTGGGAAGCGCTGATGGCGCTGGTGTCGGTTGTTGCCGCTTGGGAGTGGGGCAGGTTGGCGGGCTTGCAAATGCGCGGGCGTCTTGTTTTCAGCGCGTTGATGCTGCTCGCCTGTCTGGGCATGATGGTGTTTTCGCGGCATGAGTTCAACCCGGAGAGTTACCGGGTTCTGTGCGTGGCGGCGGTGCCTTTCTGGTGCCTGGTGGTTCCTTTCTGGATCGTCCGGCGCTGGCGTTTGAGCCAGACCGCGTGGGGACGATACCCGCTGCTTTTCTTGGGGTTCTGTCTGATCCTGTCGACCTGGGCGGCCTTCATCGTTTTTCGCGGCCTGCATCCGGGGCTTTTGCTGTGGGCGCTGGGTCTCGTCTGGGTTTCGGACATTTCCGCCTATTTTGCCGGACGAAAATTCGGCGGCAGGAAACTCGCGCCGGAAATCAGCCCCGGCAAGACCTGGGCAGGCGTCTATGGGGCGCTGGCGGGGGTTCTGGTCTATGGAGTGGCGTCAATCGGCATCATCGGCATGGACGACGGTAAATTGCCTCCCTGGTTGTCTGGCGTTTTCTTTGTATTGTTCATGCTGCTGCTTGCCGTCCTGGGCATTCTGGGCGATCTTTTCGAGTCGCTCCTGAAACGTCAGGCGGGCGTCAAGGACAGCGGCAATCTCCTGCCGGGACACGGCGGCGTACTGGATCGCATTGACAGCTTGATGGCGGTGCTGCCTTGTTTTCTCCCGCTGCTCGATCTCATGCCGGACATTCTCATGCAGATGGATTTGTGAAAGTACAGGATGCCCCCGCAAACCCTCACCATTCTTGGTTCCACCGGCTCCATCGGCCAAAGCGCGCTGGCGGTTATCCGTCTGCACCCGGAGCGCTACCGCATCTTCGCGCTCTCTGCCCACCGGCAGTGGAAAGGACTGTGCGAGCAGTGCCGGGAATTCCAGCCGGAGTACGCCGTGGTGGGCGACGCCAAAGACGCGGCGTGTCTGCGAAACGATCTGCGGGATTCAAACCTGAAAACCGAAGTGCTGTACGGCCCGGAAGCGCTTTGCCAAGTGGCGGCGGATCGGGGTGTCGATACGGTTGTGGCGGCCATCGTCGGCGCGGCGGGCTTGTCTTCGGCGCTTGCGGCGGCCATGGCCGGGAAAAGAATCCTGCTGGCCAACAAGGAATCACTTGTCATGGCAGGCGCGCTCTTCATGCAAACGGCAAAGAAAAACGGCGCGGTCATCCTGCCGATCGATAGTGAGCACAACGCGATTTTTCAAAGCCTGCCGCGTGATTTTTCTGGCGATTGGACGCAAAGTGGCGTCCATAAACTATGGCTCACTGCTTCCGGCGGGCCGTTTCTCGATTTTTCGGCGGAGGCGCTCACGCGGGTCACGCCGGAACAGGCGGTGAAGCATCCGCGCTGGTCCATGGGGCAAAAAATATCGGTGGATTCAGCAACCCTCATGAACAAGGGATTGGAAGTCATCGAAGCGCATTGGCTCTTCAACGCGCCGCCGGAAAGCATTGAGGTGGTCGTGCATCCGCAAAGCCTCGTGCATTCGCTGGTTGAATATGTGGATGGCTCCATGCTTGCGCAACTGGGCAATCCCGACATGCGTGTGCCCATCGCCCACGCGCTTGCCTGGCCGGAACGCGTAACTTCCGGTGTGAGTGGTCTGGATTTGTTCCAAGCTGCGCGTCTGGACTTTTTCCCGCCGGATACGGCACGTTTTCCCTGTCCGGGTTTGGCCTACGCAGCGCTGGCGGCAGGCGGCACCGCGCCGGCAATTCTGAATGCCGCCAACGAAGTCGCCGTTGCTGCTTTTCTGGAACGCCGCATTGCCTTTTCCGACATTTTCCGTTGCATTGACGCCGTATTGAACGCGATGTCCGCAATGCCTGCCGACACGCTGGAAGCCATCCAGTCTGCCGACGCGACGGCGCGGCGTCTGTGCGCAGCGCAAAGCGGCGTCCTGCCTTCCTGATTTCGAGTATCAAAATGCCGATCTTCACCATCATTCGCTGGGTATATGTCGCGATCAACATCGCGCTCATTGTGGGTCTGTACCTGAATTTGCGGCGCATGGGCTGGAAGCGCAAATGGAGCGCGGGCGTCTGCCTGCTGCCGGTAGCGCTGTCGCTGGCGTTTCCGGCGGCGCGATTGTTGGAAGGCAATGAACCGTGGGTGCGCAGCATGGCCTTTGCGGGAACTTTCTGGCTCTCCTTCGTGCTGCATACGCTGCTCTTACTGGTGTTGCTGGGCATGTTTTGCTGCTGCAACCGGATTTTTCACTGGATGCGCATTACACCGGAACGTGCGCCACATTGGCGCAATCTCGCGTTCCTTGGCGTTATGGGCGGCGCGTTTTGCGTCTCGCTCCTGGGTTGGACAAATGCGCAACAGCCGAGCGTGCGCGAACTGCGTCTGGAAACGGCGGTAACGCGGCCCTTGCGCGTAGTGGCGCTTTCTGACCTACATCTGGGGCGGCTGGTATCGCCCGCATATTTTTCCAGACTGATCGACGCCATCCAGCCTTTGCGCCCGGATATGCTGCTGTTGGCGGGTGACATTCTGGACGATTACCACGGTCTGGATACGCGGGCGATGCGCGCGGATCTGGCGCGGCTGCAACTGCCTCTGGGCGTGTGGGGCGTGTTGGGCAATCACGAATATATCGCGGGCGATGCCGAGAACAGCCATCGTTTGCTGGAAGCGGGCGGCATTCGCATCCTGCGCGACGAATGGGCTGATGTGGATGGAAAGGTGTTGCTGGTGGGACGCGATGACGATTCACGCAAGCGTTTCACGGGCGAAGCGCGTAAAACCCTGCCGGAGATTTTGGCGGACGCGCCCGCCATTTTACGTCAGCAGCCGATGATAGTGCTGGATCATCAACCTTTCCGTCTGGAAGAAAGCGAAGCGGTCGGGGCGTTCCTGCAATTTTCCGGGCATACGCACAATGGCCAGCTTTTCCCGTTCAATTTCGTGGTACGCTGGATATACGAAAACGCGCACGGCTACTCGCGGCGCGGCCAGACGCATTATTGGGTTTCCGCGGGCGCGGGTACCTGGGGGCCGAGAGTCCGCACCACGAGCCGCCCGGAAATCGTGCTGATCCAGATTGAAAGCGCCCCGTAACCGTGATTTTCGCTTGTGCGCTTCTTGGCTCGAATGCTGAGATGCCAAACAGCGCCGCACCATGCCATGGCACCGGAAATAAAGACGTCCACACAACCGATCCAAGGCAAGCGCATGAATGCCTTCGTCATCGATCATGGCAGTCTCAACAAGCGTGGCATGGAACGGGGAGCGCGCAACCAGTCGGCATCGAGAAGACCGCTGATCGCCACCGGCGAGCTTTCCCGCAGCATCCGCTACCAGGTCATGAACGGCGGCGCTGGCGTGGAAATCGGTACCAACCGGCAGTACGCGCAAACCCGCCAGTTCGACGCGACCATCCGCCCGAAGACGAAAAAGGCGCTGGCCATTCCCATCGGCGACGGCAGCCTGCGCCTGGTAAAAAAAGTCACCATCCCCGCCCGTCCCTTCCTCGGTCTCTCCGGGAAGGACAAAACCACAGTCCTCGACATCCTGCAACACTTCCTCGCCGAAAATCTCCCCTGAAACCCATGTCGCGTTTCTGCAACACTCATCCCGCCAAGTCCCGCCTCATCCCGCCACATCCCATCATTTATCTCGCAAAACCGTTTATTTATCTCACTCGTGATCGATAGAGCGTATCCAGTGCCTCTTTGGGGCTGAGGCTGTCTGGATCCAGCGCGGCGAGGGCATCCAGCGCCGGGTGCGGCTCAACTTCCGGGGTGTTGGGGACAAGGCGCGCCCTTGCGGAAATTGTGAACAGGTTCTAAAGGCTTCGCCGCTACGTTCTCAGGAACGGCGGAGCTTCCTCCGCCTTCCTGGTGCGCAAACGCATAACAGATGTCTTATATAAGATAGACGGCAGGGGTTTTTTTGTGTTGTAATGTGTTGCCATGTCCGATACGTCTTCCGTTCCGCACATTATTCGCCAGGCGGCGGCTTCGCCGACTTTCAGTCCGCTTTATCGTCAAATCAAGACCCTGATGATGGACGCGCTGGGCGCGGGCGAATGGGAGCCGGGAGCGTTGATTCCCAGCGAAGCGGAGCTGGCGGCGCGGTTTGGCGTGAGCCAGGGCACGGTGCGCAAGGCTATTGACGAGATGTCCAGCGAGAACCTGCTGGTGCGACGTCAGGGCAAGGGT
Organism: Zoogloeaceae bacterium; assembly: GCA_031259605.1. Classification (GTDB taxonomy): domain Bacteria; phylum Pseudomonadota; class Gammaproteobacteria; order Burkholderiales; family Rhodocyclaceae; genus Azovibrio. The sequence goes on from JAIRLE010000011.1 coordinate 7,102, forward strand.
ACCTTCGTGGCCTCGCATGGCGATCCGCACACCCGCTACCGTTTCTTGCGCTTGCGTCCCGACGATGGCCTGCCGCAGCAAAAGCACAGCCGGTCGCTTTCCTGTGGCGTACAGGCGGCGGATGCGGCGACGGCGGCGGCGTTGGTCATCCAACCCGGCGATCCGGTGGTGGCGGTCGAACGTTTGCTATGCTTTGACGCGCGTCCGGTCGTCTTTGACCAGATGTTCTTGCGAGCGGAAATTTTTGGCGAGCTGACGTTGGCGATGTTGGAGCAGGAAGGCCCCGTCACGTCGCTCTACCGTTTTTTCGAGCAATGCTTCGGTGTGCACATGATTCGCGCCGAAGAACGGGTGCGGGCGGTAGCGGCGGCGGCGAGCGTGGCCAAACTGCTGGAAGTCGCGCCCGATGCGCCGCTGCTCCTCGTGGAACGGCGCGCGTATACCTACGCGGAGCGTCCGGTGGAATGGCGGCGCGGATTCTACACGACGGAGCGACATCATTATTACAATGAACTTGGATGAAAGCGTTTTTCGCGTGTTTGTGTAATAAGCAAGCGCGCTGTTTTTCAAAGGTATAATCACTGGCCTTTTGGCTGTGTGCTGGTTGTCGGCGGTTTCTCGCCGGTTTTTCCGAACCTTCGAGGATGATGTCCATGAGTGAGTTGCGCATCCGGAAACGTCCGAAGTACCTGGACTTGTTTTCCATCATGTTTTCACTGCCCTTGCCGGGCGTGTTGTCCATTTTCCACCGCGTCAGCGGCGTGGGGCTTTTTCTGGTGCTGGCGCCGTTGCTCTGGCTGTTCCAGGCCAGTGTGACCTCGCCGGAAAGTTTCGAGTGTTTTGTCCGCGTCGCCGCGCATCCGGTGACGAAGTTGCTGTTCGCGGGGCTGATCTGGGCGTTCCTGCATCATTTTTGCGCGGGAATCCGCTTTCTGTTCATTGATCTTGACGTGGGCGTGGACCTGGCGGCGGCGCGGCGTTCCGCCGCGATCGTCTTTGGCGTCAGCCTGACGCTGACCGCGTTGATTTGCTGGAGGGTGCTGCTGTGATCAATCGCATCGTTGTCGGGGCGCACTATGGCCTCAAGGACTGGATCATCCAACGCGCCACGGCGGTCGTCATGGCTTTTTACAGTATCTTCATCGTGGCGGTTTTTCTGGCGCTCGGACCGGCGGATTTTGAGGTCTGGCGCAGCATTTTTGCCAATGGGCCGGTCAAGTTCTTTACTTTCCTGTTCGCGCTCTCGTTGTTTTATCACGCCTGGATTGGCGTCCGCGATCTGTGGATGGATTACATCAAACCGGTGAGTGTGCGTCTCACCCTGCATGTGCTGACGATCCTGGCGCTGACGGGCTATACCGCCTGGATTGCCGCAATTCTCTGGAGACTGTAAATGAGTGTTCCCATTCTTAAATTCGACGCGGTGGTCGTCGGCGCGGGCGGCGCGGGGTTGCGTTCCGCCATTCAGCTTTCCGAAGCCGGGTTGAAGACCGCCGTGCTCTCCAAGGTATTTCCCACCCGTTCGCACACCGTGGCCGCACAGGGAGGCGTTGCCGCTTCGCTCGGCAATTCCGAGGAAGATCACTGGCGCTGGCATATGTACGACACCGTCAAGGGATCCGACTGGCTGGGCGACCAGGATTCCATCGAGTACATGTGCAAGAAGGCCGTGGAAGTGGTGGTCGATCTCGAACACTACGGCATGCCGTTCGATCGCATCGACAACGGCAAGATCTACCAGCGTCCCTTTGGCGGACACATGTCCAACTTTGGCGAAAAGCCCGTGCGCCGCGCCTGCGCCGCCGCCGACCGCACCGGACACGCCATGCTGCATGCCATGTATCAGCGTAACGTCAAGGCCAACACCCAGTTCTTTGTCGAATGGATGGCGCTCGATCTGATCCTTGATGCCGAAGGCGTGGTGGTCGGTGTTTCCGCGATGGAGATGGAAACCGGCCAGATCGTGATTTTCCACGCCCGCGCGGTGATCTTTGCCACTGGCGGCTCAGGCCGCATCTTTGCTTTTTCCACCAACGCCTTCATCAATACCGGCGATGGGTTGGGCATGGCGGCGCGCGCGGGTGTTCCGCTCGAAGACATGGAATTCTGGCAATTCCATCCGACCGGCGTCGCGGGCGCGGGTGTGTTGATTACCGAGGGTGTGCGCGGCGAGGGCGGCATTTTGAGAAACGCCAAAAACGAGCGTTTCATGGAACGCTACGCGCCCAACGCCAAGGATCTGGCCTCGCGCGATGTGGTTTCCCGCGCCATGACCACCGAAATCAAGGAAGGGCGCGGCTGCGGACCGAACAAGGATTACGTGCTCCTGGACATTACTCAACTCGAACCGGAAAAGATCATGAAACGCCTGCCCGGCATCCGTGAGATTTCCATCCAGTTCGCGGGCGTCGATCCGATCAAGGCACCCATTCCCGTGGTGCCGACCGCGCATTACCAGATGGGCGGCATTCCCACGAGCTATGACGGGAGAGTCGTGGCGCTGGGCGCGGACGGCGGGAACGTCGTGGTGCCCGGTTTCTACGCGGCGGGCGAATGCGCCTGCGCTTCCGTGCATGGCGCGAACCGCCTGGGCACCAATTCGCTCCTCGATCTCTTGGTTTTCGGCAAGTCGGCGGGCGATTCCGCCCTAGAAGACTTAAAGGGCGGCAAAGCGCACCGCGAGTTGCCGAAGGATGCCGCCGACCGCGCTCGCGAGCGGATCGATGCCATCGACCGGCGCCGGGGCGGCGTGAGCGTCCATGAGGCGCGGCAGGCGATTGCCCGCGCCATGCAGGATCACGCCGGGGTGTTCCGCTTTGCCGACCTGCTGCACAAGGGGGTTGCGCAAATCCTGGAAGTCGAAAAAATGGTGCGCAATCTGGAGATCAAGGACAAGTCCTTGGTATGGAACACCGCGAGAGTGGAGGCGCTGGAAACCGAGAATCTGATCGAGGTCGCCAAGGCAACGATGATTTCCGCCGAAGCGAGGAAGGAATCGCGCGGCGCGCACGTGCGCGACGACGCGCCGGATACGCCGGAATTCCCCAACGGCAGAAACGACAAGGAATGGCTGAAGCACAGTCTCTGGTATCGGGAAGGCAACCGCGTCGCCTACAAGCCGGTGCGCCTCAAGCCCCTCACGGTCGAGACGGTCGCCCTGAAGACCCGGTCCTATTGAAGAACGAAAAACGAGGAGAGAGAAATGACGACACGCACAATGCAGTTCCGGATCTACCGCTACGATCCGGACAAGGACGAGCGTCCCTACATGCAGGATATTTCCGTGGAAGTCGATTCCACCGACCGCAAACTCTTGGATGCCTTGACCAAACTGAAGGCCAAAGACGAGACGATTGCCTATCGCCGTTCCTGCCGCGAGGGGGTGTGCGGTTCGGACGCCATGAACATCAACGGCAAGAACGGCCTGGCCTGCCTCACCGAACTGGATTCCCTGAAACATCCGATTGTCCTGAAGCCCCTGCCGGGACTGCCGGTCATCCGCGACCTGGTCGTGGATATGACGCAATTCTTCAAGCAATACCATTCCATCAAACCCTACCTGGTCAACAACGATCCGCCGCCGGAGCGCGAGCGCCTGCAAACGCCGGAGGAACGCGAGGAATTGAACGGGCTTTACGAGTGCATTCTCTGCGCCTGTTGCTCGACCTCCTGTCCGTCGTTCTGGTGGAACCCGGACAAGTTCGTAGGGCCGGCGGGCTTGCTTGCCGCCTACCGTTTCCTGGCCGATACCCGGGACCAGGCGACCAGCGAGCGGCTCGACAACTTGGAAGACCCGTACCGGCTGTTTCGTTGCCATACCATCATGAACTGCGTGGACGTTTGTCCCAAGGGCTTGAATCCCACGCGCGCCATTGGCAAGATTCGGGATATGATGGTGGCGCGGGCGGTCTGATGGAACGCGCCGAAATCGAGCGTCTCCGATGGCGCTGTACCCGCCGCGGAATGCTGGAAGTGGATATGGTTTTGGGGCGTTTCCTGGAAGATGCTTTTGGGAGACTCTCCGAATCCGAGCAGCGGGCTTTCATCGAGCTTGCTGATTACGACGACATGGCGTTGTGGCGCTTGATCAGTGCCCGGGACGAGTGCGAAGATGCTCGCCTGGCGTCGATTGTCGCCATGTTGCGTGGATGCAGATAAAAAGGGAGGGTAGGGTGGATGTTGGCTTTCCGGCATTTCATCCGCCTGCATGCCTCGCGTCCCGGGTCTGTTTTCCGGGGCGCTTTTGCTTCAACATGACCACAACAGGAGAATACACATGACATCCGAACGCATCGCAATATTGAACGTAGACGGGAACACCATTGAATTGCCGGTGCTCACGCCAACGCACGGCAATGACTGCGTCGACATTCGCGCGCTGGGCGGCAAGGCCGGGATGTTTACCTATGACTCCGGTTTTTTGTCGACCGCAAGCTGCAAATCCGCTATTGCCTACATCGACGGCGACAAGGGCGAACTGCTGTACCGGGGCTATCCCATCGAGCAATTGGCCGAACAGTGCAATTTCCTGGAAGTCGCCTACCTGCTGAAAAACGGTGAGCTGCCCACAGCCGCGCAGAAATCCGATTTTGAAAACACCATCCGGCGGCACACGCTGGTGCATGACCAGTTGACCCGCTTCTACAATGGTTTTCGCCGGGACGCGCATCCGATGGCGGTGATGACCGGCGTGGTCGGGGCGCTTTCCGCTTTTTATCACGACGCCATGAACTTTTCCGCGGTCGAGCATCGCAACATGAGCTTCAACCGCATCATCGCCAAACTGCCGACCATCGTGGCAATGGCCTACAAGTACAACAGCGGCCTGCCGTTCATGTACCCAAGGAACGATCTCGGCTATGTCGAGAACTTCATGTACATGATGTTCGGCACACCTTGCGAGGAATACAAGCCCAGCCCGGTGCTGGCGCGCGCGCTCGACGTGATTTTCATCCTGCATGCCGACCACGAGCAGAACGCTTCCACGTCCACGGTGCGCCTGGCGGGTTCCTCCGGCGCGAATCCGTTCGCCTGCATCGCGGCGGGCATCGCCTGCCTGTGGGGGCCGGCGCACGGCGGGGCGAACGAAGCCTGTCTGAAGATGCTGGAGGAAATCGGCGACGTTTCCCGCGTCGGCGAATTCATCGAACGCGCCAAGGACAAGAACGATCCCTTCAAGCTGATGGGTTTCGGTCATCGCGTCTACAAGAACTTCGATCCGCGCGCCAAGCTGATGCGTAAAGTCTGCCGCGAAGTGCTGACCGAACTGGGACTGGAAAACGATCGCCTGTTCAGACTGGCGCTGGCGCTGGAAAAGATCGCCTTGGAAGACGAGTATTTCATCGAGAAGAAACTCTATCCGAACGTGGATTTCTATTCTGGCATCGTGCAAAAGGCGATTGGCATTCCCACTTCGATGTTTACCTGCATTTTCGCCTTGGCGCGCACGGCGGGCTGGATGGCGCAGTGGGAGGAGATGCTCACCGACCCTGAATACAAAATCGGGCGTCCGCGCCAGCTTTACATCGGCACGGCGCGGCGCGATGTCGTGCCGCTGGAAAAACGCTGAAGTCCCAAAGGAATGCGCGCGCAAGGCACGGCGGGATTCCCTTCTCCCGCAAGGGGGAGGATCGCGGGCGGAGCGCGCGCCTTCCTTGACGACGTTTTTTTGCATAGTCCTCTTGCCCTTCAACCCCATTGCCATCGGCGGAAAAAAGCATGATGCAACAAAAACTCACAACTTCGCTCTTTTACGGCAGTAACGCGCCCTTTGTCGAGACCCTGTACGAAACCTGGCTCGATCATCCGGAAAATGTGCCGGAAGACTGGCGCGTGTATTTCGACGCGCTGGCGCGCCAGCCTGGTTATGTGGAAAAAGACCTGCCGCACGCGCCGGTCATCGCGGCTTTTGCCGATCTGGCGAAAAAGGGCGGCTTCATTCGCCAGTTGTCCGCCGCGCCGGTCGATGACGGCAAGCAGGTTGCCGTCCTGCAAATGATCAACGCCTACCGGTTCCTCGGCAATCGCCGCGCCGACCTGGATCCCCTGAAACTCAAGGAACGCCCGTTCATTCCCGAACTGGAACTGTCGCATTACAAGCTCTCGGATGCCGACCTGAACCGCCCGTTTCGTACCGGTTCGTTGCGCATGGGCAGTGAATACGCGCCGCTTGCCAAAATCCTCGAAGCCGCCAAGGCGACCTATTGCGGTTCCATCGGTGTCGAATACATGTACCTGACGGAGATCCGCGAAAAACGCTGGATACAGGAACGCCTGGAACCCATCCGCGCCCGCGGCACCTACAGCGCGGAAGACAAGAAGCGCCTCCTGGAGCGCGTCACCGCCGCCGAAACGCTGGAACGCTATCTGCACACCAAGTATGTCGGGCAAAAACGCTTTTCCTTGGAAGGCGGCGAATCGCTGATCGCCTCGATGGATGAGCTGGTGCGCGTCGCCGGTGTCCACGGAGTGCAGGAAATCGTCATCGGCATGGCGCATCGCGGGCGTTTGAACGTGCTGGTCAATACCTTGGGCAAGCCGCCCTCCATGCTCTTTGCCGAATTCGAAGGCAAGAAGGCCGCTGATCTTTCGGCGGGCGACGTGAAATACCACCTCGGCTATTCCTCCGATGTCGGCACACCCGGCGGGCCGGTGCATCTGGTCTTGGCCTTCAACCCCTCGCATCTGGAAATCATCAATCCAGTGGTGGAAGGCTCGGTCTATGCGCGGCAACTGCGTTACGGCGAGGGCGGCAAGAAAAAGATCATGCCGCTCTTGATCCATGGCGACTCGGCGGTGGCGGGGCAGGGCGTCAACCAGGAAATACTCAATTTCGCCCAGACGCGCGGCTATGGCACGGGCGGCACGATCCACATCGTGGTGAACAACCAGATCGGCTTTACCACCTCCGACCCGCGCGATTACCGCTCCGGTTACTATTGCACGGAAATTTTCAAGATGGCGGAAGCGCCGATCTTCCACGTAAATGGCGACGACGTGGAGGCGGTGGCGCTGGTGACCAAGCTGGCGGTCGATTATCGCCAGGAATTCGGCAAGGACGTGGTCATCGACATTTACTGTTATCGCAAGCTCGGCCACAACGAGCAGGACGAGCCGATGGTGACGCAACCCCTGATGTACAGGAAAGTGCATGAGCATCCAGGTACACGCCGGGTTTACGCCGACAAGCTGGTGGCGGAAGGCAGTCTCGCCGCCGACGCGCCGGAGGCCATGATCCAGGAATACCGCGCCCATCTGGACAAGGGCGACTTGCTCTACAACCCCGTCCTTTCCGGCTATAAGCGCGCCCAGACGCAGAACTGGAAAAGTTTTGCCGCCAGGAAGTACATCGAGACCTTCGATACCCGCGTTCCGGTGCAGGAAATTGCCCGTCTTGCCGAACGCCTCACTACCTTTCCGGAAGGCTTTGTCCTGCATCCGAGGGTAAAGAAGATTGTCGAGGATCGCCGCGCCATGGGCAAGGGAGACCTGCCTTTCGACTGGGGCATGGCGGAAAACCTGGCCTACGCGACGCTCCTTTCCGAAGGCTATGGCGTGCGCCTTTCCGGCGAAGACATAGGGCGCGGCACTTTCTTTCACCGCCATGCCGCCTTCCATGACCAGAAGCGGCAGGAGTGGCATTCCGGCACCTGGCATCCGCTTGCGCACTTGCAGGAAAAGCAGGGGCGGTTTCAGTGTTACGACTCCGTGCTTTCCGAAGAAGGCGTGTTGGCTTTTGAATATGGCTACGCTACCGCCGAATCCAATGGCCTGGTCATCTGGGAAGCGCAGTTTGGCGACTTCGCCAACGGCGCGCAGGTGGTCATCGACCAGTTCATTTCTTCCGGCGAAGCCAAGTGGGGGCGCGGTTGCGGCTTGGTCATGCTCTTGCCGCACGGTTATGAAGGGCAGGGGCCGGAGCATTCCTCGGCGCGGCTGGAACGCTACATGCAGCTTTGCGCCGAAATGAACATGGAAGTCTGTGTGCCGACCACGCCGGCGCAGATTTTCCACCTGCTCCGGCGGCAGGCGTTGAGAAAGCAGAGAAAGCCGCTAATCGTGATGACGCCCAAGTCGCTCCTGCGCCACAAGGACGCCGTCTCCAGCATGCAGTCGCTGACCGGTGACGGCTTTCATCGCATTATCGGCGAAATCGACGCCCTGGACGCGGACAAGGTAAGGCGGGTGGTGCTCTGTTCGGGCAAGATCTACTACGACCTGCTTGCCGTGCGCCGCGAGCGCGACTTGCGCCATATTGCGCTGGTGCGCATTGAACAGCTTTATCCTTTTCCGGAAAGCTCCTTTGCCGCTGAAATGGCGAAATATCCGAAGGCGGCGGAAATTGTCTGGTGCCAGGAAGAGCCGCGCAACCAGGGCGCATGGTACTGGTTTGTCTCACGGCAGCACCTGGCGAGTTCCATGGGGTCGAAGCAGGATTTGCTGCTGGTCTCCCGTCCCGCCGCCGCTTCTCCGGCGGTCGGTTACCTGGCCAAACACAACGCGCAATACAAAACCCTGATCGAGTCCGCGCTGGGCAAGATCGATTACAAATATTCCCGAAGGAATCCTCATGATTATTGAAGTCAAGGTACCCCAATTTTCCGAATCCATCAGTGAAGGCACGCTGGTCGCCTGGAAAAAACAGGTGGGCGAAGCCATCGCCCGCGATGAAATCCTGGTGGACATCGAAACCGACAAGGTGGTGCTGGAAGTCCCCGCGCCGGACGCGGGTGTGCTGGCGGAAATCGTCAAGGGCGACGGCGAGACGGTGAAAGCCGATGAACTGATCGCCCGCATCGACACCTCCGCCGTGGCGGCAAGCGGCGCTCCGGTTCCGGCTGTCGTTGCGTCCGCCGCCGCTCCTGCCGCTTCCGCCGCCAGTCCCGCCGCGCGCAAGATACTGGAAGAAAAGGGAATCCCCGCCGCCGCGGTCTCCGGCACGGGGCGCGGAGGCCGCGTGACCAAGGAAGACGCCCTGGCCGCGCAGGCCGTTCCGATCGCATCGACAATATCGGCAACAGCGCCCGTAAAGCCCGCTGCCGCGCCGCCGCTGGCGCTGGGCGAGCGCATCGAGCAGCGCGTGCCGATGAGCCGCCTGCGCGCGCGAATCGCCGAACGCCTGATCCAGTCGAAGAACGAAAATGCCATCCTGACCACCTTCAACGAGGTGAACATGGCTGCCGTGATCGCGCTCCGGAAGCATTATGGGGAAAGGTTTGAAAAGATCCACGGCGTGCGGCTGGGCTTCATGGGATTCTTCGTCAAGGCCGTCTGCGCCGCGCTGGAAGAATTCCCCATCCTGAACGCCTCTATCGACGGCAGCGACATCGTCTATCACGGCTATGTGGATATCGGCATCGCGGTGGGTAGCCCACGCGGTTTGGTCGTACCTATTTTGAGGAATGCTTCCGGGCTTTCGGTGGCCGACATCGAAAAACAGATCGCCGATTTCGGCGCGAAGGCCAAGGACGGCCGTCTGTCGATCGAGGAACTGACCGGCGGCACGTTTTCCATTTCCAACGGCGGCGTGTTCGGCTCGCTCTTTTCCACGCCGATCATCAACCCGCCGCAATCGGCGATCCTGGGCATCCACGCGACCAAGGATCGTCCGGTGGCGGAAAACGGTGAGGTCGTCATCCGCCCGATGAACTACCTGGCGCTCTCCTACGACCATCGCATCATCGACGGCCGCGAAGCGGTGCTGGGCCTTGTCCGCATCAAGGAAGCCTTGGAAGACCCGGCAAGGCTGGTGCTGGGGATTTGAGGGGGGTTGCGGCTGAAAACCACTGAATTCAGTACAGACTCACCTCATGGAAATCAGAGCCGACATTCATCTTGGCGATAGCAGGGAGCGTCTGCGTCTTCTCGCGGACGATTCTGTTGACCTCATCGTCACTTCTCCGCCCTACGCTGACCAAAGAAAAAACATCTATGGCGGTATCCCGCCGGACGAATATGTGGACTGGTTTCTGCCCATCTCGGAACAACTCCTGCGGGTACTCAAACCGATCGGGTCTTTCATCCTGAATATCAAGGAAAAGGTGACAAACGGCGAGCGCAGCACCTACGTCATGGAACTCATCCTCGCCATGCGCAAACAAGGATGGCTCTGGACGGAGGAATTCATCTGGCACAAAAAGAACTGCTACCCCGGTAAATGGCCCAACCGTTTCCGTGACGCCCGGGAGCGGCTTCTGCAATTCAACAAAAGAAAAAAATTCCATATGTACCAGGAAGCTGTAATGACGCCAATGGGCGGCTGGGCCAATACCCGTCTCAAAAACCTTTCGGATACGGATAAAACCCGGGATAACTCGAAAGTCGGCAGCGGCTTTGGAAAAAATATCTCCAACTGGCTAACGCGGGACAAAGCCTACCCGACCAACGTCCTGCTCTTGGCAACGGAGTGCGGCAACAAGAAACACAGCGCCGCCTTTCCTGAAAGCCTGCCGGAATGGTTCATCAAACTGTTTACCAAAGAAAACGACACAGTGCTGGACCCCTTCATGGGTTCCGGCACGACCCTGTTCGTAGCGAAAAGAATGCGGAGACACCCGATCGGCATCGACATCGTACCGGAATACTACGATATGGTGCGCTGCCGCTTGCAACCCATCGAGCGCTCATTGTTCGATCTGGAAGAACACCGGGAGGCGTGTGCGCCATGAAAACGATCAATACGGAAAACATTGCCCGGTATGTGGAAGCGCACATCGGCGAATTCCACGACAAACGCATCAAAAGTCTCGAAGGGCTGAAGCTGAAAAATGTACTGAAGCGCAAGAATCCTTACCTGTTCCGGGCAAAGAACGCGCTGACTTCCGAGCAGATCGTCCGGGGGTTGGTCGACGCTCACCTTTCGTCGAACGAGGAAACCCTGTTTGGCGACGAAGGGCTGGCCATTTTTATCAATCAACAAGTCTACGGCGGTTATAAATCCGGCATCAAGGGCATCGACCTTGAGTTTGATGACGAAGCGGGCAGACGTTGTATCGTTGCCATCAAATCCGGACCTAATTGGGGCAACAGTTCCCAGATCGTCAAAATGAAAACGGATTTTCTTGCCGCAAAAAGAACATTGCGCACCAGCAATTCCGGGCTGAACATCGTGGCGGTCAACGGCTGCTGTTACGGACGGGACAACAACCCGGACAAGGGCGATTATTTCAAGTATTGCGGACAGCGATTTTGGCAATTCATCTCGAACGAGCGCAATTTGTATACGGAAATCATTGAACCGCTGGGCTACAGGGCGAAAGAGAAAAACGACGCCTACGAAGCCTCTCACACGCAGCAAATCAACCTTTTTACCCGTGATTTCGCCAATGTCTTTTGCAAGAAAAATGGCGCGATCGATTGGGAAAAACTGGTGCGCTTCAATGCTTCGGAGGAATTTGCGCAAGTCAGGAGTATGGTCTGATTCCTGATTTTTCCGATAGCGAATGGGCTTCCGTCATGCCCCGGAAGAGGTAATCGAGCCGTGGCGGTGGCCGATGACGTGGGCGCGGGAACCTTCCTGATGGTATTTGGCGGGGAGTAAGCGTCCGGCGAAGACCGTCTTGTAATAGCGTGGATTGTGTGAATGGAAGGAATCAGGCGGAAGGGGTGTCATCTGCCGCGGTTGAGGTGGCGAGATTCCGGGGCGGGAGTTCGGCCACGCGATTGACGGGATGTTCGGCGATACCGTCGAGGACTTGGCGCAGGCAGGCCTCGGGGTCGATGCCGTTGAGTTTGGCGGCGCCGATCAGACTGTAGATGGCCGCCGCGCGCTCGCCGCCAGCGTCCGAACCGGCGAAGAGATCATTCTT
>JAIRLE010000026.1 GCA_031259605.1 Zoogloeaceae bacterium
GCGCTTCCCACGACAATCCGAGACGAGCAAAAATTGGCGACAGCCCTTCAGGGCTGTCGGTCCAACTCCATTGGGAAGGGGTTTCTCTCCCCTCGAGAAGGGCTGCGGTCGAAACCCCGGCCGCGGCCGGGGTCTCAACCTTCGCGCCTTTCTTACGGGCAGGGTTTCAAACCGGAGTTGGTTTTACGATGAACAGGTTCTGAGAACGGACGCCATGTAGTATGCTTCCTGTCCTTTTGGGCGGCCCCAATGCGGTTTTATCTCCAGAACACAGACGCGCTGGCGCGGCGCGGCGTCCTGACGCTGGCGCATGGCGTGGTGGAAACGCCGGTCTTCATGCCGGTGGGTACCTATGGCGCGGTCAAGGCGATGACGCCCGCGATGTTGCGGGAAACGGGCGCGCGGATTTGCCTGGGCAATACCTTTCACCTGTGGCTGCGGCCAGGAGTCGATGTGTTGCGGCAGTTTGGCGGACTGCATGGCTTCATGGGCTGGGAGAGGCCGATTCTCACCGATTCCGGCGGCTTCCAGGTGTTTTCGCTGGGGGCAATGCGAAAAATCAGCGCCGAAGGCGTGGAATTTTCATCACCCATCGACGGCGCCAGGCGCTTTCTCACGCCGGAAATTTCCATGGACATCCAGCGGACGCTGAATTCGGATATCGCGATGATCTTCGACGAATGCACTCCCTATCCGGCCAGTCTTGCGGCGGCAGCCCAATCCATGCGCCTGTCGCTCGACTGGGCGCGGCGCTCGCGCGCGCGGCATGACCAACTGGAAAATCCCAACGCCCTGTTCGGCATCGTCCAGGGCGGCATGCACGAAAGCCTGCGCGACGAATCAATGGCGGGACTGAACGATATCGGTTTCGACGGCATGGCCATCGGCGGACTGTCGGTGGGCGAACCCAAGGAAGAAATGGCGCGCGTCCTGGCGTACGTCGCGCCGCGCCTGCCGGTGGAAAAACCGCGCTACCTGATGGGCGTCGGCACGCCGGAAGACCTGGTGGCGGCGGTGGGGCAGGGCATCGACATGTTCGATTGCGTCATGCCGACGCGCAACGCCCGCAACGGTCACCTGTTTACCCGTCATGGCGACGTGCGGATAAAGAACGCCGCGCACCGGCAGGATACGCGACCGCTGGAGGAAGGCTGCGCCTGCTACGCCTGTCGGCATTTCAGCCGCGCTTACCTGCATCACCTGTTTCGCGCCGGGGAAATGCTGGGCGCGATGTTGAACACCGTGCACAACCTCCACTATTATCAAACCCTGATGGCGGAAATGCGCGCCGCCATTGACGCAGGACGCTTTTCGGCGTTCGTCTCCCGTTTTCACGCGGATCGGCAGGGAACGGAGGCGTAAAGGAATGCTAGAATGCGCGGCTCTACATGTTTTGTCCCTGGACTAAAGGAGTTGTTTGATGATCAGCATCGCGTACGCGCAGGAAGTCGCCACGACCGGCGCAAATGCCGCCCCCCAGGGCGGAATCATGGCGTATCTGCCCTTCGTTGTGATATTCGTTTTCATCTGGTTCATAATGATTCGTCCGCAGATGAAGCGCGCCAAGGAACACAAGCAGTTGATGGAAAGTCTGCAAAAAGGCGATGAAGTGGTGACGCAGGGCGGTCTGGCCGGGCGCGTCAGCAAGCTGGGCGAAAGTTATGTCGTGCTGGAAGTGCTCTCCGGCGCGGAAGTGCTGGTGCAGCGTGCCGCCATTGTGCTGGCGCTGCCCAAGGGAACGTTGAAATCGGTGCTCTGACGTCCCGTCTGGCGCGTTGATTCGTCCCTGACTTTCTTGACCCTGCCCATGTTTTCACGTTTTCAGGCTTTTTTTCCATGAATCGTTATCCGCTCTGGAAGTACATCACGGTGCTGGCAGCCCTGTTGTTCGGTTTTGTCTATACCCTGCCCAATCTGCTCGGTTCAGCGCCTGCCGTGCAGGTTTCTTCCAACCGCGCCACCTTGAAAATTGACGATAACTTCAAGCCGCGCGTCGAGGAAATCCTGGCGGCGGCGGAAATTGAAAACACGGGTGTTTTTGTCGACACCACCGGCATCAAGGTGCGTTTTGCCGATGAGGATGCGCAGACCAGAGCGCGCATTGCGCTGGAAAAGGCGCTGAATCCCGCATCCGATGCCGCTGACCACGATTATGTGGTGGCGCTGAATTTTCTTTCGGCCTCGCCGCAGTGGCTGACCGGCATCGGCGCGCTGCCCATGTACCTGGGGTTGGATTTGCGCGGCGGCGTGCATTTTCTCTTGCAGGTCGATATGCCGGGCGCGGAATTGCGCCGCCTGGATTCCATTTCCGCCGACCTGCGCACCCTGATGCGCGACCGGGATCTGCGCTATGCCGGCATCGACCGCGAGGGGAAAACCATTGTCCTGCGCTTCCAGAATGCGGAAACACTGGCAAAGGCGCGAGAACTGATCGCGGATCGTTTTTCCGAACTGGCGCTGACCGAGGTGGAAGCGGCGGCCAACGCGGATGAAAATGCGGCGATCTCCCTGACGGCGGCCATGCGGCCGGAAGCCTTGCAGCAACTCAGTGAATACGCGCTGAAACAGAATATCAGCACCCTGCACAACCGCATCAACGAACTGGGCGTGGCTGAGCCGGTGATTACCCAGCAGGGCGCGGATCGCATCGTGGTGCAGTTGCCGGGGGTGCTGGACACCGGCAAGGCCAAGGACATGATAGGCCGCACCGCGACCTTGGAATTGCGCATGGTCGATGAGACGCCTGGCGCGCTGAATGCGGCGCTGAGCGGCAATCTGCCTTATGGCGACGAACTGTTGACCGAACACGAACGCGATGGGCGCAAGCGTCCCATTCTGCTGAAAAAACAGGTGGTGCTGACCGGCGAACGCTTGACCAACGCCCAGCCGGGTGTGGACGAGAACGGCCAGCCCGCCGTGCATCTGGATTTCGACGCTTCCGGCGCGCGCGTCATTCGCGCCATTACTGGCGAGAACGTCGGCAAGCGCATGGCGATTCTGCTGATCGAAAAAGGTCGCGCCGAAGTCGTTACCGCGCCGGTCATCAGGAGCGAAATCGGCGGCGGACGGATGATGATTTCCGGCAGTATGCGGATGTCCGAGGCCAACGACATCGCGCTTCTGTTGCGCGCCGGTTCGCTTGCCGCGCCGATGGAGATCATTGAGGAACGCACCGTCGGTCCTTCGCTGGGCAAGGAAAACATCCAGAAGGGCTTCGATTCCACCCTCTGGGGCTTTGTCGCCGTCGTGACCTTCATGTGTCTTTACTATCGCATGTTCGGGCTGATTTCCAGCATTGCGCTTACCGCCAACCTGCTTTTTCTGGTGGCGTTGCTTTCCATGTTGCAGGCCACCCTGACCTTGCCCGGCATTGCCGCCATCGCGCTTACCCTGGGCATGGCCATTGACGCCAACGTGCTCATCAACGAGCGCATCCGCGAGGAACTGCGCGCCGGACTGCCGCCACAGGCCGCCATCCACGCCGGTTATGAACGCGCCTTCGATACCATTCTCGACTCCAACCTCACGACCCTGATCGCCGGTCTGGCGCTGCTGATTTTCGGTTCCGGCCCGGTGCGCGGTTTTGCCGTGGTGCATTGTCTGGGCATCTTTACCTCCATTTTCTCGGCGGTCACGGTCTCGCGCGCGCTGGTCAACCTGGTTTACGGCTACCAGCGCAAACTCACGCATGTCTCCATCGGTCAAGTCTGGAAACCTGAACCCGGCACGGCCAAATAAAGGAACCCCACCATGGAATTTTTCCGCATCAAGAAAGATATTCCGATCATGCGCCATGCGCTGGCGTTCAATATCATTTCCCTGATCACCTTCGCGCTGGCGGTCTTTTTTCTGATTGTGCGCGGGCTTAATTTTTCCGTGGAGTTCACGGGCGGTACACTGATGGAAGTGCATTACACGGATAGCGCGCCGCTGGCCGAAATTCGCGCCGCGCTGGAAAAGGGCGGATACAGCGACGCGCCGGTGCAGAATTTTGGTTCTTCGCAGGACGTGCTGATTCGCCTGCCGTTGGTGCCGCACGACGCCGCCACTGACCCGGCTGCCGCCAGCGCCGCGCCGGATGCCGCGCGCCAGGGCGAGTTGGCGTTGAAAATGCTCAGCGCCACCGCCGCCACGCCGCCGGAACTGCGCCGGGTCGAATTTGTCGGCCCGCAGGTTGGCAAGGATCTGGCGGAAAATGGCGCGCTGGCGCTGTTGTTCGTGGTGGTCGGCATCATGATCTACCTGGCCTTTCGCTTTGAATGGCGCTTTTCCGTCTCCACCATCATCGCCAACCTGCATGACGTTACCATCATCCTGGGATTTTTCGCCTTCTTCCAGTGGGAATTCTCGCTTTCGGTGCTGGCGGCGGTGCTGGCGGTACTGGGGTATTCCGTCAATGAATCCGTGGTGGTCTTCGACCGCGTGCGCGAGACTTTTCGCAAGACGCGCGGCCTGACGACGGCGCAGGTGCTGGATCGCGCCATTACCGGCACCATGTCGCGCACCGTCATCACCCACGGATCCACCCAGGCGGTGGTGCTTTCCATGCTGATCTTCGGCGGCGAAACCCTGCACAATTTCGCGCTGGCGCTGACCATCGGCATCTGCTTTGGCATCTACTCGTCGATTCTGGTCGCTTCGCCCATCGTCATGTGGCTGGGCGTCTCGCGCGAACAGTTCATCAAGCCCGTCAAGGCCAATGACCCGAACATGACGGCGGATGGCGCTTGCGTTTGAGCGCGACAACATATTTTCTGAAAGGAGTCGGCTTTCCATGCAAACCGTCAAAGTCTGGGATCTGCCCACCCGTCTTTTCCACTGGCTGCTGGTCGTTTCCATCGCCGCGCTGTTCATTACCGGCAAGATGGATGACGCCATCGCCCTGCACGGCAAGATCGGCGTTTTTGTCGTCGGCCTTCTCGTTTTTCGTGTGCTCTGGGGATTCATCGGTTCGACCTATGCCCGCTTCTTGCAGTTCTTTCCCACGCCCGCCCGCATTCTCGCCTACCTGAAAGGCGAGTGGCGCGGCTTGGGACACAACCCGCTGGGCGCGCTTTCCGTCTTCGCCCTGCTTTTCCTGACCGCCCTGCAAACCGGCCTGGGACTGTTTTCCTTCGACGAAATCAGTTTTCACGGACCACTCTCCGCGCTTGTCGGCGACGATCTCGCGGTGCGCCTCACCGGCTGGCACCAGACGCTCGCCTACGTGTTGCTCGCGTTCATCGGCCTGCACGTGGTCTCCATCGTCTTCTACAAGTTCGTGCAAAAACACGATCTGCTCCGGCCCATGATTACCGGACGCGCCGAAGTCCCGGAAAACGCCTCATCGTTGCCCGCCAAAGACGCCGGCATTCCGGCGCTGCTGCTGGCGCTGGCGGTCGCCGCCCTTGCCCTCTGGGCTGCCTGCGGCACATGGATCCCCGAACCGCCGCCCTCCGCCGTCATGGAAACCCCCGCTTGGTAAGTCTTGGCAGACGGCATCCTCGCGTCAATGCAAAGTAGAAATCTCCGCGTCCGGCCATCCTGGAACTTTCGAGTTTGCCTGAAGGCGCGTTCCGGGACGCGGAGAACGGCGAGAACGGCAATATGTCGCCGCCAACCGCGCGAGGCATTCAGGCCGCTTGCCCCAACGGAAGCGCGTTCAATTCCGCTCGTGCTTCCCGCCATGTGGGATGGAACTGATCCAGCAAGGCAATGAAACGCTCATTGTGCGTCGGCTCGATCAGATGGATCATCTCGTGCACGATCACGTATTCGAGCAGGTCACGAGGCTTTCTGACCAATTCCGTGTTGAGCCGGATATGCGCGCGTCGATAGTTGCAACTGCCCCATTTGGTCTTCATCGTAAAACCAACTCCGGTTTGAAACCCCGCCCGTAAGAAAGGCGCGAAGATTGAGACCCCGGCCGCGGCCGGGGTTTCGACCGTAGCCATTCTCGAGGGGAGAGAACCCTTCCCAATGGAGTTTGACCGACAGCCCTGAAGGGCTGTCGCTAATTTTTGCTGCTCCCGCCCTGAATTGCTGTCCGCCAGGACTCTGTTAAAATCGACAATTTCGCTTTGTGAGTCACCATGCGTCAATTGCTGCTTGATCTGTTGCCGGAAGTGCCGCCTTCCCTGGATAATTTCGTGCCGGGCGGCAACAAGGAGGCATTGGCGGCGCTGCGGATGTGGCGGGATGCGGGCGCGGGCGGCCACTGTTTTTTGCTGTGGGGCGATGCCGGTTCGGGCAAGACGCATCTTTTGCGCGCCAGCGGGGTTTTCTATCTGGACGCGCGCCAGGATCCGGCGCTGGAGATGCGCCCGCGAACGGCGCAAGACTGGGCGTTGGACAATGTGGAGGCGCTCAATGCCGTGGGTCAGGGCGCGTTGTTCCGCTGCATCAACCGCATGGAGGGAAGCGGGCGTCTGTTGTGCGCGGCGCGATCCGCGCCCTTGCATCTTGCGCTGCGCGAAGATGTCCGTACCCGATTGGGACAAGGGTTGATTTATCGGCTCACGCCGCTTTCCGACGCCGAAAAACTGGCGGCGCTGGCGGCGCAGGCCAAAGATCGCGCCATGCCCTTTTCGCAGGAAGGACTGGCGTATCTGCTCTGTCACGCCTCGCGCGACATGCGTACCCTTTCTTCCCTGGTGACGGCGCTGGATCGTTATTCCCTGGAACGCAAGCGCCCCATTACCCTGCCATTGCTGCGCGAAGTGCTCGCGGCCATGCCGGAATCCTGAACATGCGGCTGGCGCTTTTCGACCTGGACAACACCCTGCTTTGCGGCGATTCGGATTTCGCCTGGGCGGAGTTCCTGATCGGGAAAGGCGCGCTGGCGCGGGAGACGCAACGCGCGAAAAACCGGAAATTCATGGCCGATTATGAGGCGGGGACGCTGGATATGGATGAATTCCTCACTTTCCAGTTGGTGCCGCTCGCCGCGCATCCCCGCGCCACGCTGGATGCCTGGCATGAGGAATTCATGGCAAGGAAGGTGCGCCCGATGATCGGCGAGGCTGCGCGCAAGAAGGTGGACGAACACCGGCGCGCGGGACACCTCTGCGCCCTGGTTACGGCGACCAACAGTTTTGTCGCCGGTCCCATCGCGCGCGAATTCGGCATCCCGCATCTGATTGCCACTATCCCTGCCTGTGCGCAGGGCGCGTTTACCGGCAAGGCGCGCGGCATTCCGGCGTTCCAGGCGGGCAAGGCGGCGCGGGTGGAGGATTGGCTGGAAGCGCAGGGGCTGTATTGGGGCAGTTTTACTGATACCTGGTTTTACAGCGATTCCCACAATGATCTGCCGCTGCTGGAAAAGGTGCGCCATCCCGTCGCGGTGAATCCGGACGCGCGGCTTGCCAAAATCGCCGCCGAACGCGGCTGGGAGACGATGACACTGTGCTGATTTCCCTTTTCTGTTTTCTGGATGTTCTGGATATTCATGCTGCGTAAATTCATCAACCGCGTGTTCAAGCGCGATAACGAGCTGGCCGCAAGGGAACCCGCGGTCATCGCCTTTTCCAGTCACGGCATAAGCCGCGAGCAGATCAGCTCCGGCAGCAGGCGCGTCTGCGCGGCGCTCTCCGAACGCGGCTACAAGGCGTATGTGGTCGGCGGCGCGGTGCGCGACCTGCTCGCCCGGCTCACGCCCAAGGATTTCGATGTCGCCACGAACGCCACGCCCGACGAAGTGCGGCGTTGCCTGCGCCGTTCGCGTCTCATTGGGCGGCGCTTCCAGATCGTGCATGCCTACATGGGGCAGGAAATCGTCGAGATCACCACTTTTCGCGGCGTGCTGGGCGAGGACGCCAAGACCGACGCGCATGGACGGGTACTGCGCGACAATGTTTTCGGTTCGCAGGCGGAGGATGCCGCCCGCCGCGATTTCACGATCAACGCGCTGTATTTCGATCCGGCGACGGAGCAGATTCTCGATTACCACCACGGCGTCGCCGACCTCAAACAGAAGACCCTGCGCGTGATTGGCGATCCGAGGACGCGCTACCGCGAAGATCCGGTGCGCATGCTGCGCGCCATCCGGCTGGCGGTACGGCTGGGTCTGGCGATCGATCCGGCGGCGCGGCGTCCGATCCGGGAAATGGCGGGTTTGCTGGAAAACGTGCCCGCCGCCCGCCTGTTCGACGAGTTTTTCAAACTCCTCTCCAGCGGCCATGCGGTAGCCTGTCTGCGCCAGCTTCATGCCGATGGGCTGCATCGGGAAACGCTGCCGCTACTCGACGTGGCGTTGCGCTCGCCGGAAGGCGAGCGCGTC